>NZ_JBDPLV010000063.1:0-72031 GCF_039871605.1 Acrocarpospora sp. B8E8 | reverse complement strand
ATCCTCGTCGAGACCGAGCCGGGATTGTTCACCCAGCCGCGCCCATAGCCCGAACGGCGAGCCTCCGACCAGCCGACCTATCCCAATCCCATCGACAAAAGGGGCATCAGCTCGCGGAACGCACTCTCAGAGGGCGTCTCACAATCTGGTAGGACGATGCGTCCACATTCATCCCCCAGCCGTGCCGTCCGATATGGCCGCGTTCATGGGGTTTGAGGTACCGCTCGGACGGGTGCCGCCAATCGTTTTGTGACGGACCGATGCCAGATGCCCATCTCATCTCAGGATGGTGCGGGCTCGCCCGTTTCCACGATGCTTGCCTCCTGGGCGAGATCGGCTACCACTGGTGCGTGACCTCGCGCCGCCCCTACCCCAGCGACCTGTCCGATGCCCGCTGGGCGCTCATCGCACCCACCCTGACCGCCTGGCGAGACGAGCGCCTGGCCGCCCGAGCGGCGGCCGGCGTCCACGTCTCCGACCCGACCACCAGCCTGCGCGACATCTTCAACGCCATCTTGTACGTCAATCGCACGGGCATCGCCTGGAAATATCTGCCCCATGACTTCCCGCCCCACACCACGGTCTACCGGTACTTCTCCCTCTGGGCCAAGGAGGGCATTCTGGACCGGCTGGGCATCGAGCTGACCCGGCTGGTCCGCGTCACCGAGGGCCGTGATCCCGAGCCCAGCGCCTGCGTCATCGACAGCCAGAGCACGAAAACCTCCACCAACGTCCCTGTGTCCCGTCAAGGAACCGACGCCGCAAAGAAGATCGTCGGGACCAAACGGGGCATCATGACCGACACGCTGGGGCTACTCCTGGCCATCACCGTCGTCGCCGCCGGCACGACCGACAACGCCATCGGCAAGGCCCTGCTCACCCAGGCCCACGCCAGCCATCCAACGATCAGCAAAGCCTGGGTCGACTCCGGGTTCAAGAATGCCGCCGTCGAGCACGGCGCCCGGTTGGGCATCGATGTCGAAGTCGTCCCCAGACGCTCCGACAAGCCCGGATTCCACGTGGTCAAACGCCGCTGGGTAGTAGAGCGAACCTTCGGCTGGTTGATGCTCCATCGCCGACTTGCCCGAGATTACGAGACCCGCGACGACCACGCCGCCGCCATGATCCGCATCGCCTCGATCGACAACCTCGCCCGCCGCGCAACTGGCGAAACAACCCCAACCTGGCGAGACGCATAACCGACGATCAACCACGAACTTCACTCATGGGACGCCCTCTCAGGACCCACGCACCAGGAGTGTCGGAACAGGCCGGACTCACGAGGATGTCACTGTCCAGCCCCGCAGGAGCGGGCTACGCTATCAACTACCTCAGCGCCGGTATCAACTGGCTATCAAGTGCAGTTGCGCGCTATCAGGTAGACCGCTCCCAGACAACATGTCTGGACTCGCCCTACTTGATATCGGTACCCGTCGCTGACCTGCGCACTATCAATTAGGCGGACATCGAGCCAGTGCTGCCGAACGACATTCGACTGGTAGCGCGACCCGAACTGAGTGTGGGGCTAACCCGGTAGGAAGGACCGAACCCGGCGACGACACTGAGGAATCGTGACGTTCCTGCTGCTTTGGCTCCGGCACGAGTTCCGGGTGCGGTGGCGCGGGCTGGCCGTGCTCGCCCTGCTGGTGGCGTTCTCGACGGCGACGGTCCTAGCGGCCCTGGCCGCGGCCCGGCGCGGCGAGAGCGCGCTCGACCGGCTGCGCGCCGTCACCCTGCCCGCCGACGTGAAGGTCCTGAACCAGGATCCGGAGTTCGACTGGGACCTGGTCCGCCGCCTGCCCGGCGTCGCCGCCGTCGCGCCGCTGCTCACCTCCGCCCTGTACGTCGAAGGGGTGGAACTCGGCTGGACCTCCTCCGCGCCCGCCGGAGCGGGGATCTGGCAGGGCATCGAACAGCCGATCCTGCTCGACGGCCGGCTTCCCGACCCGGCGCGGGCCGACGAGGTGGCGGCTCTGCCGCGTTTCATGGAACGGTACGGCAAGCATGTCGGCGACACGATCACCATCATCCTCAACCGCCCGCAGGACGTGGACCTCCTCCTGGAAGCCGGGGAGACCGGCAGCGCCCGCATCCGGGCCCGCGGCCCGCGGGTGAGCGCCCGGATCGTCGGCGTGATCCGCTCGCCGTTGTTCGCCGATCCCAGTGACGGCGAGGCGGTCATCATTCCGTCACCGGGGCTGTTCACCCGGTACCGGGCCAACTTAACGGGCACGCGGAACCTCTCGTTCTCCTCCGGGCTGGTCCGCCTAGAGGACGGCGCGGCCGGCGTCGCCGACTTCCGCCGTCGCCTCGCCGAGGCGACGGGACCGCCAGACATCAAGATCGACGACCTTTCCGTCCGGCACGATGAGAGCAACCGGCTGCTGGCATACGAGGCCGCCGTCCTGCGGGTGTTCGCGCTGGCCGCGCTGGCCGCCGCGATCGTCATGATCGCCCAGTTCACGGCCCGACTGACCGAACTCTCCCGGGCCGAGCTGCGGGCCCTGCGGGCCGCCGGGTTGGGCCCGCGCCGGACGGCCGCCGCCGCCGCGGCAGGTCCGGCGGCGGCCGTCCCGGGCGCCCTGCTCGGCACAGCGACGGCGGCCGTGGCCTCGGCGTGGCTGCCGATCGGCGCCGCCGCGGCTTTCGAGGCCCATCCGGGCCTGGACGTCGACTGGCTCGTGCTGGCCCCCGCTCTCCTGATCGTCCCCCCCCGTGATCGCCGCTGGCTCCGTCTTGTACGCGCTGCGCGCGACGGCTCACCGGCCGACTAGGAGATCGGCGGTGGCGGAGGCCGCGGCGCGGCTGAACTGGCCGGTGGCGATCGTGGCCGGCCTGCGGTTCGCGCTGGAACGCTGGAGCCGGCGCGGTCCCGGGCAGGCGACGCCGGTGCGGTCGGCGCTGATCGGCTCGATCATCGGAGTGCTCGGCGTCATGGCGGCGATCACCTTCGCCGCCGGAGTCGCCGACGCGGCCCGCAACCCCATCAGGTACGGACAGAACCACCAGCTCATCGCATTCCTCGGCGTCAACGGCGCCGAAGCCGCGTCGGCGGAGATCCTGCCCGTCCTGGCCCGGGACCCGGACGTGACCGGCGCCGAAGCCAGGAAGATGTCCGTGGCGGCGGTCGGCGAGGTAACCTTCGGCGTCTTCAGCGTGGCGGGGAGCGTGCCCATCGCTCTGGTGACGGGGCGCCCGCCCGCGAACTCGGGCGAGATCCTGCTGGCGGCGGGAACCGCCGGGCGGCTGGGCGTGGTGGAAGGCGACCGGATCCAGGTGACCGGTTCGCGCGGTGGCCGGGACTTCGAGGTGTCCGGCATCGGATTCGTCACCGAAGGCCCGGCGAACGGCTACGCCGACGGCGCGCTGACGACTCCGGACGGCTACGCCGCCCTCTTCTCCTCCTTCGACATCGACATGGGGATCATCGCGCTGCGCCCCGGAGCGGATCCCTTCTCCGTCCTTACCCGGCTGAAGGCCGCGCTCCACGAGGTGCCGGGAGGCGAGCGGGTCGGCTTGCTGCCCGCGCTGATCCCCGTCCAACTGGCCCAGATCCAGGGCGGGCGGGGCCTGCCGATCGCGCTGGGCGCCTTTCTGGGCGTGCTCGCGATGGCGGCCGTTGCGCACGCGGTGACCGCCACCATCCGCCGTCGCCGGCACGAGATCGCGGTCATGCGCGCCCTCGGCCTGACCCCGGCGCAGTCGCGGGCCGCCGTGGTCACCCAGGCGCTCACCATCGCGGCGATCGCCGCCGGCGTCGGCGTGCCGTTGGGTCTCGCGCTGGGCCGCTCCCTCTGGCGGGTGGTCGCGGAGAACACCCCGCTCAGCTACGTCGCGCCGGCACCGCTCTGGGCGATGGTGTCGATCGGCCCGGCCGTCCTGGCGGCGGCCCTCGTCCTGGCCGCGCTCCCGGCCCGCTCAGCCGGGCGGTTCCGGCTGGCCGGGGTGCTCCGCGCCGAGTGAGCGCAGGACCACCAGGGCCACGTCGTCCTCGTGGTCGGGGCGGGGTCGGCGCCGTCGTGGCGGAGCCGGGTGGCGTAGGTGTGCCGCAGGGCGTGCGGGCGCAAGCCATCTAATCGGCCGCAGCAACGGGTGGCCAGGACAACGTCGGTGAGCACGCCGCGTTTGCCGATCCCCAGCCCGTCCCACGGGCGGCCGCGGCCTCGTCCAGGCGGGGTGTGGCCTCCAGGAGCTGAGCGCGGGCCACCAGCCAGGCCGATACCCACACTGTCCAGCGCCGAAGAAGCGGTCTACGCTATCAACTACCTCGGCCCTGCTCTCAAGTGACTATCAGATGCAGTAGCCCGCTATCAGGTAGGCAGCCTCCAGACAACTGTCTGGCGCCGCGCTATTTGATAACGGCACCCTCGCTGACCTGGGCGCTATCAATTAGGCTGCCATCGAATCAGCGCGACCGAACGACATTCAAGGTGATAGTACGATCCGAACCCGGTTCGGGCACCTCCTGTCGCGGCTCCTTCAGATGCCGCTGCTTCCATCCGGCGCGATGCCTTACTGGTAGGCGGCGACGGCGGCGAGGTAGAGGGCTAGGCTGGTGGCGGCCGCGCCTGCGCCGGTGAGGATCGCCTGGGCAGTGCTCGCTCCGGCGGCGTGGGCGATCAGCCCGGCGGTGATCGCGATGTTGAGCGCGACAGACAGGGCCAGCAGCAGAAGCAGGATCTTGGTCAGCGTCATTTCGGTCATCTCGGGGCTCCCCGGTGAGGTCGCGGTGAAGGGCCCGTGGGGCTGGAAGGGCCGGTGGATGAGGCCGAGGCTGGCCGTCCAGGCGGCCGTCCCGCAGGAGTGCGATCCCAGATCGGACACACCGGGGTTGCCGGTGCAGGCGGGCGGCCTAGGGTGCGAGTCAGGCAGAGGTTGTGTCCAGGCCGGGTGTCTCGGGGGCAGGCGGGACACTCACCCCTGCGCGATCCCTGGCGGATGATCGGGAATGGTGGCGGTGATGGCGAGCTCTGCGGGCGGGGCGAGGGAAGCCGACTTCGCCGCGCTGATCGCCGAGCTGGCCGGCTTCCGCACCACCCGACTGGGCGGGCATCCGTCCGACCGCGCTCTGGCCAAGATTGCCCAGGTCAGCCCGACCACGATCGGGGAATGGCTGCGCGGGGACCGGTTCCCGCAGCGGATCGATCCGGTCCTTTCAGTTCTGAACGCGATACGCGTGCAGGCCGAACGTGCCGGGCCACTGCACGGTGGCGAGGCCGCGCTGCTGGAGGCCGGGCGATGGCGTGCCGCCTATCTGGCTGAGGCCAGCCGTCGGACGGAGGGAACACGCGCCGCAGTGCAGGCCGAGCAGGGCCGAGCGGCACTGGAGCGGTTACGACCGGGCCGACCGCTGCAGGAGGTGAGCGACCCGTTCGCCCTGGAAGTCCACCGCGCCATCGACTCCCCCACCCCCCGGCCTGCCGGCCCTGCCCGGCTACGTGGAGCGCAAGCATGATTGGGCGCTGGGCGAGGTGGTGGCGGCCGCAGCGGGCGGGACCAGCCAGATCGCGGTGCTGGTGGGCGGGTCTTCCACTGGCAAGACGCGGGCCTGCTGGGAGTCGCTCCACCGGCTACGCGTCCAGCCCAAGAGGTGGCGGTTGTGGCATCCCATCGATCCGACCCGCGCTGACGCCGCACTGGCCGATCTGGCCAACATCGGGCCGTACACGGTGGTGTGGCTGAACGAGGCCCAGTTCTACCTCGCCGACTCGCAGCTGGGGGAACGGGTCGCGGCCGGACTGCGGGGGCTGCTGCGCGACCCGGGCCGGGCGCCCGTGCTGGTGCTGGCCACCCTGTGGCCCAAGTATTGGGACATCCTGACCGCCCGCCCCGGCCCGGATGCGCCCGATCCGCACGCCCAAGCCCGGGAACTGCTGGACGGGCACAAGATCAGCGTGACTGACCGCTTCACCAGCCCCGACCTGCACGCCCTGGCCGGTCACGCTGACGGCGATCCCCGGCTGCGGGAGGCCGCCGCGCACGCCACCGATGGTCGGATCGCCCAGTACCTGGCCGGGGTGCCGGTGCTGATGGACCGCTTCGAGCAGGCCCCGCCCGCCACCCGGGCGTTGATCCACGCCGCGATGGACGCCCGCCGGCTCGGCTGCGGGCCGCGCCTGCCGCTGGCTCTGCTGGCCGGCGCAGCCCCCGGCTACCTGACCGACGCTGAATGGGACCAGACGGGTGAGGACTGGCTGGAGCGGGCGCTGGAATATGTGATCGCCCCCTGCAACGGCATCCCCGGCATCCTGACCCCCGTCAAACCCGGCACGCCCCACAACCAGCGCACCCACGGCGCCGCAGCAACCACCACAGCAGCCTCCGCGGATTCCCGGGCCCGGGCGGCGGGACCGCAGTACCGGCTGGCCGACTTCCTCGACCAGCACGGCCGGCACTACCGCGACGAGCAGATCCCGCCCATCGACTTCTGGACCTCCGCCGCCGCCTACGTCCACCCCGGCGACCTGACCGCGCTCGGGAATGCCGCCTGGGATCGCGGTTTGTACCGGGACGCCGCCCAGTTCCATAAGAACGCGATTACCCGCGGCGACCCCACCGCCTTCCATGCCCTCTTTGACCACTTGCACAGCCTGCACCCCAGCGATTCCGGCCCTGCCAGCTGGATCGCCGCCCACCTCCCTCTGGTGGACCCGTACCCCGTGACCAAGCTGGTGGAAGCGCTGTGCGAGGCAGGGGAGCACGACCAGCTCACCGTCTTACTCGCCCGCGACCCCGCCGCCCACATCACTGTGAACAACCCGTTCGACGTGGCCAGGCTGGTGCGGGCACTACGCGAGGCGGGGGCCCACGACCAGCTCATCGCGCTGGCCAAACGTGCCGCCACCCACATCCCTCTGGACAGCCCGGTCGCCGTGGCCACATTACTGAGGGCGCTTCGGGATGCCGGGGCTGACGATCAGGTCGCCGCACTAGCCGCGCGCGCCGCGGCCCACATCCCCCTGCACGACCCGGATGCCGTGGCCCACCTGGTGGAGGTACTGCGGAAGTCAGGCGCCGGCGACCAGCTCGCCGCGCTGCTGGCCCGCGACCTCGCCGCCCATGTCCCTCTCGGCGACCCGCGCGCCGTCGCCAGGCTGGTGGAGGAGCTGCAAGACGTGGGAGCCCGCGACCAGGTCGCCGCGCTGGCCGCGCGCGCCGCTACCCACACCCCTCTGGACAACCCGAACGACGTGGCAAGGCTGGTGGGGGAGCTGCAGAAAGCGGGGGCCCGCGACCAGCTCACCGCACTAGCCGCGCGCGCCGCCACCCACATCCCCTTAGACAACCCAATCAGCGTAGCCCGGCTGATGAAGGACCTGCGGAGAGCGGGCTCGCTCGGCCAGCACACTGTGCTGGCCGAGCGAGCCGCCATCGATACTCCCCTGGACAACCCGGCCGCCGTAGCTTCGCTGGTGACGGAGCTGTGGGAGGCGGGGGCGCACGGCCAGCTCACCGCGCTGGCAGACCGCGTCGCCGCCTGCACCCCTCTGGACAATGTGTCCGCCGTGGCCCATCTGGTGGCTGTGCTGCGGGAGGCGGGGGCGCACGGTCAGCACATTGCGCTGGCGGAGCGAGCCGCCACCCATATCCCCCTGGATAACCCGTTCGACGTGGCCTGGCTCATGGAAGGGCTGTGGGAGGCGGGCGCCCGCGACCAGCACAATGCGCTGGCCGAACGAGCCGCCGGCCACGTCCCTCTGGACAGCCCGCGCGCCGTGGCCAGGCTGGTGGGGGTGCTGCGGGTGGCGGGCGTGCAGGACCAGCTCACCGTCTTGCTGGCCCGCGACCCCGCACTCCACATCGCCCTGGACGACCCGTCCGATGTGGCCTGGCTGATGAAGGAGCTGCGGGTAGTAAAAGCGCAGGACCAGAGCAATGCGCTGGCCGAGCGAGCCGCCGGCCACATCCCTCTGGACAGCCCGCGCGCCGTGGCCAGGCTGATGGAGGAGCTGCGGGAGGCGGAAATGCAGGACCAGCTCACCGTCTTGCTGGCCCGCGACCCTGCCGCCCACATCGCCCTGGACGACCCGTCTGGTGTGGCTTGGCTGGTGGCGGAGTTGTGGGACGCGGGAGCCCACGACCAGGCCGCCGCGCTGGCCGAGCGTGCCGCCGGCCACCTCCCTCTGCACAACAACCTGGGCGCCCGGCACGACCTGCTGCGCGCCGCGGCCTGGTTGGTGGAGCTGCTGCGGGAGGCGGGGGCGCACGAGCAGGCCGCCGCGCTGGCCGGACGGCTATCCGCCGCAGGGGAATTCGATACGTTCCTCACAATTGGTGATCAACGGGAGCGGTTCAAGTTCGGGCGAGAACCCAACGGGGGCGCCGCCGCGCCCTGGTCGTGGGCGGACCTGGAGTGATCCGTCGGGCGACCCTTCGACGACTTGTGTCGTCCGACGCTGAAGCCGCAGCTCTTGGTCAGCGGTCGCGAAACGCAGTCAACGGCGCGGTGAATTCGTCTCCCGACGGGCGGACGAAGCGGGCGTGATGCCGACCAAGATTTCGTTGACATGGGCGGGGTCGGCACCGTCGTGGCGGACCGGGGCGCATACATCTGTCATAGGGAATGTGCTCGTGCAGGCCGCCAGTGCGCCCGCGCTGCCGGATCGCCTGGCCGAGCAGGTCGTATCCCCGCAGCCGGGTAAGGTCGCGGGGTGACGACGAGCGCCGGTCCCGAGGCTGACCGTTCGCCGGAACAGCGGCGGTGGAGGTGGGAGCATCCGGTCGGCCGCGCTGGCTGCTCCTTGGCGACGTCGGCTTCGAGGGCTTCTACGAGGACGACATCCCGCTGGCGCTGTGCGCGGAGATCGAAGGACTGTTCGTTGACCTGTCGCCCCGCCCGCGGGAGCGGTTCACGCTCGTCGGCTGCACCCCGGACGGCGCGCTAGCCGACCTGCTCGACCGGCTGCCCGCCGAGGCACTCGGCACCGAACGAGCCTGGCTGGGCGACATCTCGATAACGGGGCCTCCGCCGCCGCCAGGCACGCCGCCGTCCTGGTGGGGCGAGGGCCTCGGCGACCTGGTCGTCCTCGCGCAACGGCCAAACCTTACGATGCCCGAAACGGTGGACATCGATCTCGACGGGTTCGTCCACATCTACGACCGCACGGACGCTGTGGCACGTCCTGGCGACGTCACCGAATTCGTTCTCCAGGGCCGGGACGAGACACCCTACGGCACTTGCGGGGACGTCACCGGCGTGTTCCGTGCGCAAGCCGCACCGCCGGTGCCGCAGGTCCGGCTGCTCGGCTGCCGACCGGAAACCCATTTGCTGACCGCGCTCGACGCGGTCGGACGGTCGACAGACCAAGGCTAGCCTGCGTCGCCGCCGGATCCGCGCCGAGGTGTACCTGGTCGCCGTCGATGGTTCGGCCGGCCGGGTGATCGACGCCGTGGTGTCTGGAACGGTTGAGGCAGGCGAGCCGTCCCGGCTCGGCACCGGTCGAGCTCGACGAGACCGCGCCCTCGACCACTGACCAGGACGCCTTCCGGCTGGTGATCAGCCGGGGAGGTAAGTCCAGGTTGCCCCCGGCTCCGGTTGCGGTTCGATGAGGGTCGGTGGCAGCAGCGGGTGGCGTCTGGCGCACCTCGGCCTGCCGGGTCGGCGGGCGGCCGGGGAGCGTATCCGGCGGTATTGGTCATGCGTCTCACCGAACCAGGTTCGGATCGCACATCACCTTGAATGCCGTTCGGCCGCACTATCAATTAGGCCGACATCGAATCAGCACGGCCGAACGCCGAACGATATTCAAATGGCAGACGGCCAACTGCCGGAGGTGCTCCCCGCCACCCGCCGACTCGGCAGGCCGAGATACGCCTGTCCCCGGGGGTGGGTTGCGGTTGGATGTCATCCCGGGCCCGGGGTGAGTTGCTCTGGACAATGCGGATTTCCTAGGGTTACAGCAAGTCGTCCCAGGTCCACGGCGCGGAAGGGCTGCCGTCGGGTTCCCGCCCGAACTTGAACCGCTCCCGGTGGTCGCCTATGTCGAGGAACGTACGGAATAGCCCTGCGGCAGGTAGCCGTCGGGCCAGTACGTTGAGCTGGTCGTGCGCGCCCGCCATCCGCAGCGCCTCCATCAGCTCGGCCACGAGGTACGGGTCTTCCAGGGCGATGTCGGCGGGGTCGCTGGCCAGCAGCGCGGTGAGCCGGTTGTGGGCGCCCACCTTCAGTGGCGTCACCAGCGCGGCCACGACGTACGCGTCGTCCAGGGCGATGTGGGCCGGGTCACGGGCCAGCAGCGCAATGAGCTGGTCGCGCGTACCCGCCCTCCGCAGCAGCTCCACCAGCTCGGCCACAGCGAACGGGTCGTTCACGTACATGTGGGTGGAGACTCGCTCGGCCAGCGCAGTGAGCTGGTCGCGCGTACCCGCCCTCCGCAGCGCCTCCACCAGCTCGGCCACGGCGATCGGGTTGTCCAGGGAGATGCGGGTGGCGGGGTCGCGGGCCAGCAGCGCGGTGAGCTGGTCGTGCGCCCCCGCCCTCCGCAGTGCTTTCACCAGATTGGCCACGGCGTATGGGTCATCCAGGGGGAGGTTGGCGGCGGCCCAGCTGGCGGGGCCATGGTCGCCGGGGTGCAGGCCGTGAAATCGGAAGACGAGGACGAAGGCGGCGTCGAGATCGCCGTGTGCGGTGGCGTGTTTGCCCAGTTGGGCGGAGTCGCGGTACAGGCCGCGGTTCCAGGCGGCGTGCCCGAGTGCCGTCAGGTCGGCGGGGTGGGCGTGAGTGGCGGCGGAGGCCCAGAAGTCGATCGGGGGGATCTGGTCGACGCGGTGGCGGCAGCCGTGCTGGTCGAGGTAGTCGGCCAGCCGATACAGCGCCCCCGGCCCTGGGCTCGACCGCGGCCGTGCGGCGGCATGGTGGGCCACTGGGCGAGTGCGCTGGTTGCGCGGGGTGCCGGACTTGACCGGGACCAGGATGCCGGGAATGCCGTTACAAGGCTGGATGACGTAGTCCAGGGCGTGTTGCAGCCAGTCCTCGCCGGTCTGCTGCCACTGGGCGTCGGTGAGGTAGCTGGGGGCAGCGCCAGCCAGTAGCGCCAGCGGTAGGTGCGGCCCGGCGCCGAGGCGGCGGGCGTCCATGGCTGCGTGGATCAGCGCGGTGGTGGCGGACCGGGCCTGGATATAGCGGGCCAGCAGGACCGGCACCCCAGCCAGGTACTGGGCGATCTGACCATCCGCGGCGTGTTCAGCGGCCTCCCCCAGGCGGGGATCCGCGCTGGCGTGGCCAGCCAGCGCGTCCAGGTCGGCACCGGTGAACGCGTCCGGCACGCGAATGTCGTGTCCGTCCAGCAGTTCCCGGGCCTGGGCGTGCAGGTCCGGGTCGGTGCGGGTGGTCAAGGTGGTCCAGCGCTCCGGCCACAGGGTGGCAAGCACCAGCACCGGGGCTCTGTGCGGGTCGCGCAGCAACTCGCGCAGCCCGGCGGCCACGCGCTCACCCAGAGCGATATCGGCCAGGTAGAACTGGGCCTCATTCAGCCACACCACCGTGTACGGCCCGATGTTGGCCAGATCGGCCAGTGCGGCGTCAGCGCGGGTCGGGCCGATGGGGTGCCACAGCCGCCAACTCCGCTCCTGCGGCTGGTCGCCGACCAGCCGCAACGGATTCAGGGCTTCCCAGCAGGCGCGGGTCTTGCCGGTCGACGAGCCGCCCACCAGCACCGCGATCCGGCTGGCCCCAGCCGCGGCATCCGCCACCACCTCCCCCAGGAGACGGTCGTGCTCGCGCTCCACATAGACCGGCAGCACCGGCAGGCCCGAAGAGGCGGAGGCGATGGCGCGGTGAACCTCCAGATCGAACGGATCGCACACGAGCTCCATTGGCCGACCGGGCCGATTGTCCAGTTCAGGCAAGGCGGGCCGGTCGGCGCGGGCTCGGGCATAGGCCTGCTTCCAGGCGTCCAGGTGGGCGTCGGGGATATCGCACGCGGTCAGCACCGCCTGCAGGGTGTCCCAGCGGGGGAAGGCCTTCCCGTTGACCATGTCGTGCAGGGTGGCGTTACCGACGCCAGCGGCGGTGGCCAGGTCCAAATAGGAACGGCCGTCGGCGTGGAACAGGCGCTCCAACGCTGCCCGTAGATCGGCGCGGGTCCGAATCGGCTCGGGGTCGACCACCACCACCCCCGGCACGTCTGCACCTCGAACTGTGGGATGCACGCGTTCGCCGGTATTCGGTTACTGTTCGGAGCCTAACCCCGACCACCATCCCTGACCGGCCGGTTCGCCCGACTTCGCCGGGCCGGATGCACCGAACGCACCATGCAGCCGAACGTTGAGGGTATGACCACCACGATCCTGGCCGCCATCGGCGCCCTCACCCTCATCCTGCACACCGCTGCCCGCCTCCCCCACGCCCTGGCCGACCTGCTGCGCGCCTTCCTCCCCGTCATCAATGCGCTCGATGAACTCCGCGCAGCGCTCGCCCGCGGCCGCCGACGAAGGCCTTCGTGACCCAGCCTCCGACGCTGGTCAGGACAGGTCAGGCTCACGTGGGCGTCACTGTCCAGCCCTGCAGGAGCGGGTTACGCTATCAACTAGAACCCCCGTACTGTCATTTCACTATCAACTACGGGGGCGCACTATCAACTTGAGGCGCGCCAGACACACAGACAGACAACCGCCTCCAACAGCGGCCAAGAGGTCAACTACTTCGCTACCCCGGACCTCGGCGACAACTAGGCGATCAGGACACGTTGTGAAGGGCTGGCGGACCGCATCTCGGAGGTTGCTGCCGCCAATACCTCGAGTTTGGCGGGCGCGTTTTGACGCAACCAGCTCGCCGCGTTCGCACCCCTAAGGCACGCGGCACTCGCACCTGCATCAGAATCATGCGCAGTCAAATCGCAGTTAACTGAGATGTCGCCGCCTGCCCTTTGCGATAGCGCAATCGGGATCACAGCAGTTCGCAGGACTTCTCGCACGATCGAATGCGCAGCATGGATTGACGACCACGAGGCTCGCAACTCGCAACGTCCATCAGGAGGCGATCGGCGAAGAGCGGGCACGAGCCCGAGCCGACGATAGAAGATCGCTCAAGTACGGGTGGAAGGCGTTCCCTGTGTTCTGGTCGAGGTTGAGCGGAAGGTCCACGCTTGCGATCAACTCTGTCTTGGCGACCCAGGGTTCCGGATGGGCCAGCCAGCACACCCGGGCGTTATCAGCCATCCAGTCCGAAAGCTCCCGCTCGCCGGTTTGACCGAAGGTCAGGCGCCTCCCGCTTCCGACGCGGCGCAGTTCGAGGCCAAGCAGGCAGCCCAGCGTGAGCCTCAGCGTGCAGCCTTCGGCGTCGCCCCGGAAGTGGTAACGGACACGACTGCGCAAATTCTGCCTGCTGGTCCGCGTCGCCAACCGGCGCGGCGCGATGCCGGCGTACAACAACCGTCCTGCAGGCAACCGGGGATCAAGCGCCAGGTCGAAGTACCAGCCGTAGACGCCCGCGACAGGTGGGACAGGGCTCGGCCGGGCCAGAGCACCTCCACCGCCCGCCACAGTCGGCTCGGCACCAGCAGCTCAGCCGCGTCCATCGCCCCTCCAGCCATAGGTATGGGTGCCTGTGCTCCCGTTTGCTCCCGCCCTGACGCGCTCCCGGCGGGAGCAAACGACGTTCCCGAACCGCTCCGAACGGGCGTCAACCTGCCCCTACATTCCGCCCCGACCTGCGGCTTCTGGAGAAACTGCAGGTCAAACCATGATCGGAACTACACTGACACGGAAGAGGTCACTGGCCCGAGCCCAGTACCGTCCACCCGAGAAATCCCAGGTCAACGAGACTAGGGATTTGTGTCTCCCAGATCGCCGGTCAGGAAATCTGCCATGCGCTGCTCCGCCATGATCGAGACCGCTACCCGAATCGGTAGTAGTCACCGGTGGTGGTCGTGGGAGCAGTGCAGAACCATGGGAAGACCTGGCTCGTCCGCGGGTTAGAGGCTGATCATCCGTACGGTGCGCGGGCGGATATGTTTCTTGCGGAGTCGGCTGGCCAGCGCCGGGTCTGGGATGCTGCCGCTGGCACGCACGTTCGGGCACGGTCAGGCCGCTGTACCCGGCGACCAGGATCGCGTCTGAATCCGCCCGCCACAAGCCGCAAAGTAAACCGCCGATATTAGGCACAGGCGGCGGCTCTACGGCGCGGCCATGACGGGGCAGCATGATCGAATAGCCGGCCGGGGGTCAGCACCAAGTCAGCACCGGGCCCGTAATCGACGGGGATAAACGGGAAATAACCGGCATTTGGCCTCGTGATCACGATCACGTCGGCGATCTTTCCGGTGATCACAGGCCCGGAGGAAAGATCGGATAGCAGCCCGCTGACCAGCGGAAACACCGAACTACAGATCCTTGGTGAGCGCACGACTGATCACCAGGCGCTGGATCTGGTTGGTGCCCTCCACGATCTGGAGGACCTTGGCCTCGCGCATATAGCGTTCGGCCGGGAAGTCCTCGACATAGCCATAACCGCCGAGGACCTGGACCGCGTCGGTGGTGACCTTCATGCACATGTCGGTGGCGAAAAGTTTGGCCATCGCGGCCTTTGTCCCGTACGGACGGCCGGCGTCGCGGAGGCGGGCGGCGTCCAGGTAGAGGGCGCGGGCGGCGGCGATCTGGGTGGCCATGTCGGCGAGCAGGAAGCCGATGCCCTGGAAGTCGGCGATTCGGGATCCGAACTGGCGGCGTTCCTTGGCATACGACGTTGCGGTCTCGAAGGCGGCCTGGGCGAGGCCGACGGCGCAGGCGGCGATGCCGAGGCGGCCGCCGTCGAGGGCGGCCATGGCGATGCGGAAGCCCTGGCCGGGGTCGCCGATGAGGGCGTCGGCGGGGAGCCGGACGTCATCGAAGCGGACTTGGGCGGTTGGGGAGGAGCGCATGCCCATCTTGCGTTCCGGGGCGCCGAAGAACAGGCCGGCGGTGGTGGCGGGGACGTGGAAGCAGGAGATGCCGTCCTCGGTCTTGGCCATGACGGTGTAGAAGTCGGCGACGCCGCCGTGGGTGGTCCAGGCTTTCACCCCGTCGACGGAGTAGCCGCCGTCGACGGGCGCGGCCCGGGTGGTCAGCGCGGCCGCGTCGGAACCGGATTGCGGCTCCGACAGGCAGTACGCGCCCAGGACCTCGCCGCCGAGGAGTTCGGGCAGGTGTTCGGCGCGCTGGGCGGCCGACCCGAACGCCGAGAGCGGGAAACACGACAGCGTGTGCACCGACACGCCCAGCCCGACCGCCAGCCAGGCCCCGGCGAGCTCCTCGACGACCTGCAGATACACCTCGTACGGCTGCCCGCCCCCGCCGTGCTCCTCCGCATAGGGCAGCCCGAGCAGCCCGGAGGCCCCCAGCAGCCGGAACAGCTCGCGCGGGAACCGGCCGGCCGCCTCGTCCCCGGCGGCCCGGGGGGCGACCTCCTTGGCGGCCAGTTCCCGCACCAGGTCGAAGAGGTCGTGGCCTTCGGCCGTCGGCGAGACCCTGTCCACGTTCATCGCGACGCTCCTACACGACCACGAGATCCCGCGTGGTCAGGTTGAGGCGTTCGCCGCCGCTCTCCACGCACACCACGATGTCCTCGATCCGCGCGCCGTGCTCGCCGGGCAGGTAGATGCCGGGCTCGATGGAGAACGCGAAACCGGGCTCCATCGCCCGCGTGTTGCCCGACACGATGTAGGGCTCCTCGTGGGATTCCAGGCCGATGCCGTGCCCGGTCCTGTGGATGAAGTAGGAGCCGTATCCGGCCTCCTCGATCACCTGGCGGGCCACCGCGTCCACGGCCTCGCAGGTCACCCCGGGCCGGACGAAGTCGCAGGCGGCCTCCTGCGCCCGGCGGAGCACCTCAAAATAAGCCGCGTAGGCGGAACCGGGCTCGCCCACCGAGTAGTTCCGCGTCGAATCCGAGCAGTAGCCGCTCGGCATGGTCCCGCCGATGTCCACCACCACCTGGTCGCCCTGCTGGATGACCCGGTCGGAGAGGTCGTGATGCGGTGACGCGCCGTTCGGCCCGGACGCCACGATGACGAAGTCGATGACCGCGTGACCGGCGGTCATGATCGCGTCGGCGATGTCGCGGCCGACCTCGCGCTCGGTGCGCCCGGCCCGCAGGAACCCGGGCACCTGCTCGTGCACGGCGTCGATCGCCGCCCCGGCCTCGCGCAGGGCCGCGGCCTCGGCGGGCGACTTGCGCATCCGCAGCTCAGCCAGGGCGCGCCCGGCGAGATGCTGCTCGACTCCGGGCAGCGCGTCGCGGAACCGGAGCGACTGCATCGCCCACATCCGGTCCGACAACCCCACCGACCCGACGTCGCCGAGGCGTTTGGCCACCACCGCATAGGGATCGTCGGTCTCGTCCCACGGGACGAACTCCAGCCCGATCCGCCCGGCGGGCGACGCCTGCGCGGCCGGCAGTTCCAGCCGGGGCACCATCATGAACGCCTCCCCGGCGGCGGGCACCACCAGACAGGTCAGGCGTTCCAGGGCATGCGCGTGGTAACCGCTCACATAGCGCAGATCCGGGCCAGGGGTCAGCAGCAGCGCGCCGAGGCCGGCCGCGGCGGTGGCCGCCCGGACCTCGTCGATTCTGGTCACCGGATACAGCTCAGAGGACTCCGTTGTCACAAGTCCCCATCTAAGCAGAGCCCGCCGACAGTCTCCGACCCGCCGCTCAGCCCAAATACTTCGCATCACCGGGAAATCACTGCTACGCTCCGCGCAAGGCCGATCACGGCCAGTTCTCGATTGTCCAGATAGATGCTGTTTTGAGAGTGAGCCCCACCATGGTCGGCGTCGTGGGCGGCGAATCGCTGCCCCTCCACCCCGCGGACGACCGCATCCCCTCGATGAAGGCTCCCCTGACCGCCGCGGAGATGGTGCAGGATCTGCGCGCGCGCCTCGACCGGCAGGAGGAGTGGCTGGCCGAGGAACGCGGCGTCGGCGCCGCTTTGCGCGCGGCCATTCTGCCGGAACCGGGCGCGAACATGGACCTGCCCACCGCCCGCATCGCCGTCCGCTACGTGCCGGCGGTCCAGCCGCGCGGCGACGGCGCCGCGCCGCCCTATGCCACGCTGGGCGGCGACTGGTATGAGGCGACCACCCTCCCCGACGGCCGGGTCCTGCTCGCCGTCGGGGACGTCTCCGGGCACGGGATGGCCGCCATCGCCCAGATGGCGCAGCTGCGGCACGCGCTGGTCGGCCTGGCGATGACCGGCCGCCCGCCCAACCGGCTGCTGGCGTGGCTGAACGCGCTGGTGCTCAACCGGCTCGACGACACCATCGCCACCGTCATCGTGGGCCTGCTCGACCCCGCGACCGGGCTGCTCACCTGGGCGCAGGCCGGGCATCTCGCACCGATCATGATCAGGGACGGGCGGGCCCGCCAGCTCCGCGCCCCGCGCGGCCTGGTGCTGGGCGCCTCGCCCGACCCGCCGTTCACCGTCTCGAAGGTACGGCTACGCCCCGGCGATCTGCTGCTCATGTTCACCGACGGGCTGGTGGAACGGCGTGACCGCGACATCGACGAAGGGCTGGAGCTGATCATGAGCGCGGCCGAGAAGATCGGCCACCACGATCTCGACGCGGGCCTCGGGTTCCTGATCGACGCGGCGGGCGGGCCCAGCCCGGAGGACGATACGTGTCTCCTCGCGATGGGGTTACGAACTGTTGTGGAAGGTCTGGGGAGTGGCGGTGATCGTGGTCGAATACCGGGATCGGCTGGCCCGGTTCGGGGTCAAGTACCTTGAAGCCGCACTCGCGGCGCAGTGCCGCCGGATCGTCGTGGCCGATCCCGGCGAGACCACCGATGACCTGGTCCGCGACATGATCGAAGTGCTTACCTCGATGTGCGCCGGTCTGTACGGGCGACGCGGCGGACGGAACCGCGCGCTGCGCGCGGTCACCGCGACCAAGGGGGACACGGCGTGAAGACCACGCGGGCCTATCGGTTCGCGCTGGACCCGGCCCCAGCCCAGGAGGAGGCGCTATGCTCGCACGCCGGGGCAGCCCGTTTCGCGTTCAACTGGGGCCTGGCCCTGGTGAAGGCAAACCTGGATCAGCGGGAGGCGGAGAAATCCTACGGCGTGCCCGCTGAGTTGCTGACCCCGAGCGTGCCGTGGAACCTGTACGGCTTGCGCCGCGCCTGGAACCAGGTCAAGGGTCAGGTCGCGCCGTGGTGGGCCGAATGCTCCAAGGAGGCCTACTCCACCGGACTCGCGAACCTGACCGCCGCCCTGGCGAACTGGGACGCCTCGCGTAAAGGCATCCGCAAGGGCAAGAAGATGGGCTTCCCCAAGTTCAAGAAACGGCACAAGGCCCGGCTCGCGGTGCGCTTCACCACCGGGGTGATCCGCCTGGAACCGGATCGCCGCCACGTGACGTTACCCCGGTTGGGGACGATCCGCACGCACGAGAGCACGCGTAAGCTGGCCCGCCACCTCGAACGCGGCACGGCCCGGATCCTCGCGGCGACCGTCGCGGAGGAGTCGGGCCGCTGGCATGTGGCATTCACCGTCGAACTCGACCGAGCCGAACGTGATCACGCCGAACGTGTTCCGGCCCAGGCCGACGCCGTGGTCGGCGTGGACCTGGGCGTGAAATCCCTGGCGGTCCTGTCCACGGGTGAGGTCATCGCCAACCCGAAACACCACCAGGCCGCGCTGCGCGAACTCCGCCGTGCCAATCGGCGGCTGGCCCGCCGTAATGGCCCACGCACCCCCGCCGGCGGTCGCCGCCAGCCGTCGCGCAGGTGGCGGAAGGCCAAGTCCGACCTGAGGCGCGTCCATGCCAAGATCGCCGCGCGGCGGCGGGACGGCCTGCACAAGCTCACCACCACCCTGGCCCGGACCTACGGGACGGTCGTGGCCGAGGACCTCAACGTGGCCGGGATGGTCGGCAACCGAAGGCTAGCTCGCGCCATCTGCGATGCCGGGATGGGCGAAGTCCGCCGTCAACTGTCCTACAAGACCGGCTGGAACGGCGGGCGGCTGCTGGTGTGCTCTCGCTGGTTCCCCTCTTCCAAAACCTGTTCGGGGTGCGGCGCGGTGAAAGCCAAGCTGCCGTTGCGCGTCCGGACCTACGCCTGTGAGGCGTGCGGCCTGGTCATCGACCGGGACCACAACGCCGCGCTCAATTTGGCCGCCCTCGCGGCCGATCTTGACGTCGCCCAGAGTTGCGGGGAGACGGGAAACGCCCGTGGAGCCGATGTAAGACCGGGCATGGCCCGGCGGTCGGTGGTGAAGCGGGAACCCCGGCGACGGGGAACGCCGGACCGCAAGGTCACGGCTGCCTGAGGCCGAGTGCATGTTCGCTCACATCTCAGGTAACGGTGCTGGGACGATAGACGGGTGCTGATGCTTCTCGACACCCCGTCGCTGTACTTCCGGGCCTTCTACGGCATCCCGGAATCGATGACCGCGCCGGACGGCATGCCCGTCAACGCCGTACGCGGACTGATCGACATGATCGCCACGCTGGTCCGGTCGCACTCCCCTACCCAGCTGGTGGCCTGCATGGACGCCGACTGGCGGCCCGCGTTCCGGGTGGCCGCGATCCCGTCGTACAAATCGCATCGGGTGGCGTACGGGAACCAGGAGGAGATCCCGGACACACTCGCGCCGCAGGTGCCGGTGATCGAGGAGGTGCTGGCCGCGCTGGGCATCGCCAGCTTCGGCGTCGCCGGGTACGAGGCGGACGACGTCATCGGCACCCTGGCGGTCCGGCACCAGGGCGCGGTCGAGATCGTCACCGGCGACCGGGACCTGTTCCAGCTGGTGGACGACGCGAAACCGTGCCACGTCCTTTACACTGTAAGGGGGATTCGTAATCTTCAGACGGTGGACGAGGCGTTCGTCACGGCGAAGTACGGCATTCCCGGCCGCGCGTACGCCGATTTCGCGACGCTGCGCGGTGACCCGAGCGACGGCCTGCCGGGCGTGCCGGGCATCGGCGAGAAGACCGCCGCCGCGCTGATCACCCGGTTCGGCTCGCTCGACGCCCTGCTGGCGGCCACCGGCGACGACGGCTTCCCCGCCGGCGCGCGCAACAAGCTGGCCGCCGCCCGCGACTACCTGGCGGTCGCGCCCGCGGTCGTCCAGGTCGCCCACGACGCCCCGATCCCGGACGTGGACCTGCGCGTCCCGGCCGAACCCAAGGACCCCGCCCGCTTGGTCGAACTCGCCGACCGCTACGGCCTGGACAGCCCGCTCAACCGCCTGCTGCCCGTGCTGGCCCGAGCGCAGGCCGGGTAAACACGCGGAGCCCAAGAAAACACGGATGCCCCGGACCGGAAACTCGCACGGCTGGAATCCAGGCACCAGCCCGGCGCGGGTAAAGGGGGCACGCCCGAAGCCCGGCTCCGACCATCCCCGGCGAGGCAACACGCCCGCCCGGGGTCCGCGCTCCGCTACGTTGATGGGCGTGCCGCACAGAACGATCCGGGTCCCGGACGCGCAGAAACCACGGCTCGTCGATGGATTCGAGCGGATCCGCGATGAATTCGACCTCCCCGCCGCGTTCCCCGCGCCGGTCCGGGCCGAGGCCGAGCAGGTGGCCTCCCGCCCCCCGGCCGGCGAGGACCGCACCGACCTGCCGTTCCTGACCATCGACCCGCCCGGCTCGATGGACCTGGACCAAGCCCTCTGCCTGGAGGAACGCCCCAGAGGCGGCTACCGCGTCTGGTACGCGATCGCCGACGTCGGCTCCTTCGTCCGCCCGGGCGGCGCGATCGACCTGGAGGCCAGGACCCGCGGCGAGACCGTCTACCTGCCGGACGGCCGGATCCCGCTGCATCCGGCCGTGCTGTCGGAGGGCGCGGCCAGCCTGCTGCCCGGCGAGGTCCGCCCGGCCGCGCTCTGGTGCCTGGACCTGGACGCCGAGGGCCGCACCGTCGGTGTGGACGTGCGGCGGGCGCTGGTCCGCAGCCGGGAGCGGCTCGACTACGACTACGTGCAGACCGTGGTCGACACCGGACGGGCCGACGGCACGCTGCGCCTGCTCGCCGAGATCGGCCCGCTCCGGCTGGCGCTCGAACGGGCCAGGGGCGGGGTGAGCCTGCCCACGCCGGACCAGGAAGTGGTGCAGGAGAGCGGCGGCTACCGGCTGGAGTTCCGGACGCCGCTGCCGTGCGAGGCGTGGAACGCGCAGATCTCGCTGCTCACCGGCATGGCGGCGGCGCAGCTGATGCTGGACGCCGAGATCGGCCTGCTCCGGGTGCTGCCCCCGGCCGACCCGCGCGACCTGGCCAAGATCCGCCGGGTGGCGCTCGCGCTGGGCGTCTCCTGGCCGGAGGGCGCGACCTACGGCGAGGTCGTGCACGGCCTCGATCCGAAGATTCCCGGACATGCGGCCTTCCTGCACGAATCCACGGTGCTGCTGCGCGGCGCGGCGTATGTCTCCTTCAACGGGGAGCCGCCCCGGCTGGCCGAACACGCCGCCATCGCGGGTCCGTACGCGCACGTGACGGCGCCGCTGCGCCGCCTGGTGGACCGTTACGCGACCGAGGTGTGCCTGGCCGTCGCGGCCGGGGAACCCGTGCCGGAACGGGTCGAGGAGGCCCTGGTGGTGCTGCCCGAGCAGATGCGGGCGGCCGGGCGCAGGACCGGCGGGGCCGACCGGGCCTGCGTGGACCTGGTCGAGGCGTTCGTGCTGCACGAGCGGGTCGGCGAGGAGTTCGACGCGGTCGTGGTCGACGTCGCCGAGGACAAGCCGGGCGGCCACGTCCAGGTCACCGACCCGGCCGTGATCGCCCGCTGCGACGGCGACGGGCTCCCCCTCGGCGAGCGCATCCGGGTCCGGCTGGTGCGCGCGGACCCGAACAAGCGCGAGGTCCGGTTCAGCAGGATCAGCTGACCGAGGAGTAGGCCACCACGCCCCGCCGCAGCGCGTCGACCGCCTTGCCCGCGTTGTCGCGCACCTTGCTGCCCTTCGGCGCCGCGTCCCGCAGCTGCCCGAGCAGGTCGAGCAGCTGCTTGACCCAGCGCACGAAGTCGCCGGCCGCCAGGTCGCCGTCGGTGAGGACCGCGTCCAGGGTGTGCCCCTTCGCCCACCGGAACGCCGCCCAGGCGAACCCGAAGTCGGGCTCGCGGATGAACGACAGGCCGTGGTCCTCCTCGATGCCCTCCAGCTCCCCCCACAGCCGCAGCATCGCGGCCAGCGCCTCCTTGGCGCCCCCGGCCGGGATCTTCGGGCTGCGCGTGTCGTCGGACTGGCGGGACTCGAACACCAGCGAGGACACGCAGGCCGCCAGCTCGGCCGGATCCAGCTTCTCCCAGATCCCGGCCCGCAGGCACTCGGCCGTGAGCAGGTCGAGCTCGGTGTAGAGCTGGGCGAGCCGCCGCCCCTGGTCGGTGACGGTCTCGCCGTCCAGGTAGCCGAGCTGGTCCAGCACCCCGCAGACCCGGTCGAAGGTCCGGGCGATCACGTGCGACCGCCCTTCCACCCGGCGGCGCAGCGCCTCGGTCTCCCGCTGGAGCTTGTAGTACCGCTCCGCCCAGCGCGCGTGGTCCTCCCGCTCGTCGCACCCGTGGCAGGGATGCTGGCGCAGCTCCCGGCGCAGCCGGTTGATCTCCTCGTCCTCGGTGGCGTGGTCGCGCGCCCGGGCAGGCTTGCCCAGATCCCGGTCGCCCAGCTTGGCGTGCATGGTCGAGACCAGGTTGGCCCGCTCCTTCGGGCTGCGCGCGTTGAAGTTCTTCGGGATGCGGATGTGGTCCACCGGCTCCACCGGCACCGGGAAGTCCACCGCCGCCAGCCGCTTGACCTGCCGCCCCACCGTCAGCACCGTCGGCGTGGGCCCCTCCCCGCGCGGCCCGAGCCCCGGATCGAGCACCACCGCGAGCCCGGCCCGCCGCCCCCCGGGGATCCGGATCACATCCCCGGGCTTCAGCTCCTCCAGGCTCTGCACGGCCTGCGCCCGCCGGGCGGCCCCGCGCTGCCGCGCCATCTCGGCCTCGCGGTCCGACAGCCGCCTGCGCATCGCCGCGTACTCGGGAAAATCCCCCAGATGGCAGGTCATCGCCTCCGCGTAGCCCTCCAGGGCCTGCTCCGACTTGCGCAGCTGCCGGGCCAGCCCGACCACCGCCCGGTCAGCTTGGAACTGGGCGAAGGAGTCCTCCAGGAGCGTGCGGGCGCGTTCCCGCCCGACCTGGCCGACGAGATTGACCGCCATGTTGTACGAAGGCCGGAAGCTCGACCGCAGCGGATAGGTCCGGGTGCTGGCCAGACCGGCCACGCTCATCGGATCCAGGCCCGGCTGGTAGACCACCACCGCGTGGCCTTCCACGTCGATGCCGCGCCGCCCGGCCCGCCCGGTCAGCTGCGTATACTCCCCCGGCGTCAGGTCGGCGTGCGTCTCCCCGTTCCACTTGTCGAGTTTCTCGATCACGACTGAGCGGGCGGGCATGTTGATCCCCAGCGCCAGCGTCTCGGTCGCGAACACCGCCTTCACCAGGCCGTTGGTGAACAGCTCCTCGACGACCTCCTTGAAGGCCGGGAGCATGCCCGCGTGGTGGGCGGCCAGGCCGCGCTCCAGGCAGTCCCGCCACTCCAGGTAGCCGAGCACGGCCAGGTCCTCGTCCGGCAGGTGGGCGGTCCGCTCGTCCACCAGCTGGCGGATCTCGTGCCGCTCCTTGTCGCTGGTCAGCCGCAGCCCCGCGGCCAGGCACTGCTGGACGGCGGCGTCGCACCCGGCCCGGGAGAAGATGAACGTGATCGCGGGCAGCAGGCCCTCCGCGTCCAGCCGTTCGATGGTCGTCGCCCGGTCGTGGCCGTTGCGGCGCGGGCGCAGGTAGCCGCGCTTGCCGCGGGTGTTGGCCAGCCGCTGCTCGTCCCGGGACAGGCGCATCAGGCTGGCGTTGATCCTGGTCGCGCCGTCCTCGTTGGCGAACAGGTCGTAGAGGCGGTTGCCGACCAGCATGTGCTGCCAGAGCGGCACCGGGCGGTGCTCGTCCACGATCACCGTGGTGTCGCCGCGCACCTCGCCGAGCCACTCGCCGAACTCCTCGGCGTTGCTCACCGTGGCCGACAGTGCTGCCACCCGCACCGACTCGGGCAGGTGGATGATCACTTCCTCCCAGACCGCGCCGCGGAACCGATCGGCCAGATAGTGCACCTCGTCCATGACCACGTAGCCGAGCCCGGCCAGGGTGCCGGACCCGGCGTAGAGCATGTTGCGCAGCACCTCGGTCGTCATGATCACGATCGGGGCCTCGCCGTTGACGCTGTTGTCGCCGGTGAGCAGGCCGACCTTGGCCGCGCCGTAGCGCCGGACCAGGTCGTTGTACTTCTGATTGGAGAGCGCCTTGATCGGCGTGGTGTAGAAGCACTTGCGGCCCTGCTCCAGGGCCAGGTGCACGGCGAACTCCCCGACCACCGTCTTGCCCGAGCCCGTGGGGGCCGCCACCAGCACTCCATCGCCCGCCTCCAGCGCCTGGCAGGCGTCGACCTGGAACTCGTCGAGGCCGAAGTCATACAGCTCGCGGAACGAGGTGAGCGCCGGGCCGCTCTCGGTCTGCTGCTCTCGGAAGACGGCGTAGCGTTCCGCAGGCGTGCTCATGCCGTCAACCCTACCGATATCCGCGTTACGGCCGTCCCGCGCCCGGCCTCGCGCCTTTACAAAGTAGATTCCCTTTTGTACGGCATGCTCACGGCACCAGCACCCGCAACGCCCCCGGTTCCACGGAGCAGCTGAGCGGCGTGGGGCCGACCCGTTCGCCATCGGCGTACGCGATCGTGTCCGGCGCGTCGAGGGTGACCGTGCGGCCGCGCAGGAGGTGCACCGCCGGGAGGGCGGTATGGGTGCCTTTGTAGACCCTGGGAAAGGCGCGCAGGAACGCGGTCTTCGGCATGGCCGCCAGGATCATCACATCCAGCAGGCCGTCGTCGGGTGCCGCGTCGGGGCACACCCGCATCCCGGCGCCGTACGAGCGCGTGTTGCCCACCGCCACCAGCATGGCCTCCCGTTTGATCACCTGGTCGTCGACCGTGATCGTGAACGGGATCGGGGTGAACGAGCGCAGCTCCTGGACCAGGGCGAGGATGTACTTCGACATGCCGGGCGGCCAGGTCATCCGGTTGGCGCGCTCGTTGACGCGGGAGTCGAAGCCGCACGCGACAACCCCGGCGAACCACCGCGAGCCCGGAGATATCCGGGCCGCGTCGATCACCCGCACGCGTCCACCGAGCACCGCGTCCACGGCCCGCAGCGGGTCACGACGCGGGATGCCGACCGCGTCGGCGATGTCGTTGCCGGTCCCGGCCGGAATGATCCCCAGCGGCACGCCGGTGCCGGCCACCGCCTGGACGGCCAGATGCACCAGCCCGTCCCCGCCGAACGCGACGAGGGCGGCGGGCCCGGCGGCGACAGCCGTACGCGCCCGGGCCATCGCGTCCTCAGCCGAATCTCCGATCAGGACCGAGACCTCCCGGCCACCGGCCCGTAATCGCGCCAGGACCGGGTCGAGCGACCGGATCCCCCGCCCGCCACGCGCGGCCGGGTTCACCACGACGACGAGCTCGCCCGCCACTAATCGTCGGCCGGAACGCTGGGGCCGTCGAGCTCCTCTTCCAGAGCCCGCGCCCGCTGCGCGTCCAGCGCGTCCTGCCTGCGGTCACGGAAGTACATGAACGCCAGCGCCAGGTAGAACAGCGCGATCATCGGCAGGCCCAGGGCCAGCATGGTGAACGGATCCTGGCTCGGGGTGGCGATCGCGGCGAACACGAACATCAGGAACACGACCATGCGCTGATGTTTGGCCACGGCGGAGTAGCGCAGCACGCCGATGATGTTCAGGAAGGCCATCAGCAGCGGCAGCAGGAAGGACACGCCGAAGATGACCAGCATCAGCATCAGGAACGACAGATAGTCGTTGACATCGATCAGCGGGACCGCGTTCTCCGGCACGAACCCCAGCAGCAGCGACAGGCCCTTGTCCATGGTCAGGTACGCCAGCGCGGACCCGGCCAGGAACAGCGGCACGGCGAGGCCGAGGAAGGTGTAGGAGTACTTCTTCTCGTTGCGGTACAGACCCGGGGTCACGAACGCCCAGACCTGATACAGCCAGATCGGCGCGGCCACCACCAGGCCGAACATGAACGCGACCTTGAGGTTGATGAAGATGCCCCCGGTCACGCTGCCGACTACGAGGTTGAGGTTGCAGTCGGTGCTGGTGCTGTTGCCCAGCCGGAGATTCGAAGGCAGCCGGCAGAACGGCCCGGTCATGAAATCCCAGATCGGGTCGAAGAAGATGAACCCGACGATCGTTCCCACCACAATGCCAAGAATGATCTTGACGATGCGGTTGCGCAGCTCACGGATGTGATCCATGAGCGACATGCGGCCGTCGTCGTCACTCGCGGCCGCGGGAGTCGACCGTTTCAGCAGCGCCATTGGACGATTCCTGGGCTAGGGGAAGGAGCGTTCAGTTCTGCTTGTCGGCCTGCGAGGCGCGCAGCTTGGCGTTCTCTTCCTCAAGCGTGCGCAGCCGGTCCTCGACCGAGGGGGTCGCCGGGTTGGCGGCGGCGGGGACGACCGGGGGAATCTGCGCGGGGGGCGGCGGCACGGTCTCGGCCTGAGCCTTCACGACCGTCGATTCCTCGTCCTCGTCGTTCATCTTCTTGGTTTCCTTCTTGAACAGCCGCAGCGACTGCCCAAGCGCCCGAGCCGTGTCCGGAAGCTTCTTCGCGCCGAACAGGAGGATGACGATGAGCCCGATGATTATCAGCTCAGTGGGTCCCAAGCTTGGCATGACACTTCCTTACGGGGCCGATGGTGCGCCTGCACGTCTCAGCCCGATGGTACGCCGTGCGGGCAGTACTCATCACCATGCCCTTCCAACAGGGGCTATGTCATCCTTCGGAAGGACGATTCCCGATCTCGGCGCGTAACCGGGCCTGCGCGGGTTCGATGCGCTTCCTGGCCCGGTCGAGCTCCCGCCCGAGCCCGCGCGCGGCCACCAGAACCCGCGCGGTCAGCACGCCGAGCACGGCCAGCCCGGCCACGCCCAGCCCGACCGCGGCATAGATCCAGATCATGACGCCCCTCAGTAATAGTTGGCCAGGGCCTCTTTGGCCGTCTCGGTCACGCGTTCGGCCAGCGACTCGGGCCTGATCACGCGGCCGGAGTCGCCCAGCCGGAGCGCGAGCCGTACCAGCCAGGTCTGGTCACGCGCCCGCAGGGTGACGCGCTGGCGGCCCTCGCCGAGCTCCTCCAGGCTCTCCACCGGGTAGTACTCCGACACCCAGCGCCCGGCCGGGGTGACCTCCAGCTCCACCAGCTCGTCGCTCTCCGACGGCCGGAACACGCCGTCGGCGACGTCCATGGGCTCGGCCTCGGCGGGCGGGTCGGCGGCCACGTCCAGCATGTCCACCGCGAGGATGCGGTCCACCCGGAACATGCGCATCGCCTCGGCCCGGTAGCACCAGCCCTCCAGGTAGTGGTGGCCGTCCACCAGCACCACCCGGAGCGGGTCGACCTCGCGCGGCGTCACCTCGTCGCGGCCGGGCACGTAGTAGCGCAGCGACACCCGCCGCTTGTGCCTGGCCGCCGTGGTGACGGTGGCCAGCGCGCCGGGCGCGGCGTCCACCTCCACCGCGACCTGGTTGCTGACCGCCGCCGCGCCGTCGCCCGCGGCCTGCTCCAGCTTGGCGATGACCCGCCCGAGCGCCTCGGTCCCGGCGAACTCCGGCAGCTCGGCCAGCAGCCGCAGGGCCACCAGCAGAGCGCTGACCTCGTCCACGCCCAGCTTCAGCGGCCGGGCGATGGTCTCGGCGTTGTCGATGAGGATCTCGCCGCCGTCCCAGGAGACGTCGATGAGGTCGCCGGGGGTGTGCCCCGGCAGCCCGCACATCCAGACCAGCTGCAGGTCGTCGATGAGCTGCTTCTCGTTCAGCCCGAACAGCCGCGCCACCTCCGGCACCTGCGCCCCGGGATGGGACATCAGGTACGGCACGAGCGCCAGCAGCCGCGGCAGCCGGTCGTTCACTGCAGAGCCCCCTTCAGGCGGCGGATGACGGCCTCCCGCGCGTCCGGCGGGTCGATCACCTGGGCGTCGGCGGCGAGGCTGGCGATCCACCCGGCCAGCCGCTCCGCGTCGGTGAACGCGAGCTCCACCTCGTCCCACTCGGCTCCCGGCCGGACCTGCCTGGCCAGATGCCGCAACCCCTGGCAGGTGCCGGGGCGCACCCGCAGCAGCGCCGTACGCTCCGGGAACTCCTCGCCCGCGTAACCCACCTGGGCGCGCAGGTCGATGCCGTCGGGCACGCGGACCGCGCCGGGCCGCCCGACGGGGGCGACCGGGCCGGCGATGCGGCTCAGCCGGAACACCCGGGTGTCGTCGCGGCCGCGGTCGTGCCCGACCAGATACCACCGGCCGCGGCGGCTGACCACGCCCCACGGCTCGACCACCCGGCGCAGCACCGACTCGCTGCCGGAGGAGCGGTAGTCGAAGGCCACCACCCGCCGGTCCCTGACCGCCTCCCACAAGGTCGGGAAGGAGGCGTCCCTGGTGTCCACCCGCAGCTCCAGCGGGCCCTCCACCAGATCGGTCTCCACCCCGCCCGCCTTCAGCTTGAGCATCGCGCCGCTGGCCGCCTCGGCCAGGTTGGCCCGCTGCCAGACCTGCGCGGCCAGACCCAGCACGGCGGCCTCGTCGGGTTCCAGGGTGATCTCGGGCAGCTCGTAGGCCTGCCGGACGATGCGGTAGCCGGGATCGTCCTCCCACGGGTCCTTGTTGACCTCGATCGGGATGCCGATCTCGCGCAGCTCGTTCTTGTCCCGCTCGAACATGCGCTGGAAGGCTTCGTCGTTGTCCGGGTCGTAGCCCGGGACGACGTGGCGGATCTGCTCCGCGCTCAGCGGCCGCCGGGTCGAGAGCAGGCAGATCACCAGATTGAGCAATCGCTCGGTCTTCCGCCGGGACATGGCCCCTCCCCTCCTTCTCCGATGAAGAACGCTACCCTTTTCCAGGTGATCAGATGGCGCAAGGGCGAGGTCCTGGGGATCAGGCGTGACTGGCCGGGCGCGGTGGAACTGGAGGTGTCCGTCGAAGACGGAACCCAGTGCCGGGCGCTGGCCTATCCCCCGCTGGTGGGCCGTCCGGAACCCGGCGACGCGGTGCTCCTGAACACGACCGCACTCGCGATGGGCCTCGGTACGGGAGGTTACGCCATGGTGGTGGCGATTCCAGACCGTTTGCCACAAGATCCGGTGGGTCCCGGCCACCTGGTGAAGGCGCGGTACACGCCGTTGCAGGCCACCGTGCAGGGCGCGGACGAGCAGGACTCGCCCCACCACGAGCTCCTCCGCGACGCCGACACCCTGGACGGCATGCCCGTCGTGGTGGCCGACCTGCACTCCGCCCTCCCGCCGATCCTCTGCGGCCTGTACGCCTCCCGCCCCGAGATCCGGGTGGCGTACGTGATGCAGGACGGCGGCGCCCTCCCCGCCTGGTTCTCCATGTCCTGCGCCCGGCTACGGGAGATCGGCTGGCTGTGCGGCGTGGTGACGGCCGGGCAGGCGTTCGGCGGGGACGTGGAGGCGGTGACCACGCACACCGCCCTGCTGGCCGCCCGGCACGTGCTCAAGGCCGACGTGGCGATCATCGCCCAAGGGCCCGGCAATCTGGGCACGGGCACCCGCTGGGGCTTCTCCGGCGTGATGGCCGGGGAGGCGATCAACGCGGCCGGGGTGCTCGGCGGGCGCCCGGTGGCGGCGCTGCGGATCAGCGAGGGCGACCAGCGGGACCGGCACGTCGGGGTGTCGCACCATTCGCTCACCGCGTACGGCCGGGTGGCGCTCTCCCCCGCCGAGGTGGTGGTGCCCGCGCTGCCGGGCGAGTTCGGCGACCAGATCCGCTACCAGTCGGCCGACCTGGCCTCCCGCCACATCCTCGTGGAGGTGCCGGTCGGCGGGCTGTACGAGGCGCTCCGGAAGTCCCCCGTCACCCTGTCGACGATGGGCAGGAACCTGGACCAGGACCGCGCCTACTTCCTGGCGGCGGCCGCCGCGGGCCGCCACACCGCCACGCTTCTGGCCTGAAATACCAGCTCAGCGCGGGCGTGACTTCTAGCATCCGACGCATGAACGCGAGAAGAACAGCGCGGAAAGTCCGGGCCGCCCTGCTGGGTGCCGCCCTGCTGGCGGTCCCGGCGTGCTCAGGGTCGAGCGCCGAGTCCGGAGCGGACCGGGAGCCCGTCCCGAGCACCTCCGCCACCGTGGCGGGATCGGTGCCGAGCGATCCCCAGCAGATCGGCTTCCTGGCCATCGGCGACTTCGGCACCGGCGGGAAGGCGCAGCGGCGGGTGGCGGCGGCGATGAAACGCTGGGCCTCCCGGCACCGCGTCGACGCGATCATCACGACCGGGGACAACGTCTATCCCGATGGCCGTCCCGACAAGTTCCCCGCCGTGCTCACCAAGCCCTACAAGGGGCTGAAAGCCCCGCTCTGGGCGGCGCTCGGCAATCACGACGTGCAGGCGGGACACGCCGCCCAGCAGCTGAAGACCCTCGGCCTGCCCACGCCGCCGTTCGCGAAGCGGCTGCCCGGGGTGGAGTTCCTGTTCCTGGACGCCAACCGCGACCACGCCGAGCAGGCCGGCTGGCTGGACCGCCAGCTGTCGGCCGCCGGGCCCCGGCTGCGGGTCGTGGTGTTCCACCAGCCCGCCTGGTCGTGCTCGTTGCACAGCTCGACCCCGACCGTGGACCGGCACTGGGTGCCCATCCTGGAACGGCACCGGGTCGCCCTGGTCCTCAACGGCCACGACCACAACTACCAGCGTTTCATCTCCCCCAACGGGGTCAACTACATCGTCACCGGCGGGGGCGGCGCGGGCCTCTACCCGATCAAGTACGGCTGCCCCGGCCTGCCCAAACGGGCCGCCGCCCGCAAACGCCACCACTTCGTGGCCGTCCAGGTCACCGGCGACGACACCCTCAGCGTGGCCGCCATCGGCCCCAAGGGCCACACCTTCGACTGGTCGGTCATCACACGCTGATCGGGTCAATGAGAAAGTCGTGAAATGGGCGGCCGCAGCGGTGAGTCGCCTGGACGGCGGCTATGCGGCTGTCTATGGAACGAGTTTCTCATTGAAAAAGAAGTCCTTGAATGTGAACGCCTCCGGTCCGGGCCCCTCGGCCCTGAGCCGGTCCAGCCGGGCCATCCCCTCCGCCAGCGTGGGCGGCTCCCCCTCCGGCACCCACCACATCACGCTGTACGGCGCCGCGACCCGCTGGAACCACTCCCGCCGTCGTTGTAACACGGCCAGATGCCGGGACCGGTACACGAAGTTCCAGAGCGTCTCCCGCGACTCCCAGACCGAGAAGTTGATCACGAGCTCGTCCCCGTAGTCGTGCTGCACGGTGTCGGTGGGATCAGGCCCGCCCTTGAGCCGCCAGACGAACCCCGGCGAGCTGTCGGAGAGCAGGTTGACGGGTTCCAGCAGGGCGACGAACTCCGCCAGCTGGGGGGAGTCGAGGGGGGCGAGCAGATGCGCGACGTTCAGCTGGGCCAGATGCATGACCCCAGGATTCCCAGCCCCGCCTTCTATGTCAATTCCTATTATTTTTAGAGATGACCACGCAGCACTCCCCGGGCCTGGGGTCCAGCCGGGCCGTCACGCCCTCGGCCCCGTCGAGCAGCCCCTGGCAGAGCGACAGGTTCATCGAGCACACCAGCAGCGGATGTTCCCCCGCCAGCACGTGGAAGGGGCAGTTGCGCAGCCGCAGCACCCCGTCCTCCTCGTAGGGCTCGTAGCCCTGCCGGGCCAGCGTCTCCCGTACCGGCCCGGACGCGCCGGCGGCCAGCTTCCGGCCCGCCCGCCGCGCGGCCTCCTCGGCCAGCTCGTCGCCGCCGAGCAGGTCGACCACCTCGGCCAGGATCAGCGCCACCGTGCGATAGTCCCGGGGCGGCAGGCTGACCAGATGCTCGGTCCCCGACCGGCGATACACCTTCGCGGGCCGCCCGCTGCCCGGCCCGGTCCGCTCCCCCAGCCGCTTGAACTCCGCCGTCAGCAGCCCCGCGTCGACCAGCTTGTCGAGATGGAAGGCGGCCAGGCCCCGGGCCACCCCGGTCGCCTCCGCCGCCTCGGCCCGCCCGACCGCCCGGCCGCGCCCGACCACGAACCGGTACAGCTCCCGCCGCACCGGATCTCCGAGCAGGGCCACCGCCTCATCACTGTCCACAGCCGGAGTGTACGGAAACGCCGGAGCCCTCCTTCCCTCGCGGGGAGGAGGGCTCCGGCGCAACGATCAGACGGCGCCGAGCACGTCCACCACGAACACCAGGGTGTCGGTGCCCTTGATGCCGGCCTCGGCCTGGCCTTCCTTGCCGTAGCCGAGCTCCGGCGGGATGGTGATGACGACGCGGCTGCCGACGGCGACGCCGGTCAGGCCCTGGGCCCAGCCCTTGACGACCTGGCTGAGCGCGAACTGGGTGGCCTCGCCGCGCTTCCAGCTGGAGTCGAACTCCTGGTCGCTGCCCCAGATCTTGCCGGTGTAGTGCACCATGACCGTCTGGGTCTCCTTCACCTTCGGGCCGTCGCCCTTGATGACGGTCTTGACGACCAGGTCCTTCGGCGGCTGCGCCGCGGTCTTGGTGGTCAGCTCGGGGGCCGTCTCGCCGCCCGGGTTGACCAGCTTGACGCCCTCGATGCCGGGGTCGGTGGCGTTGCCCACGGCGGCCCTGGCGGCGGCCGAGACCATGTCGATGACCAGCACCTGCGAGGTCACCCCGAAGTCGGTGCCCTGCTGCTTGGCGTTGTCGATCATCGCCTGGTCGAGGCTGTCCTTGGCGATCACGACCAGCACCCTGCCCCCGGGCTTCAACCCGACCAGGCCGTCGTGCAGCACTTTCGGGAGGTTCTGGTTGACCGGCACGAACTCGGGCGTTCCCTTGTCGTACGCCGAGCCGACGGTCTTGTTCTCCTTGCCGTCCCAGGTGTAGACGCTCACGTTGGCGACCAGCGTGTCGCCGTCCTTGGCCGCGTTGCCGTCCCCGGGGGCGATCACGCGCGCCGAGGAGGTCAGGGCCGGGTTCCCGGTGGGGAAGGTGACCTTCGGCATGGTGCCGGCGGAGCCGTCGACCTTGATGTTCTTGGCGTCGCCGAGCGGCCCGGTCAGTGAGGCCGCGGCGCTGGGCGCGGGGGCGCTGCCGCTGGCGGCGGCCGAGCCGGCCGGGGTGGCTGCGGGGCTGGCCCCGGTGGCGGTCTTCTGGGCGGTGCCGCACGCGACAGCGGTCAGAAGCAAGGGAAGAGCGGCGGCGGCGATGGCCGTGCGGCGGCGCATGATGGGAATCCTCAGGAAGGCAGCGGAGAGTCAGACAGCGGGTTCGCGTCACACTACCCGAACCCGCTGTCAGGATGGCGTAAGGAGATCACATTCCGGCGATCAGCTTGTCCACCCGCTCGTCGACGCTGCGGAACGGGTCCTTGCAGAGCACCGTCCGCTGGGCCTGATCGTTCAGCTTCAGGTGCACCCAGTCAACCGTGAAGTCGCGGCGCTTCTCCTGCGCCCTGCGGATGAACTCGCCGCGCAGCCTGGCCCGCGTGGTCTGCGGCGGGACCGACTTGGCCTCGAAGATCTTGATGTCGGAGGCCACCCGCTCCACCGCGCCGCGCTTCTGCAGCAGGTAGAACAGGCCGCGGCGGCGGTGCACGTCGTGGTAGGCCAGATCCAGCTGGGCGACCCGCGGCGAGGACAGCGGCAGGTCGTACTTCTTTCTGTAACGTTCAATCAGCTGGTACTTGGTGACCCAGTCGATCTCCCGGGAGACCAGGTCCAGGTCGCCGGTCTCCACCGCCCGCAGGGTGCGCTCCCAGAGCTCCAGCACGCGCTTGCTGGTCTCGTCGCCGCCGCGCCGGTCCACGAAGTCCTTGGCCTTGCCCAGGTACTCCTGCTGGATCTCCAGCGAGGACGCCTCCCGGCCGTTGGCCAGCCGGACCCTTCTGCGGCCGGTCATGTCGTGCGAGACCTCGCGGATGGCCCGGATCGGGTTCTCCAGCGACAGGTCGCGCATCACCACCCCGGCCTCGATCATCCGCAGCACCAGGTCGGTGGCGCCGACCTTGAGCAGCATGGTGGTCTCGCTCATGTTGGAGTCGCCGACGATGACGTGCAGGCGGCGGAACCGCTCGGCGTCGGCGTGCGGCTCGTCCCGGGTGTTGATGATCGGGCGGCTCCGGGTGGTCGCCGAGGAGACGCCCTCCCAGATGTGCTCGGCCCGCTGCGAGACGCAGTAGACCGCTCCACGCGGGGTCTGCAGCACCTTGCCGGCGCCGCAGATGATCTGGCGGGTGACCAGGTAGGGGATGAGCACGTCGGCCAGGCGGCCGAACTCGCCGTGCCGCCCGACCAGATAGTTCTCGTGGCAGCCGTAGGAGTTCCCGGCCGAGTCGGTGTTGTTCTTGAACAGGTAGATGTCCCCGGCGATGCCTTCCTCGCGGAGCCGTTTCTCGGCGTCCACCAGAAGACCTTCGAGGATGCGCTCGCCCGCCTTGTCGTGGGTTACCAGTTCCACGACGTTGTCGCATTCGGGCGTGGCGTACTCGGGATGGCTGCCCACGTCCAGGTACAGACGCGCGCCGTTGCGGAGGAAGACGTTGCTCGATCGGCCCCAGGACACCACTCGCCGGAACAAGTAGCGCGCCACCTCGTCCGGTGACAGCCTGCGCTGCCCCCGGAACGTGCAGGTGACGCCGTACTCGTTCTCCAGCCCGAAGATGCGACGATCCATCACATCACCCTATGCCCCGAATGGCGGAACGACATAGGGATCATGAAGTGGATTGTCCCCGGGCGCTCCCGCAGGCCTCCCGGGCGGTCAGAAGTAGATCTCCACAACCTTGGTGACCTGGCCGTTCGCGACGGTGATCAGGGCGGTGAGGCGGCCTTCGCGGGCGTGCTCGGCGAGTCGCGCGCGGGTGCAGCGCTCGGTGCCGAGCGCGTCGCCGTTGATCGTCTGGTCGTTGCCGGTGCAGCCGGTGGCGCTCAGGTAGACCACGCCGGGGGCCAGCGGCGCGGCGTAGGCGGTGACGTCGCCCTCGGCGGGGCCGACGTAGGTGCCGCCGTCCCAGCGAACTGGGACGTACTCGGCGGTGTCCCCGTCCTGCATGGTGACAAAACGGCCGCGCAGGATGCCGTCGGCGCTGGGGCTGATGCGCTTGGTGAAGTCGTGCCCGGGGTCGAACTGGAACTTGGTGCCCTTGATCTTCGGTTGTCTCGCCCCGATGACGTCGTTCTGGTCGTACTCCTCGGAGGGCTCGAACACCTGGTTCCCCGGTGGGGCCGTCGGCGACGGCGACGCGAGGGGGCTGGGGGAGGCGGCCGCCGGGGTGGCCGTGACCGTGGCGAGCGGCGACGGGGAGGCGGTCACGGTGACCGTCGCGGCCGGGGCCGCGGCCTCGGTGCCGGAACAGGCGGCGAGCGAGAGTACGGCGACAGCCAGCGCGGCCTGCCGGAGATAAGTGGTCATATGCGGAAAAGCCTAGCGAAATCCGCATTTGGTCGTGCCCGGAAACGCCGGATGGCCACCGGTTTCGGTGACCATCCGGGGAAACTTCAGGAATCGGATCCTGTGTCGATGTCGCCGTCGGGGGCGGTGGGCGGCCCGGTGTCGACCTCGGGGGCGCCCTTCTCCGGCAGCGTGGGCTCCGCCGGGGCGGGCGGTGCCTCCGGAGTCTCCGGCCCGGACGCGGCCAGCAGGCGCTCCAGGCGCGGCCCGGCCAGGCGCTGGAACTTGCGCTGCTCCCGGGTCCGGTCCAGCACGGCGACCTCCAGCTGCCCGATCGGGGAGCGTTCGCCGCCCGGCTCGGTCAGCGCGGCGAGCGCGGCGTCCAGGGCCTCGGCCAGCGACAGGCCCGGGCGGTAACGCTCCTTGAGCCGCCCGGCCACCGCGTCGGACTGCCCGCCGATGACCGCCATGCCCTGCTCGTCGAAGACCGAGCCGTCGAAGGTCAGCCGGTAGATCTGGTCCTCCTCGGTGGCGTCGCCCACCTCGGCGACCACGATCTCCACCTCCAGCGACTTGATCGAGTCGGTGAAGATCATGCCGAGCTGCTGCGCGTACAGGTTGGCCAGGCCGCGGCCGGTCACGTCGTTGCGGTTGTAGGTGTAGCCGTTGATGTCGGCATACCTGATCCCCGCCAGGCGCAGCGACTCGAACTCGTTGTAGCGGCCGACCGCGGCGAAGCCGATCCGGTCGTAGATCTCGCTGATCTTGTGCAGGGCCTTGGACGGGTTCGGCGCCACGAACAGGATGCCGTCCTCGTACTGCATGACGACCACGCTCCGGCCGCGGGCGATGCCCTTCCGCGCGTATTCCGCCCGGTCGCGCATGATCTGCTCGGGCGATGCGTATCCGAAAGGTATGGACACCTCGTGGGGTTCCTCTCTAGCGCAGCGGGGCGGTGGGGCCGTCAGGGTTGGCCATCCGGGCTTCCAGCATCGCGTGCACGTAGCCCGCAACCTCGTCGTCGCCGAGGCGCCGGTAGCCCTCCGCCGTGATCACCGCGGCCACCGGCCAGATCTTGCGGGTCACGTCGGGCCCGCCGGTCGCGGAGTCGTCGTCGGCCGCGTCGTACAGGGCCTGCACGCAGGTCAGCACCGCGTCCTCGGGCGAGGAGTTCTCCCGGTAGAGCTTCTTCAGCGACCCCTTGGCGAAGATCGAGCCGGATCCGATGGAGTGGTACTGCTGCTGCTCGTAGGGCCCGCCGCCCACGTCGTAACCGAAGATCCGCCCGGCGTCCAGATTCGGATCGTACGCCGCGAAGATCGGGACCACCGCGAGGCCCTGCATGGCCATCGGCAGGTTGCCCTTGATCATGGTGGCGAGCCGGTTGGCCTTGCCGTCGGTGGAGAGCGAGCGACCCTCCATCTTCTCGTAGTGTTCGAGTTCGACCTGGTAGAGCCGGGCCATCTCGATGCCGGTGCTGGCGGTTCCGGCGATGCCGAGGCAGGAGTAGTCGTCGGTGCGGAACACCTTCTCTATGTCCCGCTGCAAGATCATGTTGCCGGAGGTGGCACGCCGGTCGCCCGCCATGACCACGCCGCCCGCGCAGGTCACCGCGATGATCGTGGTCGCGTGCGGGATCTGGTCGCTGACCGGGACGGCCAGCCTCTCGGTCCGGAACGGCAGCAGATCCGACGCGTGCATGCCCAAGAACTCGGTGAACGACGAAGAACCCGTATTCGTGAAGAGGTTGTTCATCCAGGCCTGCTGCTGAGATGCCACGCGACTCCCTCCAATGTGTCGTCTGTTTAGGCCGACCCTACTCACCTCGGCGCACTGCTTGCACTCTTCCCGATCAGCTGAGCGCGAACCGCTTTCAAGATCCCGGGCATATCTTTGTACGACTTGCGCCCGGGGTATACCGATCCTTCGTGAAGACCGGCCATCGGAGGTGACCGCGCTGACCTTGGAGATCGAGGTGGTGAACCCCTCGGCGTACGAGCGGACCGGGTTGATCTTCACCGAGCTGCCGGAGAGCCGCCCGCATCTGCGCACGCGGGCGGGAGCCTGGGTGCCGGTCCAGTGGCTGGAGCACGGTCCGACGCTCGTCGGCGGCGCGGTCGTGGAGCCGGTCGTGACCGTGGCCGCCCAGGTCACGGTCCCCGCGTCGGGGAGGATCGTCCTGGTCGCGTCCGCCGCGCCCGCGCTGTCCCCCGGCTCGGGTCCCGGTGGCGGCCTGCCGGTCCCGGGAGTCCTCGACAACGGCCTGCTCCGGGTCGAGGCGACCCCCGACGGCACGATTTCGCTGCGGGCTCCGGACGGCGGGGAGATCCACGGGATCGGATGCGGCGTGCCCGGCCCGGTCGAGGTCGACGACGTCGTGCGCGGCACGCTCGTCTCGGCGATGGAGATCATCGGGGGCGGGCCGGCCGCTCGCGTGGAGCTGCGCGCGGGTGAGCCTTTCGCCCGCCTGGAAGCGGGCCTTCTGGAGGGAGGCGAAGGCGCTCGCCTGGCGGTCATCCGGGGTTCGGCGTCGCGTTTCGCGGTGATGCCATGCCCGCGTGATAAATCGGTATTTGCCCGGCTGGCCGGGGAATACCGCCACGACCTGCTCGTCGTGCCCGGAGCGAGCGGAGCGGCGCCTCATCTCAGCGGGATCTAGCCAGGTACCTCGGGCGTTCGGGCCCGAGAGGAATGGCTTCCCTCTTTGTGGTTGCGCTGTTACTGTTGGTGATGCGGTGACGGGATTGAACGCACCCGGCTTGCCGGGGAACGGCTCCACGATCTGTTATCGGCACCGCGATACACGGCATGGCCTGCCATACCGGGCAGTGAGTCACGCTGCCGCACGCGGCCTGAACCGTCGAAGCCATCGACGGCGAGGAGCTGCGAGCTCGGTTCGTTTACGGCCGGGAAGCTGACTAGAACTGGGACAGGATCGCCGCGGTTCACGTAGAGAGTCCCCAGATTTACGCCGGTGACCGGCGGTGAGCCGCGTCACCGCCGGTTAGGGGAATCCCCCCTTACTCGCCGCCCTTCTGCACGTAGCTGCGCACGAATTCCTCGGCGTTCTCCTCGAGCACCTCGTCGATCTCGTCGAGGATCGCGTCCACGTCGTCGGTGAGCTTCTCATGCCGTTCCTGGACATCGGTGGCGTCCTGCGCCTCGACGTCTTGGGTCTCGCTCTCCTGGCGGCCGGTCTGCTTCTGACCGCCGGTGTCCTTGCTGGCCATCGGTGATACCTCCGCTCGGGGGACTTCTCTGCTTCATATCTTCCCCGAACCGACCGACAACTCGCCTGAATCGTCGTGTGATCTTTGGCTCGGCTGAAGGAGTCCCGACAGATAACCCGTTGAGCGGCGTAAAGGCAAATGCCCTTGACTAGATAGCGAAACTATCCAAATATTGGATAGTACAACTTCCCAACGAACGGATCCGCGCATGTCCCCCTCCTCGCTCACCACGGCCGGAGTGCTGCTCATCACCGTCTCGGGCGTCGGCATCGGCGGGCTCTCCTTGCTGGGCCACATCCTCGGGCGCATCCCCGGCTACCTCGACAACCCGGTCAGACGCGGCCTCTGGCGAGCCGGACACGCCCATGCGGGCGTTTTGGTGCTCTTCGCACTGGTCGCCCTGCTATACCTGGATCATGCAGATCTCTCGGACGGTATGCGCTCCCTGGCCCGGGTGCTGATCGTCGCCGCCCCCATCCTGATGCCGCTCGGCTTCTTCCTGTCGGTCGTACGGCCGTCTGATACGAAGCCGAACAAACTGATATGGCTTACCGTGCTCGGCGGGGTCGGACTCGGCGCCGGGACGATGATCCTTGGAATCGGCCTGGTGTAGATCGGATCGTTATCTCCCGTACGGGGAGTGACGCCGCACTCCGGAACCGTGACAGAGCACAATATGGAACTCGGAACGCGGGAATTGCAGGCACCTCGGAGCAGACGGGTGGATATGGGAACGGATCGCGCACGACTGCTCCTTGAGCGTTATCGGCTGGCATCGCCGATTCGTCGTGATGGCACGGGCATCATGTGGCAGGCTCATGACCTGCGGCTGACCCGGGACGTGGCGATCAAGGAGGTGCAGCCGCCGTACCGGATGGACATGCCCGACCTGGAGGACACCCGGCGGCGCGCCCTCAAGGAGGCGCGGTCGGCGGCGCGGCTGAGCCATCCCGGGATCATCACCGTGCACGATCTGTTCGAGGAGAACGGGCGGCTCTGGATCGTGACCGAGTTCCTAGAAGGGCTGACCCTCAAGGAGACGATCGGGCACATCGGCCGCATCCCGGTCCGCTGGTCGGCCTGGCTGGGGTTCCAGCTTCTGGCCGGGATCCGGCACGCGCATCTGTGCGGGGTCGTGCACGGCGACATCAAGCCGGAGAACATCCTGCTCACCGGCGATCGGGTGGTGCTCACCGATTTCGGCATCGCGGCGATGGAGGAGGACAGCACGGCCTCCCAGACCATTCCGCTCACCCGGTCGGCCGCCTATCTCGCTCCGGAGCGCATGCGCGGCGAGAGAGCCACGCACGCGTCGGATCTGTGGTCGCTGGGGGCGACCATGTACGCGGCGGTGGAGGGGCGGCCGCCCTATCCCGGGGATGGGCCGCTGTCCATGCTCGGCATGGCCCTGACCCACGAGCCCGATCCGCCGTCGAACGCCGGAGCCCTGTGGCCGGTCATCGAGGGCCTGCTGCGGCGCGAGGCCGCCCGCCGCCTCACCGGCGAGGCGGTCGCCCTCCTGCTGGCCGACCTCCTCCGCCGCGAAGGCATCTCCGCGGCTGCCCCAGGCCGCCGCCCCCAAACCCTCCCGTCCAGCGAAAACCTCCCCCCGGGCGCCTTCAAGTTGTAGATTTCGATGCCCTTCGGCGAATCGATGTAGCTACCTCGAAGGCCGCCTCCGCTCCATCGATGGAGCTGCCGATCGACGGGAGTTGGCCCCGCCCGTGGATAGCTGGCCGGAAATGGCGCTCCCTCTTCGGCGCCGGTGCGGCGAGAAGCGAAGTGGTGGTGGGCGGCGCCGGATAACGGCGAGCGGCCGAATCGCTCAGCCGGATTCGAGGTCTCCCTCGGCCTTGAGGTAGACCTCTTGGAGGCGCTGGAGGATTTCGGGGTCCGGGTGTTCCCACATGCCGCGTCCGGCCGCTTCCAGCAGGCGTTCGGTGATGCCGTGGAGCGCCCAGGGGTTGGATTCGGTGAGGAAACGCTGGTTCTCCTCGTCCAGGACGTAGGTGGCGGCGAGCTTGTCGTACATCCAGTCGGCGACCACGCCGGTGGTGGCGTCGTAGCCGAACAGGTAGTCGACGGTGGCGGCCAGTTCGAACGCGCCCTTGTAGCCGTGCCTGCGCATCGCGGCCAGCCAGCGGGGGTTGACGACCCGGGCGCGGAAGATCCTGCTGGTCTCCTCGGAGAGGCTTCGGGTGCGCACGGCGTCGGGGCGCGTGCTGTCGCCGATGTACGCGGCGGGGGCCTTGCCCGTGAGGGCGCGGACGGTGGCGATCATGCCGCCGTGGTACTGGAAGTAGTCGTCGGAGTCGGCGATGTCGTGCTCGCGGGTGTCGACGTTCTTGGCGGCGACGTTGATCCGCCGGTAGGCCGACTCCATGTCCTCGCGGGCCGCGACGCCGTCGACGCCGCGGCCGTAGGCGAATCCGCCCCAGACCGCGTACACCTCGGCCAGGTCGGTGTCGTCCCGCCAGTTGCGGCTGTCGATGAGCGGGAGCAGGCCCGCGCCGTACGCCCCCGGCGCCGACCCGAAGATCCGCAGCGTGGCGCGCTCGCCGCGCGCGGCGTCGGCCAGCACGTGCTCCCGGACGAAGTTGCCCGGCTCGTCCAGCCTCGCGACCAGTTTGACCGCGTCGTCCAGCATGGCCACGACGTGGGGGAACGCGTCCCGGAAGAACCCGCTGATCCGCACGGTCACATCGACCCGTGGCCGTCCGAGCTCTCCGGCGGAGATCGCCTCCAGTCCGGTGACCCGGCGCGACGCGTCATCCCACACCGGCCGCACGCCCAGCAGCGCGAGCACCTCGGCGATATCGTCGCCCGCGGTACGCATCGCGCTGGTCCCCCAGATGGACAACCCCACCGATCGGGGCCACTCCCCCGTATCCGCTCGATACCGCTCGACCAGCGACTCCGCCATCGCCTGCCCGGTCTCCCACGCCAGCCTGCTCGGTACGGCCTTCGGATCGACCGAGTAGAAGTTCCGCCCGGTCGGCAGCACATTGACCAGCCCTCGCAGCGGCGAGCCACTGGGCCCGGCGGGAACGTATCCCCCGTTCAGCGCGTGCAGCACGTTGTCGATCTCATCGGTGGTACGCGCCAGCCGAGGCACAACCTCCACAGCGGCGAACCGCAACACCCGCTCAACCAAGCCGTGATCCGTTGAAATCACCCGCCTTACCGCCATGGGCTCCGCCACCGCGTCTACCTCCGGCGCCGCCCCTGAACCGTGGACCTCCGGCCCCACCCCGGCGGGGACGGCATTCATCGTCGGCGCAGTCCCGGAAGTGGGGGCAAGATCCGCTGTTGGCACATCTTCGGCCCTCTCCCCCGGCATCGCGTTCTGGACCAGGTGTGTGTCCAGGTCTGGGCGTGTGATGTCGTCCGACTTCCGGCCAGGGGTGATATTTCCAAGGGTTTCGCGAACGACCTCGGGGACGGCGTCAGGTGTCCAGGCGCGGGCTTCCATCGCGGAGACCAGTGCGCGGGCGGTCGCCTCGGCTTCGTCGACTCCGATTCGGGTCGCGTCTCCCGCTTCCGACAGTCCGAGGGCCTCGCGGAGGCCGGGCAGGGCCTCAGAACCGGCCCACATCTGCCGGGCTCGGAGCATGGCCAGGACGAGGTCGACCCTGGCCTCGCCTTCGGGGGCGACGCCGAGCACGTGCAGGCCGTCCCGGATCTGGACGTCTTTGACCTCGCACAGCCAGCCGTCGACGTGGAGGAGGAAGTCGTCGAATTCGGCGTCGTGCGGGCGGTCGTCGAGGCCGAGGTCGTGGTCGAGGCGGGCGGCCTGGATGAGGGTCCAGATCTGAGCGCGGATGGCGGGCAGTTTGGCGGGGTCCATGGCGGCGATGGACGCGTGCTCGTCGAGGAGCTGTTCCAGGCGGGCCAGGTCGCCGTAGGTGTCGGCGCGGGCCATCGGCGGGACGAGGTGGTCGACGAGGGTGGCGTGGGCGCGGCGTTTGGCCTGGGTGCCCTCGCCCGGGTCGTTGACCAGGAACGGATATATCAGCGGAAGGTCGCCGAGGGCCGCGTCCGGGCCGCAGGAGGCGGAGAGCCCGGCCGACTTGCCGGGCAGCCATTCGAGGTTGCCGTGTTTGCCGACGTGGACGACGGCATGCGCCTGGAACGTGTCGGACAGCCAGCGATAAGCGGCGAGATAGTGGTGGCTGGGCGGCAGGTCGGGATCGTGGTAGATGGCGATCGGGTTCTCGCCGAATCCACGCGGCGGCTGCACCATGACGACGACGTTCCCCGACCGCAGCGCGGCCAGCACGATGTCCCCGTCCTGAACGTAGAGTTCCCCCGGCGGTGGCCCCCAGTGGCGTTCCATCCCCTCCCGCAGGTCCTCGGGAAGTGTGCGATACCACTCGATGTAACGCTCGGCGGGGATACGTACGGGATTGCCCGCCAGCTGCTCCTCGGTGAGCCAGTCGGGATCCTGCCCACCGGCCGCGATGAGCGCGTGGATGAGCGCGTCGCCCTCGTGCCTGGGGAGATCCTCGCCGAGTTCGTAGCCGCTGGCCGCCATCGCGTCCAGCAACCGGACCACGCTCGCGGGCGTGTCCAGGCCGACGGCGTTGCCGATCCGGGAATGTTTCGTCGGATACGCCGACAACATGATCGCGATCCGCCGCTCGGCGGCGGGGACGTGCCGGAGCAGCCCGTGCCGTACCGCGATCCCGGCCACCCGCGCGGCCCGCTCCGGGTCGGCGACATACACGGTGAGCCCGTCCGCGTCGATCTCCTTGAAGGAGAAGGGAACGGTGATGAGCCGCCCGTCGAACTCCGGAATCGCGACCTGCGTGGCCGCGTCCAGCGGCGAAAGCCCGTCGTCCCCCGCCGCCCAGGAAGCCCGATCCCCCGTGAGGCAGAGCCCCTGAATGATCGGGATGTCCAGCTCCGCCAGCGCCCCCACGTCCCAGGCTTCGTCATCCCCGCCCGCCGACGCGGTCGCGGGCTTGGTCCCGCCGGCCGCCAGCACCGTGACCACAAGCGCGTCCACCCGCCGCAAAGCCGCGAAAAGCCCCGGCTCCGCCGTCCGGAGCGACGCGCAGTACACCGGCAGCGCCCGCCCCCCGGCCGCCTCGACGGCATCACAGAGCGCTTCCACGAACGCGGTGTTCCCGGCCACATGATGGGCCCGGTAGTAGAGCACCCCCACCACCGGCCGCGGGAGCTCGTCCCCGGACCCCTCACGGCGCGGTTCATGAACCGGCCGTCCGTCACCCCCATGACGCGGGAGCTCGTCCCCGGACCCCTCACGGCGCGATTCATGATCCGGCGGTCCGTCACTCCCATGACGCGGGAGCTCGTCCCCGGACCCCTCACGGCGCGATTCATGATCCGGCGGTCCGTCACTCCCATGACGCGGCCGCTCGCCCCACTTCCCGGGTTTCTCAGAACGGGGGTCGTGCAGCGGCCCCTCCTCCGCTGGCGACTGTCCAGACGGCAACGGGCCGCCTGCGTCCGCGCGATGGCCGGGACGGGACAGAATGCCCCAGGTGGGCAGTGGGGCGGGCGGTTCGAAGCCGTGGCCGGTGAGGAGCACCGTGTCGGAGAGGAAATGGTGGAGTTCCGCCAGGTTGGCCGGTCCGCCGTGGGCCAGGTACGCGTGTGCCTCGGCGCACACCCCGCCCGGGACGGTGGACAGTTCCATCAACTCGGCGTCGGGAGCCTGCTCACCTCCAAGCACGACCACCGGGACCGGCCCGGCGAGCAGGAGGTCCAAGCCCTCCTCCCAGGCCCGGCGGCCGCCCAGGAGCCGTACGACGACGAGATCGGCGCCGTCCAGCAGGTCAGGAAGATCGTCCGGCCGGAGCCTGGCCGGGTTCGCGAGGCGATAGCCGGCGCCGCTCGCACGGGCGCTGAGCAGGTCGGTGTCGGACGTGGACAGCAGCAGGATCACGCGAGAGCCCTCCCTCGGGGTCCGCGCCCCGGGTCGTCGAAGTCACGACGGCCCGAGTGTCCTGGCTCCCGGCTCGACGCTCCCCCCGGCCTTCCCTGTGACAGTGGCCATGGTGGGGTTCGCTCCCCGGTGACAGTGGCGGGACCGCGCCGGATTCACACCGGCTTCCTCATTCGCCGTCGCCACGAGCAGCGTATGCCAACCACCTTTTCCAGGACAGCCCACCCCACCTTCCCGACTATCGGGATGGCTTCTCATCACCGCGAATCGGGCGGCGACCCTTCGCCGTGACGCGAATGGATAGAACGCTCCAATGCGTACAGATCCACTTCGCGGTGATTTCGGGGGCCCGGCACCGCGCCCCGCGGGGAGCGAAGGGCCGGGCAGGCTTTACCATCCAGGATGTGGCTATTGCGGGACATAGCGGGATATCGGCGCGAAGCGTCCCAGATCTCATCCGGACTGGACCTGATGCCTGCCCCGGAGCCCTGCAGCTTCACCAGGCGGCGGATGGCCCGCTGGCCCGCGTACGCGTTCCTGGCGGCGAGCTCTCCACCGCCGCGCTCCACGCCCTGACCGCCGGCCTCGGCGACGGCTTCATCGAGCTGACCTCCCGCGCGAACATCCAGGTGCGCGCCCTCCGCGACCCGGCCGCCTTCGCCGCCGGAATCGCCGCCGCGGGCCTGCTCCCCTCCGCCACCCACGAACGTGTCCGCAACATCCTCGCCTCGCCACTGACCGGCCTCGGCCCATACGGCGTCCTCGATGTCCGCCCGCTGATCACCGCCCTGGACGAAGGCCTCTGCGCGCGTACGCCCCTGGCGGGCCTCCCTGGCCGATTCCTCTTCGCCCTGGACGACGGCACCGGCGACGTGGCCACCCAGAACGCCGATATATCGGCCATCCCTGACGCCGATTCCCTGCGAATCCTCCTCGCCGGGGAAGACCACGGAATCCGCTGTCCGGTCGAGGTCACCGTCCCGCTCATACTGACCGCCGCGGAATCCTTCCTCACCGAACGAACCGCCCAGAACAGCGAGGCGTGGCGGCTGGCCGAACTCCAGGACGGTCCAGCCCAGGTAGCCGCCCGGGTAGCCGAGCTGTTCACCTCCCATGTCACCGTCCCCGCCCAGACCACCGCCCTGCTCAACACCACCGCTACCGCCCAGGTCACCGCTCGTGCCGCCACCGAGGTCGCCGCCCGGCCCACCGTGGGCCAGACCTCGGCCGAAGGACCCGGTGATCGGCCCGGCGACGGTCGTCCGCCGCTGGGCGTCACTCCGCTGGGCGTCATTCCGCTGAGCGATGGGACGTATGCGATCGGAGCGGCCGTTCCGCTCGGGCGGTTGTCGGCGGCACACGCGGTAGTGCTCGCCGAGGTGGCCGGTTCGGAGGGAATCGTGCGGTTGACGCCCTGGCGCGGGGTGGTCGTGGCCGGGTTGTCGGCGGAGGACGCGGCGTCGGCTGAGGCCGCTCTGGGCGATGCGGGGCTGGTGACCGATCCCCGATCGCCCTGGGTGGGGGTGACGGCGTGCACGGGACGGCCGGGATGCGCGAAGTCGCTGACCGATGTGCAGGCGGACGCGCGGGCGTCGGTGCCGGCGCTCCGCGGGTCGAGGTCCGTGCATTGGGCCGGGTGCGAACGTCGTTGCGGGCGGCCTCGGGGTGAGGTCGTGGATGTGGTGGCGGTTCCGGGGGGTTATCGGGTGGATTTCGAGGGCGTCAGCCGTACCCATAGGGAATTGAACGCGGTTGTGGGGGATGTGCGAAGCAGGAGGATCGGGTGAGTTACGTCCGGAACGGTGCGGAGATCTATCGGCGGTCGTTCGCCACGATTCGCGCGGAAGCGGAATTGGGCGGGCTGCCGGAGGATGTGGCGCGGGTCGCGGTCCGGATGATCCACGCCTGCGGGATGGTGGATCTGGTGGGAGATCTGGCCTGGTCGCCTCGGGTGGTCTCGGCGGCGGGGACAGCGTTGCGTGGTGGGGCTCCGGTGTTGTGTGACGCGCGGATGGTGGCGTCGGGGGTGACGCGCAGGCGGCTTCCCGCTGGGAATGATGTGGTTTGCACGCTGGGGGATCCGCGCGTGCCCGAACTGGCGGAACGGCTGGGAACGACCAGGAGCGCGGCCGCTCTGGAATTGTGGCGGGATCGCCTGGAAGGCTCGGTCGTCGCCATCGGAAACGCTCCGACGGCGCTCTTCCGGCTGCTGGAGATGATCGACGAGGGAGCGGGACGACCCGCCGCGGTGCTGGGGGTTCCGGTGGGTTTCATCGGGGCGGCGGAGTCGAAGGACGCCCTTGCCGCACGCGACGACCTGGAGTTCCTTGTGGTACGGGGACGTAGAGGCGGCAGCGCCATGACGGCCGCGGCGATCAACGCGATCGCGAGCGACGAAGAGTGACCGAGGACGGTGCGAACGACATGACCCGGCCACAAGACCCCAAGGACCCGGCCCTGCATTCCAGCGATCCGGAATTCGTCACGACCGGACAACTCGCCGGACCCGGCCACCCCGAACCGGCGACCGTCCAGACCGCACGACTCGATGGCGTTGAACTCTCATCCGGTGACCCTGAATGGGCGACCGTCCAGACCGCACGACTCGATGGTGTTGAACTCTCATCCGGTCACCCGGAACCGGTGACCGTCAAGGTTGGACGGCTTTATGGCGTGGGGCTCGGGCCCGGTGATCCGGAGTTGGTGACCGTGAAAGCCGCGCGGCTGCTCGGGGCGGCCGGGGTGATCGCGTATCACAGCGCACGCCACGGGCGGAGTATCGCGCGGTCGGTGGCCGCTCCCTATTTACGCGGCGACCAGGTCGAAGAAGCGCTCGTCTATCCGGTCACCACGGAGACGACCGATCATCCGGGTGGGTATCAAGGCGCGCTCGACGATTTCTACGCCGCGTGTGCGATCCGGCTGGCGGAGCATTTGGACGCGGGCCGGGATGTGGTCGTGTTGTGCGAGGGCGATCCGATGTTCTATGGGTCATACATGCACATGCACAAACGGCTTGCGCATCGGTATGAGACCGAGGTCGTGCCGGGGGTCACCTCGGTGAGCGGAGCGGCGGCCGTGCTGGGGAGGCCGCTGGTCGAGCGGGATGAGACGTTGACGGTTCTGCCGGGGACGCTTCCGGCGGAGACGCTCGCGGCGCACATCGGGTCGGCTGATTCGGTGGCGATTCTGAAGCTGGGCCGTACCTTCGAGAAGGTGCGGGACGCTTTCGCGGCGGCGGGGAAACTGGACGACGCGTGGTATGTGGAGCGCGCCACGACGGCGGGTGAACGAATAGCGCCTCTGGCGGATGTGGATCCGGCGTCGGTTCCCTATTTCTCGCTGGCGTTGCTGCCCAGTCCGGTGAATGATCCGGCGGTCGTGCCGGTGCGGACTGTTCCGGCTTCGGGAATGGGTGAGGTGGCCGTGGTCGGGCTTGGGCCCGCCGGCCGGCCGTGGCTGACACCGGAAGCGTGGGATGCGCTGATGACAGCCGATGAATTAGTGGGGTACGGGCCTTATTTGGATCGGGTCCCCGTGAATCCGCGCCAGAAACGGCACGCGACCGACAACAGAGTCGAGGCCGAACGGGCCGCGCACGCGCTGGAATTGGCGTTGTCCGGTTCGCGGGTTGCGGTGGTCTCGTCGGGGGATCCCGGGGTTTTCGCGATGGCGAGCGCGGTTCTGGAGGTGTCGTGCGAGGCCCGGTTCGCGGGGGTGCCCGTCCGGGTGGTCCCGGGGCTCACGGCGGCGCACGCGGTCGCGGCGCGGGTGGGCGCGCCGCTCGGGCACGACTACTGCGTGCTCTCGCTGTCGGATCAGCTCAAACCCTGGGATGTGGTGGCGGATCGGATCAGCGCGGCCGCCCGTGCGGATCTGGTGCTGGCCATCTACAACCCGGCGTCGCGCACCCGTACCTGGCAGGTCGCCGCGGCCCGCGACCTGCTCCTGGAGCACCGATCGCCCGAAACCCCGGTGATCATCGGCCGCTCCGTGGGTTCGCCCGGCGAAGACGTCCGCGTGACGACCGTGGCCGACCTGGACCCCGCCACCATCGACATGCGCTGTTTGCTGATCATCGGCTCCTCGACCACGCGGATCGTTCCCCGCGAGCAGGGGACTGTCGTGTTCACGCCGCGCCGCTACCCGGCATGAGTCCCCGGCTGCTGATCATCGGGGGCACGGACGAGGCGAGGCGTCTGGCGGCAGCCGTACAGGGACGAGTCGACACGATCTCGTCCCTGGCGGGCCGGGTGAACTCCCCCCGGTTGCCCGTCGGCGAGGTCAGGATCGGTGGTTTCGGCGGGCCGGACGGCCTCGCCGCCTGGCTGCGAGCCGAACGCGTGACCATGATCGTGGACGCGTCGCATCCGTTCGCCGCGCGAATGACCGATTCGGCCGTGAAGGCGGCGGACAGCACCGGGATTCCGTTGCTGGTGCTCCGGCGGCCCGGCTGGACCCTCGAACCCGGCAACGACTGGCGCTGGACGGCCACACTGGAGGAAGCCGCCGAACGGCTCCCCCAGATCGGTACGCGCGCCTTCCTCACCACCGGCCGCCGAAGCCTGCCCGCTTTCGCCCATCTCGACGACGTCTGGTTCCTCGCCCGATCGGTCGACACGCCCGAGCCTCCGTTCCCGCGCCGGATGGAGGTGCTGCTCAGCCGGGGTCCGTACACGCGAGAAGGCGAACTCCTCCTGCTGCGCGCTCACCACATCGACGTGCTCGTCACCAAGGACAGCGGCGGCACCATGACCTCCGCCAAGCTCACCGCCGCCCGTGAACTGGGCCTCCCCGTGATCGTGGTACGGCGTCCGCCCCCACCGCCCGGCATCCTCACAGCCGAGACCGTCGACGAAGCCGTGACCTGGCTCAACGAAACGCCAACCCTATGAGCGGCCTCGTAACTCATCGGGATCCCACGCCCTCCCTGGGCCCCGACGCATGAGCGGCCTCAGATACGGCTGGACCACGGGCGCCTGCGCGACCGCGGCGACGACGGCCGCCTACACGGCACTGCTGTCGGGGGAATTCCCCGACCCCGTCGAGATCACCCTGCCCAAGGACAAACACCCGTCATTCGCGCTGGCCCGGGAGGCGCTCGGCGACGGCTGGGCGATGGCCGCGATCGTCAAGGACGCGGGCGACGACCCGGACGTGACCCACGGCGCCCTCATCGCGTCCACCGTCCGCCCCGGCGCCCCCGCCTCCGGGGTGACCTTCCTCGCGGGCCCGGGCGTCGGCACCGTGACCAAACCCGGCCTGCCCCTCCCGGTCGGCGAACCCGCCATCAACCCGGTCCCGCGCCGCCTGATGACCGGCCACATCGCCGAAGTCGCCGCCCGCCACGGCGGAACCGGCGACGTCGTAGTGGAAATATCCGTAGAAGGAGGGGCCGAGCTTGCCCTCAAAACGTGGAACCCCCGGCTTGGCATCCTCGGCGGCCTCTCCATCCTCGGCACCACCGGCGTAGTCGTCCCCTACTCCTGCTCCGCCTGGATCGACAGCATCCGCCGCGGCATCGACGTCGCCCGCGCCGCGGGCCACCCCCACGTCGCCGGCTGCACCGGCAGCACCTCCGAACAGGTCGCCTCCACCCTGTACGGCCTGCCCGACGACGCCCTCCTCGACATGGGCGACTTCGCCGGCGCAGTCCTGAAATACCTCCGCCGCCACCCCATCCCCCGCCTCACCATCGTCGGCGGCATCGGCAAACTCTCCAAACTCGCCGACGGGCACCTCGACCTGCACTCCGGCCGCTCCCAGGTGAACCTCACCCTGCTCGCCACTCTGGCCGCGGAAGCGGGCGCGCCCCCCGACCTCATCCCCCAGATCAAATCCGCCAACACCGCCCTCCACGCCCTCCGCCTCTGCCAGGCCGCGACCATCCCCCTCGGCGACCTCGTAGCCACCCACGCCCAGAACACCGCCCGCACCGTCCTGACCGGCGCCCCGGTCTCCGTGGACGTCATCGTCATCGACCGCGCGGGAACCATCGTCGGCCGATCCTCTGCCATTGGCCAGTAACGGTCGAATCCCGTAGAACCGCCCTCTGCAGTCACTTCTTGCCTGACCGCGGTCGCGTGCCATCGACCTCCGATCGACACGCTCACCCGCCATCTGGAGCACATCACCGTCCGCTACCGGAGCCACGCAACGGACGGACTCCAGCTACTCGGTCTCACTACATGAGAACGCTTCGGTCTTGCTTCGGGTGCGTCTCACGTGGCGGTGTCAGGGCTCTGCCTGCGGCGAGCTTCGAGCGCGTCCAGGATGAGGGCCAGGCCGTAGCCGAACTCGCTCGTGTGGTCGTAGCCCGGTTGCAGGGCGTGGCCGACGATCATCTCCGTGAGGTACGGAAATTCGTCCGCCGGCAGGTGCTCGAGGATGCCGCCGGCCACTTCCTCGACATCGTCCGGCGTCGTCACCGGCAGGTTTGCCTCCTGAAGGACGAACCCGCCGATGTAGCTGTCGATGAGTGAGACGGCGTGCGCGGCCATCGGCAGCGTGAACCCCGCCTGCCGGAGGACGCCGAGGACGGCGTCGTGGTGGCGTAGCGTCGCCGGCCCCGGGTTGCGACGGGAGTCCATAAGGCCGAGAGCCCACCTGTGCTGCGACAAGACCACACGCGCGGAGGAAGCGCGCGCACGGATCGCGTCGCGCCAATCGTCGCAGTCGGCGCTGGGTAGCTCGATCGCCGCGAACACCATGTCGACCACGCCGTCGAGGATCGCATCCTTGTTCGGCACGTGGTGGTAGAGCGACATCGCCTCCACGCCCAGCTCCTGCGCCACCCGCCGCATCGTGATCGCCTCCACGCCGCCGCGATCCGCGACCCGGATGGCGGCTTCCAGCACGCGACCTCTGCTGAGCGGTTGCCGCGTTGATAGCGGTGGTGAGGGTGACACGACGGCTCCAGGGTACGGGCGGGTTGACAATCTTACATGCGTAAGCCAGCCTTACACACGTAAGCCACCTTACGAGCGTAAGCCCTCCCGGTTGGAATCAGCTTGGGAGCTCAGCGAACCTCTGACCCACGACGCGCCCCGCCGGGGCGAGACAAGGAGATCCCGATGCCGATGCCGAGGTGGTGGGGGCACGTGAACAAGCGGGTGTTCAACCCTCGCGCGATCGCGAGCGGGACGTGGCCGGTGCTGACTCACGTCGGTCGCACCTCTGGCACGAGATACCGCACACCGCTCGATGCGCACCCTGTCGACGGCGGCTACCTGTTCGTTCTGGTGTACGGATCGCGCTCGGACTGGGTGCAGAACGTCCTGGCGGCCGAGGGGGCGCGGCTCCGGGTCGACGGGAAGGACGTGGAACTCGCCGCCCCACGCCTCGTCGGGAAAGACGAGGCGTTCCAGGCTCTCTCCGATGAGGTGCCACGCCCACCGAGGCTGCTCCGCATCACCGAGTTCCTCCGCATGGACCTGGCCGCAGGCTGACGATCGGCCTCCAGCGCGAAGCCAGGTGGCGGGCGAGCACGTCGATCAGGGACGAGGGCGATGATCAGCTGGCCGTCTTCCGTGCCACCAAGCCGAAGGCCCGCGATGGCATCGGCCTGATGGAAGCCAACCGGTTCGGGCAGCCTGGAAACTGGCGGCGTGCAGGCCGTTGCCCGGCATGCGCGCAACCGGCCGCGACCGCGCATCTGGCGGCCAGCCGGGCCCACCGACCGACACCGCCAGCGCGTCCCGCGGAATGCGATCCCCACAGGAAGCTCAGTCGCGGACGCGGGATGACGAATAGAGGTGGCTGTCGGGGAACGTGGCGGCGGTGAGGGCGCGGCCGACGATGATGACGGCGGTTCGGGTGATGCCCGCCGTTGCGACCTTCTCCGCGATGTCGGCCAGCGTGCCGCGGAGCACGGTCTCCTCGGGACGGCTCGCCCAGGCGACGACCGCCGCCGGGCAGGCGGGTCCGTATGCGGGGGTCAGTTCCGCGACGACCGACTCGATCCGTTGTACGGCCAGGTGCAGGACGATCGTCGCGCGGCTGCGGCCAAGCGTGGCGAGATCCTCGCCTTCGGGCATGGGGGTCGCCCGGAGGGCCGTACGGGTGAGCACGACGGTCTGCGCGACGCCGGGCACCGTCAACTCGCGTCGCAGGGTCGCGGCCGCCGCCGCGAACGCGGGCACTCCGGGCACCACCTCGTACGGCACCACCGCCGCGTCGAGGCGGCGCATCTGCTCGGCCATCGCGCTGAAGACGGAGGGGTCGCCGGAATGCAGGCGGGCGACGTCCAGGCCTTCGGCGTGCGCGGCGAGCAGTTCGGACATGATCTCGTCCAGGGTCAGGCGTGCCGTGTCGATCAGCCGGGCTCCCGGGGGGCAGCTGGCGAGCAGCTCTGGGGGAACCAGGGACCCCGCATACAGGCAGACGGGCAGCCGCTCGATGAGGCGTTGACCGCGCACCGTGATCAGGTCGGCCGCGCCTGGCCCCGCACCGATGAAGTAAACGGTCATCGCACGCCACCAACGCAATCGCCCGTCATCATCCGGCCGCCAATGAAGGAGACGGACACCGTGAACCATCGGTACAACGGCTGGCCGCCGATGAGGTGAACGGTCATCGCGGGCCACCAGTGCAATCGCCCGTCATGGTCGGGCCGCTGACGAAGGAGCCGGCCATCGCGAACCGCCAGCCGCCGACGAAATGAACGGTCATCGCGGGCCACCAGTGCAATCACCTGTCATCGTCTGGCCGCCGACGCAGGAGACGGTCATCGTGCGTCACCGGTGCAGCGGCTGGCGATGAGAGGCCATCGTTGGCTGACGGTGCGATTGCCTGGCCTCGGGTGGAATGGCCGTCATCGAGGTTCCTCGGAGGGTTTCGTCACCGACCAGATGGTGACCGGGAGTTGGGGGCGCCAGGTGGTGAAGTCGCCGATGGGGGCCGCTCTGTTGATGGAGAGGCGGAAGAGGTCGCCGCCGAGGTGGCCGTACCAGGTGGAGAGGACGGCTTCGGATTCGAGGGTGACCGCATTGGCGACCAGGCGGCCGCCGGGGTGGAGGCTGGACCAGCAGTGGTCGAGGAGGCCGGGGGTGGTGAGGCCGCCGCCGATGAAGATCGTGGTGGGCGGGGTGGTGAGGGCGGTCAGGACGTCGGGGGCGGTGCCGGTGAGGACGCGGAGGGTGGGGGTGCCGAGGGTTTCGGCGTTTCTGGTGATTCGGGTGGCTCGGGCAGGGTCGCGTTCGATGGCGATCGCGGTGGCGGCGGGGTGGGCGCGGAGCCATTCGATGGCGATGCTGCCCGCGCCGGCGCCGATGTCCCAGAGGATGCCGTCGGTGCCGAGCAGGCCGAGGGTGACCGCGCGGACCTCGCGTTTGGTGAGCTGGCCGTCGTGGTCGAAGGTCTCGTCGGGGAGGCCGGGGACGCGTGGGGGCGTGGGCGTGCCTGGGTCGGGGAAACATTCGACGGCCACGATGTTGAGGGGGTCGGGGGTGTCGCCCCAGATGGCCCAGCCGTTGGCGGTGGTGTGGCGGAGCTGCTCGTCGGGGGCGCCGAGGAGTTCGAGGACGCTGAAGGGGCTCTCGCCGTAACCGGCGTTGATGAGGAGGGTGGCGACGCGGGCGGGGTCGGCGCCGAGGATCAGGAGGCGCTCGCCGGGGCGGAGGGCGGCGTTGAGGGTGGCGAGGGGGCGGCCGACCGCGCTGATCACGTGGGTGCGTTCGACCGGCCAGCCCATGCGGGCGCAGGCCAGGGAGACCGAGGACGGTGAGGGGAGGACCTTGACATTTTCCGGGCCGAGGATGCGGACCAGGGTGGAGCCGATGCCGTGGAACATGGGGTCGCCGCTGGCGAGGACGCAGATCCGGCGGTCGCGGTAGCCGGCGAGCAGGCCGGGGAGGGCCGGGAGCAGGGGGGACGGCCAGGTGATCCGCTCGGCGGAGGTGGAGACCAGGGCGAACTGGCGGGCGCTGCCCATCAGCACCTCGGCGGTCTCGATCTCGCGGCGGGCGGCAGGGGAGAGCCCGTCCCATCCGTCGGCGCCGATTCCGACGACGACAACGGGGGCGGTCATGGTGAGCAGGCCAGACTCGCGTTTCCGGATGTGGGCTGGAATGTGCCGGGCGGCGACGGGTGGGGTGAGTCGCTTTGGGTGTCCCGTGAGGTGTGCGGGTCAGGCATGGGGGACATTTCCTAGAATCCTGGTCACCTTGATTTCGATGACGACACGTTCCGGGTTGGGGCGGGGTTGGCGGTATCGGGCGGCGTAGCGGTCCTCGGCGTCGGCGATCGAGGCGGGGTCGTCGCGGATGACGGCGCGGCCTTCGAGGGTGGACCAGCGGCGGCCGTCCACCTGGCAGACCGCGACGAGCGCGCCCTCTGGCCCGGCGGCGCGGATGTGGCCGGCTTTGCGGGACCCGCCGCTGGTGATGATCCTGGCGGTGTCGCCGTCGAGGGTGACGCCGACCGGAACGACGTGGGGGGTGCCGTCGGGGCGGATCGTCGTGAGGGTGCAGAGGTGTCGTTCCTTCCAGAACGCCTCGAAACTCATCGGCACTCCCCCACGAATCGCGCGGCCAGCACGGGGCTGCCCGCCCAGTGCAGATGCAGGTACGAAGCCAGCACCCGATCGGAAGCGTATCCGTCGCCACCGTCAATCCAGCGCCAGACCGGGTTGTCGGGCGGCGTGCAGACGGTGCGGTGGAACTCATGGCCCCGATACCGCTCCCCCGCCCGCGTCAGCACCGAATCTTGTACGGCTACCGCGTCCCGGTACCCCAAAGTCAGCCGTCCGGTCATTTCCGCTTTGGCGTCGAGGATGCCGCACATGGGATGATCATCGAGCTCCCTGCTCAGATAGAGCAACCCCGCACACTCCGCCACGACCGCGCCCCCACTGGCGACGAACTCGGCCATCCTCGCCCGGAGGCGCTCATTGGCGGACAACTCCGAGGCGTGTACCTCCGGAAAACCCCCGGGCAGGATCACTCCACGAGTGCCTTCGGGAAGATCCTCATCCCGCACCGGATCGAAAGCCGCGACCTCGGCACCTGCCGCGATCAACAGTTCGACTTGTTCCACGTAGCCAAAGGTGAAAGCGGCTCCGCCCGCGATGGCGACCACGGGCCGAATACCCCGACGAGCCCGCCCGTCAACGCGTCCTTCGCCTTCTCCCGTGGCTTCGCCATGTCCTACTGATGCGGGGGATGTCCCACCCGCCCACCCTTGATTTCTTTCCGTGGCTCCGCCCCGCCCCGCCGCGGCTCCCGCACCCGCCAATGCATCGCCCGTGGCTTCGCCCCGCCCCGCGGAAACGGCGGCTCCCCCACCCGTCAATCCATCACCTGTGGCTTCGCTTTGCCCTACCGATGTGAGGGCTCCTCCACTCGCCGCTCCTGCGTTCGCGCTTGTGGCGACAGCGTTTTGGGGGTTCCAAGCGGTGGCCGGGATCGGTGCGGCGCGGTGGGCGAGGGTGACAAGGCCGGGTAGGTCGCAAGTCGACTCGATCAAAGTGGCTAGGGACGGGATGGTCGTGGTGGCTTCGGTGTGGCGTTCGGCGGCGGGGATGAGGCCGAGGTGGCGGGATGGGGTGGTGGCGTCGGGGGTGCGGGGGATGGCGCCCAGGACCGGGAGGCCGGTGGATTCCAGGGATTCGCGGCAGACCTCCTCGTGGCGCGGGGAGCCTACGCGGTTCAGGATGATTCCGGCCAGGCGGACGCGGGTGTCGTACGAGGCGAAACCGTGGACGAGGGCGGCGACGGACTGGCCTTGGCCGGTGGCGTCGACGACGAGGATGACGGGGGCTTCGAGGAGGCGGGCGACGTGGGCGGTGGAGGCGAAGTCGGGGGTGCCGCGCATGCCGTCGTAGAGGCCCATGACACCTTCGATGATCGCGATGTCGGCGTTGGCGGCGCCGTGGAGGAAGAGGGGGGCGATCAGGTCTTCGGAGGTGAGCCAGGGGTCGAGGTTGCGGCCGGGGCGGCCGGTGGCGAGGGTGTGGTAGCCGGGGTCGATGTAGTCGGGGCCGATCTTGTGCGGTGAGACAGCCAGGCCGCGCCGGACGAGGGCGGCCATCAGGCCGGTGGCGATGGTCGTTTTGCCCGCTCCTGAGGCGGGCGCCGCAATGACCAATCGAGGCATCGTCACCATTCGATGCCTCGTTGGCCCTTTTGGCCGGTGTCCATGGGGTGCTTGATCTTGGTCATTTCGGTGACCAGGTCGGCGATGGTGAGGAGGTCGGGGTGGGCGTTGCGGCCGGTGATGATCACGTGTTGGGTGCCGGGGCGGGTGGTCAGGGTGGTGGTCACGTCCTCAATGTCGATCCAGCCCCAGTTGATGGGGTAGGTGAACTCGTCGAGGACGAGTAGGCGGTAGGTTTCCGATGCGAGGTCGCGTTTGATCTGGTTCCAGCCTTCGCGGGCGTCGGCGGCGTGGTCGTCTTCGGTGCCGGCTTTCTTGATCCAGGACCAGCCTTCGCCCATTTTGTGCCAGGTGACGGGTGGGCCGAGTTCGCCGAGGGCGCGCAGGGCGGCTTCCTCGCCGATGCGCCATTTGGCGGACTTCACGAACTGGAACACGCCGATCGGCCAGCCCTGGTTCCAGGCGCGGAGGGCGAGCCCGAACGCGGCGGTGGATTTCCCCTTGCCGGGTCCGGTGTGGACGATCACGAGCGGCCGGTTGCGGCGTTGCCGTGTCGTAAGACCGTCTTCGGGCACTTGGTCAGGCTTGCCCTGCGGCATGTGACCTCTCCTCGTGGTTCATGCGGCCAGCCGGGTGGCCCGGACCACCTGGGCCAGGCCGCCTTCGGCGAGCGAGTCCAGGCGAACGGGAAGCGCGCCGATCCGCATGGCCAGGTCGGTGGCGAGGCCGAGGCGGATCGGGCCGGATTCGCAGTCGACGACGACGGTGGTCACCTGGGTGAGCAGGGTGGCGGCCTGGCGGGGGTTCGGGCCGAAGGTCGCGCGGCCGTCGGTGACGATGACGAGCAGCGGGCGGCGGGCCGGGTCGCGGAGCCGTTCCACGCGGAGCACGTCCGCGGCCTTGAGCAGGCCCGCCGCGAGCGGCGTCCGTCCTCCCGTGCGAAGATCGCGCATCCGCGCGGCTCCCGCCTCCACCGACGACGTCGGCGGCAACACCAGCTCCGCCGCCTCCCCCCGAAAAGTGATCAGACCAACCTTGTCCCTCCGCTGGTACGCATCGAGCAACAAACTCAACACGGCCGCCTTAACCGCCCCCATCCGCTTCCGCGCGGCCATCGACCCACTGGCGTCCACGGCGAACAGCACGAGGTTACCCTCACGCCCCTCACGAACGGCTTCCCGCAGATCAGCCTTCTCAATCCGCAGCCCACGACCTTCCACCCCACGCGACCGCCGGCCCGAAGCCGCCCGAGGGTCAGCCTTCTCCACCCGCGACCCGGGACCTTCCACGCCCCGCAATCGCTGCCCCGGAGCCGCTCCCTGAAGATCAGCCTGTTCCACCCGCGACCCGGGACTATCCACCCCCCGCGACCGCTGCCCCGAAGCCGCTCCCTGAAGATCAGCCTGTTCCACCCGCGACCCGGGACTATCCACCCCCCGCGACCGCTGCCCCGAAGCCGCTCCCTGAAGATCAGCCTTCTCCACCGGCAACCCGAAGTCCCTCGCACCACGCGACCGCTGATGCGGAGCGGCCGCCCGGAGGGTGGCCATCAAGTGCACGCTCGTGACCCGCCCGTCGGGCAGGCGGGATCCCGACGTCCGCCCATCCGGCGTGCGCGCCCGCGACCGCCGCCCCGGCACACCCATGCCGACCCCGGGAACAGTGAAAATCCTGGTCCGATAGGGCGCACCCGCCTCCGCGAATGCCCCGCCCTCCGCCAAACCCGCACCACCTGAATCCGCCGATCTCAGAGTGTCCGGCCCGGCCCGGCCCTCTGCTCCATGCTCGCCCGAACCCGTCCGCATCCCGGCGGAATCCGGTGGCCCGAACCCGTCCGACGGGCCGAAGTCCGTTGACGCGTCCGGCTCCCAGGAGTCAGCCGATCCGGACATGCCCGACCCTCCCCCATCCTCTGACCCGGCCGCGCTGGGCTCGGCTCCGGCGTCACCGGACTCGGATGTGTTGATATTTCCGGGTTCGTCCTGACGTACACGATCGTCGGGGTCGTCGTCTGGGTAATCGCCGAAATCGTTCAGGAGTTCGTCGAGCCTGGCCTCATCCAGGCCTGGCGCGTCGAAGGGATCCCGCCGCCGCCGATGCGGCAGCGCGAGCCGTGCCGCCGCCCGCACATCCGCCGAAATCACCCGGGTACGCCCCTGCCAGGCAGCATGCGCCATCGCCGCATGAGCGGTGACGATATCCGCCCGCATGCCATCCACCTCAAACCCGGCACAAACCGTCGCGATCTGCTTCAACACCGCATCCGGCAACCTCACGCCGGGCAGAAGCACACGAGCCCCGACAATCCGCCGAGCGAGCTCCGCCTCCTCCGCCGACCACCGCGCGGCGAATCCTTCCGGATCGAGCTCATACGCGAGCCTCCGCCGGATGACCTCCGCCCGCTCCGCCGGATCCCGCGACGCCCGCGCCTCCACGGTGAGCCCGAACCGATCGAGCAACTGCGGCCGGAGCTCCCCCTCTTCGGGGTTCATCGTCCCGGAGAGCAGGAACCTGGCCGCATGCCGCACCGACACCCCTTCCCGCTCGACATAGCACGTCCCAAGCGCGGCGGCATCCAGAAGAAGATCGACAAGATGGTCGTGCAGCAGGTTGACCTCGTCCACGTACAAGATCCCCCGATGCGCCGCCGCCAGCAGCCCCGGCTCGAACGCCTTGACCCCTTCGGTCAGCGCCCGCTCAAGATCGAGCGACCCGGCCAGCCGGTCCTCGGACGCGCCGACCGGCAACTCGACCAGCCGCGCAGCCCGTACCAGCCCGGCACCCGAATGCGGCCCGTCAGGGCAGAAGGGATCAGGAGCGCTCGGATCGCAGGAGAACCGGCATTCCTCCGCCACCTCCACCGGCGGCAGCAGCGCCGCCAGCGCCCGCACGATGGTCGACTTGGCCGTGCCCTTCTCCCCCCGGACCAGGACGCCGCCCACCCGCGGCGACACCGCGTTGAGCACGAGCGCCAGTTTCAGATCCGCCAACCCAACAACCGCGCTAAACGGATACGTCACCGCAGATACGCCCTTTTCTCAAGACCGAAACCTCAGAAGGCTGGTCAAATGAAGGAATCCACCACCGCTATCCCTCAAAACCAGCCTCCGAAATAGCCGAAAAACCAGGAAAAATTCCTTCGGACCCCCGTGAGGCCCCCATCAAAGGTCCCCATTGTGGTAAGCGAAGGTTCCAGCGCCCGTCGAATCCGCTCAATTCGACTCGGCCCAGCGGCGGAACGTCCACCCGCCAGTACGCGACATCCGGCAACCCCAGCGCCGACACCAGCACCGCCCGCACGACCGCCGGATGGGTGACCGCCAGCGACCGCCCGGCGGGGAGCGCACCGAGCCACTCCCCCATCCGGGCGATCAACCCGGCCACCGACTCGCCACCGTGCGGCGCCGCGCCGGGATCGCTCAGCCAGGCCCGTACGCCCTCGGGCTCCTCCGCCGCCACCTCGGCGAACGCCCTCCCCCGCCACCGCCCGAGATCGCAGTCACGCAACCCCGGATCGGCGACCGCCGCCACGCCCAGCCACCGCGCCGTGCCCAGGCAACGCTCCTCGGGCCCGGCCCGCCCCTCGCCCTTGACGACGTCCCCGGCTGGCGGGAGCTCCAGAACGTCGTCAGGGGACGGGAAGGCGGCGGCCCTGACGGCCGCCGTCCTGCCATGGGCGACCACGATCACCCGCGCCGCTCGCGCAGCCACGATCAGGCCGGTACGCCCTGCGGCGCCCCGGCCACCCGTTCACTCCGATGCCAGAGGTACGCGTACGAAACCCCCAGCACCCCCCACAACACGACCTGAGTCCCTAACGACGAAACCCGGAAGTCCCACAGCAAGTCCGCCGGAAACCCTTCGGGAACCTCCGACACGACCGGCAGGAACACCCACGCTGCCGTGACCGGGACAAGGAACCCCAACCCGGTCGCCAGCCACCGCACCGGTTCCCCGTTGACCTCGAAGATCCGGCGCGCGACCGCGGCGGCGGCCATCGCCAGCAACCCGATCGCGACCGCGACCAGGTAGAGCGACGTCCGCGATCCGATCGTCGCCGGATCCCCCACCGCAGGCGGATTAGCCGGATATTTCACGAACGGCACCAGGACAACGGCCACGAATCCGGCCGCCGCCAGGGTGATCGACAACACGCTCCCGGAGCGGGGCCCGATACGCCCCCGTACCAGGGCGAACGCGAGGCCGAACAGGCCGCCGACGGCGAGGCCGTACAAAGCGGTGGCGAGGAACAATCCCCCCAGCTGGCCGCTTCTGCTGACGAGGGGAACCTCGGCATGGGCGTGCGCGGCGGCCTCTTCGAGGGCGATCGCGCTGTCGATGTGCGGCTCGCCGGCGAAGTAGGCGAAAACGCCCGCGGCGAGTCCTGCGATGATTCCGGCGAGCAGGCCCCGGACGAACAGCGGGCGGATCATCAGTGGCACGGAACGCCGAGCAGATGACGGCCGTCGTGCATGAGCTCGTGCAGGTAGTCACCCGCCTGGGAGATCGCCCCCTGGTCGAAGGTGACCAGATAGGCCACCAGCAGGAGAACGGGCACGGCCAGCGCCCACCAGGCCAGGTTGCGAAGCGGAATGGGCTGAACATGCGGGGCTGAGAGCTGGCTCACGCCACGGTCCTCCTCCGGGATTACGCGTCCCTGTCGTCGGTCTGTGGCGGGTGGTGACCTGGCTCCCCTCATCGGGAGGGTTACAGTGGCGCGACCGCACCGGAGTTACACCGGATTTCCCTCACGCCGCCACAATTCACCGGGAACGTACCCCCGAACGGACAAACCCGTCAACCCGGCTATCCTTCGCCGGTGAGCGCGGCCACCAGGTCGGCGGCCGTCCTGCACCGGTCGAGCAGCTCGCCCACGTGGGCTTTCGTCCCGCGCAGCGGCTCCAGCGTGGGCACCCGCTGCAGCGACTCCCGCCCGGGAATGTCGAAGATCACAGAATCCCAGGACGCGGCGGCCACCGACTCGCTGTACTGCCGGAGGCAGCGCCCCCGGAAATAGGCCCGCGTATCGGTCGGCGGCGTCTCGATGGCGCGTTCGACGTCGTCCTCGGTCACCAGCCGCTGCATCCGCCCGCGAGCCACCAGCCGGTTGTACAGCCCTCGATCCGGGCGGATGTCCGCATACTGCAGGTCGACCAGCCCGAGCCGGGGATGCGACCAGGGCAGGTTGTCCCGCGTCCGGTACCCCTCCAGGAGTTCCAGCTTGGCCACCCAGTCGAGCTCGCGCGACAGCTGCATCGGATCCTCGGCCAGCCGGGTCAGCACCGACTCCCACCGGTTCAGCACGTCCTTGGTCATCTCATCCAGACCCGCGCCATACCGGTCCTCGACATACTTGCGGGCCTGCTCCAGATACTCCATCTGCAGCTGTACGGCCGTCATCTTGCGCCCGTTCCGCAGCGAGATCTCATACTTGCAGGTCGGATCATGCGAAACCGCCCGCAGCGCGGCGACCGGCGACTCCACGGAGAGATCGCTGGTGAGGAACCCGTCCTCGATCATCGCGAGCACCAGCGCGGTCGAGCCCAGCTTCAGGTAAGTGGAAATCTCCGACATGTTGGCGTCGCCGATGATCACGTGGAGGCGGCGGTACTTCTCCGGGTCCGCGTGCGGCTCGTCCCGGGTGTTGATGATCGGCCGCTTCAGCGTCGTCTCCAGGCCGACCTCGACCTCGAAGAAGTCGGCGCGCTGGCTGATCTGGAACCCGTCGCCGCGGGAATCCTGCCCGATCCCGACCTTCCCGGCGCCGCACACCACCTGCCGCGACACGAAGAACGGCGTCAGATGCCGGACGATGTCCGCGAACGGCGTGGCCCGCCGCATCAGGTAGTTCTCGTGGCAGCCGTAGGAGGCGCCCTTGCTGTCGGTGTTGTTCTTGTAGAGCTGGATGGGGGCGTTGCCCGGCATGCCCGACGCCCGGACGGCGGCGTCGTGCATCACCCGTTCGCCCGCCTTGTCCCAGATCACGGCCGCCCGGGGGTTGGTGCACTCGGGCGTGGAATACTCCGGATGGGCGTGATCCACATACAGCCGCGCGCCGTTGGTGAGGATCACGTTGGCCAGGCCCAGATCCTCGTCGGTCAGCTGGCTGGAGTCAGCCGCCTCCCTGGCCAGATCGAACCCGCGGGCGTCGCGTAGCGGGTTCTCCTCCTCGAAGTCCCACCGGGCCCGCCTGGCGCGCGCGGCCGACGCCGCGAGGTACGCGTTGACGACCTGCGAAGAGGTCACCATCGCGTTCGCCCCGGGCTGACCGGGCACGGCGATGCCGTACTCGGTCTCGATGCCCATCACCCGCCGTACCGTCATGCGCACCCCATGGCCGTCGTTCCGCCGTTTATATCCCGAGCCTAGCCCCTCTTCTATGCCCGGTTACCCGACAGTTACGGCAGAGAGCCGACTATTCGTTTCGTACGGGTCTCCGGCCACCGAGAATCCGGCGAAGCAAACGCTGGCCAGGACGGTCGATCAGCTTGTAAACGAGATACGCCAGCACTATAGATGCCGCCATTGTCAGCGCGGTGAGCAACCACGGGTTCAGCGTGTCGCGAAGGCCCGGGATGACCACGGCCGAGACATTCTGATGGAGCAGGTAGAGCGGGTACGTGAGCGCGCCCACCGTGGTGAGCGGAGCCCACTTGACCCAGCTCAGCCAGCCGAGGGCGACGGCCGCCATGAGCAGGAAGATGAGCGTGATCGCCACGATGACGGCCTCCGGCGGCGCCGGGAAGCGCTTGAAGCCGATGGCGTCCACCCGGCTCTGTACGCGCTCCAGGGCGGCGTAGACGGCGAAAGCGTACCCAACCAGGACGAAACCCCAGCGGGTCACTGAGGGGCCCACACGGTGGATCAGGTAGAACGCCATGCCGGCGATGAAGTACGGCGCCTGCCTGGGCATGACGATCTCGGTCAGCAGGTCGTTCTCGAGGTATTCCGCGACGACGACGAGGACCAGCCAGACCCACATGAACGCCATCGCGCGGCGCAGGTTGATGCCGATGATCACGATGATCGAGATCAGGAAGTAGAACTTGAGTTCGACCCAGAGCGACCAGAACACGCCTCCCGCGTGCAGGACGCCGAACGCCTCCTGGAACATCGAGAGGTTGATGAGGTAGTGGATGGGATAGAGGTTGCCCTTGAAGCCGGTGACGTCGGTGTAGTTGTACAGGACGTACAGGGCGACGACGGTGAACCAGTAGGCCGGGTAGAGGCGGGAGATGCGGGAGACGGCGAACTTGCCGATGCTGCGGCCCCAGGCGCTCATCAGGATCACGAAGCCGCTGATCAGGAAGAAGAGCTCGACGCCGAGGATGCCCAGGGTGGTGACCCGGTTGACGGAGGCGAAGATCTCGGTGGGGTACTCGCCCCAGAGGGATCTGCTGGCGGCCATGTAGTGGAAGGCCATGACCGCGAACGCGGCGACGAATCGCAATAAGTCGAGTTCGACGAGCCTGGGTCCCCCGCCGACGGGCGGCTGCTCGGCGATCGGCGCCCGGGCGGGCGGCGGTGGCGGAGAAGCCGGCCGCCGTCTACGCCGCCGGGTCCTGGCCGGCGCCGCCGTCACGGACGAACTCCCAGCTCAAGCACCGCGATCCCCCGTAAATGCGTCATGTTGGAATAACCCTTAGGCACAAAAATCCCACAGAGCGCTCAAGTATCACGCAAAACCGCGAACAGAGCTACCGGGGTTTCTCCCACCCACCCTCCCTTTCGATTGCCCTCGGGCTCCGCCCGACCCCGACACCCCCGTGGCTTCGCCAGCCCACCCGGCAGCCAGCCGGGGCACCATTCGAGCGACCACGGAGACGACGGGGGCGGGGGGAGCCCGCGGCAAACCAAAGGGAGGGTGGGTGGGAGAACCACGTGATCATGGGACATGACGAAACGGCGCGAACCCGAGGATTCGCGCCGTTTCGGAGTGGTCTACAGGTATTGACCCGTGTTGGCCACAGTGTCGATCGAGCGTCCGGCTTCGGTGCCCTGCTTCCCCTGCACGAGCGTGCGGATGTACACGATCCGTTCGCCCTTCTTGCCGGAGATGCGAGCCCAGTCGTCCGGGTTCGTGGTGTTCGGCAGGTCCTCGTTCTCCCGGAACTCGTCCACGCAGGCGGCCATCAGATGCTGGATCCGCAGGCCCTTCTGCCCGGTCTCCAGGAACTGCTTGATCGCCATCTTCTTGCCCCGGTCGACGATGTTCTGGATCATCGCCCCTGAGTTGAAGTCCTTGAAGTACAGGACTTCCTTGTCCCCGTTCGCGTACGTCACCTCGAGGAACCTGTTCTCCTCGATCTCGGTGTACATCCGCTCGACCACCCGCTGGATCATCTCGGCGATCGTGCCCTCGCGGCTGCCGCCGTGCTCGGCCAGATCGTCGCCGTGCAGCGGCAGATCGGAGATGAGGTACTTCGAGAAGATGTCCTTCGCCGCCTCGGCGTCCGGCCGCTCGATCTTGATCTTGACGTCCAGGCGGCCAGGCCGCAGGATCGCCGGGTCGATCATGTCCTCGCGGTTGGAGGCGCCGATGACGATGACGTTCTCCAGGCCCTCGACACCGTCGATCTCCGACAGCAGCTGGGGCACGATGGTGTTCTCGACGTCGGACGAGACGCCCGACCCACGAGTCCGGAAGATCGAGTCCATCTCGTCGAAGAACACGATCACCGGGGTGCCCTCGGAGGCCTTCTCCCGCGCCCGCTGGAAGACCAGGCGGATGTGCCGCTCGGTCTCGCCGACGTACTTGTTGAGAAGCTCGGGGCCCTTGATGTTGAGGAAGAAGCTCTTGCCCGACTGGCCGGTCTTCTCCGCGACCTGCTTGGCCAGGGAGTTGGCGACGGCCTTGGCGATGAGCGTCTTGCCGCAACCGGGCGGGCCGTACAGCAGCACGCCCTTCGGCGGGCGGAGCTTGTGCTCCCGGAACAGGTCGGCGTGCAGGTAGGGCAGCTCGATCGCGTCCCTGATCTGCTCGATCTGACCGCGCAGTCCGCCGATCTCGTCGTAGGAGATGTCGGGGACCTCTTCGAGGACCAGTTCCTCCACCTCGGACTTCGGAATCCGCTCGTACACATAGCCCGAGCGCGGCTCCAGCAGCAGCGAGTCGCCCGACCTGATCGGCTGCTCCAGCAACGATTCGGCCAGTTTGACCACGCGCTCCTCGTCGGCGTGCGAGATGACCAGGGCACGCTGGCCGTCCTCAAGGAGCTCCTTGAGCATGACGATCTCGCCGACATCCTCGAAGCCGAGTGCCTCGACCACGTTGAGCGCCTCGTTGAGCATGACCTCCTGGCCACGCTTGAGCGAGTCGACGTCCACGGCGGGGCTGACGTTCACCCGGAGCTTGCGCCCGCCGGTGAACACCTCGATCGTGCCGTCTTCCCTGCCCTCGAGGAAGACGCCGAAGCCGGACGGCGGCTGCGCCAGCCGGTCGACTTCCTCCTTGAGGGCGACGATCTGGTCCCTGGCCTCCTTGAGGGTGGAGACCAGCCGTTCGTTCTGGCTGGTGAGGGCGGCCACCTGGGCCTGCACGTCGTGAAGCCGCTCTTCGAGAACCCTGGCCTGCCGGGGGGACTCGGCGAGTTTGCGACGCAGCGCGGTGATCTCCTCCTGAAGGAAGGAGACCTGAGTTGTGAGGTCAGTGACCTCCCGTTCGCGCTGCGCGGCCCGAGCCTCAGCGTCATCGCGAGCTGCCACGCCCGTCACCTCCTTCCATTCGAGGAAAGACTACTCAAGTCACTACCAATCTGACGGCCTTAAAAAACGTAGCCGACTGGTGTTCGTCTCGTTACGTTGAGTGCCTGGTGATTTGGTGCCTTTTCGACTGGTTCATAGACGTGAGCACATCGAACACATGGTTTGTTCCCCGTGTCACGCCACTTTGCCGGTTCGCCGCTAAATCGTCACTGACCTTCGGTTCCCTCCCCGTACGCACCCTTGGACGGGCGCCTGCGTCGCGGCGGCGGCGTGACGCCGTCCGCCATGCGGCGGGCGGTGACAAGGAACCCGGTGTGGCCGACCATCCGATGGTCGGGCCGGACCGCGAGCCCTTCGACATGCCAGTCGCGAACCAAGGTCTCCCACGCATGGGGCTCGGTGAAACTCCCGTGCTCCCTGATGGTCTCCACCGTCTTGGACAACTGCGTCGTTGTCGCCACATAACAGCAGATAACACCACCGGGAGTGAGGGCCCGGGCGGAGGCGTCGACGCACTCCCAGGGGGCGAGCATGTCCAGGATAATCCGGTCGACGTCGGTCTCGTCCAGCGCCTCCACGAAGTCGCCGACCACCAGCCGCCACTGCTTCATCTCGCCGCCGTAGAACTTCTCCACGTTCTTGGTGGCGATCTCGGCGAAGTCGGCCCGCCGCTCGTAGGAGGTGAGCGAGCCCTCCGTGCCCACCGCCCGGAGCAGGAAGCAGCTGAGCGCCCCCGAGCCGACCCCGGCCTCGACCACCTTCGCGCCCGGGAAGACGTCGGCCATGGCGATGATCTGGCCGCAGTCCTTGGGGTAGATCACGGCCGCGCCGCGCGGCATGGCCAGGGTGTAGTCCTGGAGCAGGTGACGGAACGCCAGATACTGGGTGCCTCCCGACGAGCGCACCACCGATCCCTCCGGCTGTCCGATCAGGTCGGTATGCGGGATCCAGCCCTTGTGCGTGTGGAAGACCCCGTCAGCCTTCAGCGTCAGCGTGTGCCGCTTGTTCTTGGGGTCGGTGAGCTGAACTTGATCCCCGGCCTGAAACGGGCCGTGCCTGCGAAAACCCATGCCGCAAGGCTATCTTCGTTCGACTGGTACGGCTCCTGCGTACAAACCGCCCAAGGAGGCGCTAAATCGACTCGCCGGAATGCCCTCGTCCCTGGTAGGTAAGGGTTCATGCTCCCCCGTGAAACCATCCCCGCCGGGCCCGTCAACCTCCGCCCGCCGCTGGACGCGGACATGGACGCCGTGGCCCGCGCCTGCGCCGACCCGGAGATCGCGCGATTCATCCCGCTCGTCCCGGTGCCGTACACGCGGGCCGACGCCCTGTTCTGGAAGAACAAGCTGGCCGAGCAGGCCTGGGCGGAGGACGGCGCGGACTTCGTGATGGCCGACCCGGCCACCGACGAGCCGCAGGGCGTGATCGGGGTCAAGCCGCCGGACCGGTTCGGCAACGTGGAGGTCGGCTACTGGGTGGCGCCCTGGGCGCGCGGGAAGGGCATCGCCACGGCGGCCACGCGGGCGATCTCGGCGTGGCGTTTCGCTCAGGGCGCACAACGTCTGGACCTGCTGACCGACATCGAGAACCTCGGCTCCCAGAAGGTGGCGATGGCGTCCGGTTTCGTCCGGGAGGGCATCCGGCGCGGCGCCGCCGGCCGGCGCGACGGCTCCCGCTGCGACATGGTGGCCTTCGCCCGGCTCGCCGCCGACTCCGGCGACCCGATCCGGCCGTACCTGCCGGACTTTCCGGGCGGCGAGCTCACCGACGGCGTCATCCGGCTGGTACGGCTCGCGCCCGCCGACACCGACGACTACCACCGCATGATGGACGACCCCGAGGTCATGGCCCACCACGTGCCCCCCGGCCGCCCCGGCTACGCCGACATCGCGCTCCGCTGCCGCAACGCGGGCTACCGCTGGCTGGCCGCGGAACAGGCCGAGATCACGATCAGGGACGCGGCCACGGGCGCCTTCGCGGGCGACATCCAGCTCTCGCACGTGATCCCGGCCCTCGGCGAGGCCATGACCGGCTACAGCCTGCTGCCCGAATACCGGGGGCGCGGCTACGTGACCCGCGCGGTCGTGCTGCTGGTGGAGTGGGTCTTCGCCCACACCGCGATCCATCGGGTGATCGCCGGGACGACTCCGACGAACACCGCGTCCCATCGGGTGCTGGAACGCGCGGGCTTCATCCGGGAGGGCGTGGCGAAGGAGCTCCTGCCCGGGCCCGACGGCACCCGCCTCGACGACGTCCGCTGGGTCAGGATGCGCTCCTGAGTTTGGCGAACGCGGCGTCGGTGCGCTGCAGGGCCTGGTCGATCTCGTCGTCGGTGTGCGCCGTGGACAGGAACCAGTTGTGCCACGGGTGCAGGTAGACGCCCTCGGCCAGGCAGGCGGCCGCCCAGGCGACGCCCCGCGCCAGGGTCTCGTCGCCCTCGAACGACAGCCACGGGATCTGCACGGGCCCGGTCTGGTTGATCACGAAGCAGTGTGACGCGGCCTGGGCGGCCAGGCCCGCCCGGAGGCGGTCGCCCGCGCGTTCCATCAGCGCGACGCCGCCGGTGTCCCGGAGGATCTCGATGGTGGCCTTGGCGGCGGCCATGGCGCTCGCGGAGAACCAGAAGGAGCCGGTCGAGTAGAGGGTCTGGGCCGGGCCGCGCAGCGCGTCCACGCCCGTCACAGCGGCGATGGGATGGCCGTTGGCCATGGCCTTGCTCCAGGCCGACAGATCCGGCCGCACCCCGAACCCCTCCCACGACCCGCGCAGGTCCAGCCGCCAGCCCGCCCGCACCTCGTCGATCACCAGCGCCGCCCCGAGCCGATCGGCCAGCGCCCGTACGCCCCTGGCGAACTCCGCCTCCGCGAACGCCTGATCCTCGAACGAGTCATGCTTGAACGGCGTGACCAGGATCGCGGCCACGTCCCCCACCTCCGCCGCGGCCTCGGCACTGGCCAGATCGTTGTACGTGAACTCCACGTTGTCGGCCCGCTGATTGGGCGTCACCCCCGACAACCCGGGCGTACACCACGGATCGGCCCCGTGATAGGCCCCGTGCGCCACCAGCACCTTGGTACGCCCCGTCGCCGCCCTGGCCACCATCAGCGCCTGCGTGGTCGCATCGGTCCCGTTCTTCGAGAACATGGCCCAGTCGGCGGCCGGAATCGACTCCACCAGCAACTCGGCCAGCTCCACCATGATCGGCCCAGGCCCGTTCAGGCAGTCCCCCCGCGCCTGCTGCGCCGCGGCGGCCTCCTCCACGACCGGATTCCGGTGCCCCACGATCATCGGCCCCCAGCTGCACATGAGATCGATGAACTCCCGCCCGTCCGCGTCCCACTGCCGGGCCCCCTCCGCCCGCACGAAGAACTGCGGGTACGTCTCCCCATGCAGCACGGCGTTGAGATGCCCGTACATCCCACCCGGAATGACCTTGGCGGCCCGCGCCCGCAACTCCGCGTCCATCGACATGAAGATCCTCGCATCCAATCGAGCTGGTGACAGGCCAACCGAATGGCAGGCCGCCGGGTTACTCACCGTTATCCGGCGCCGTTTGCCACCGCACTCCCCCTCGCCGCACCGGCGCCAGAAGAGCCCGGCGGCGCTGCGCCGGGATTCTTAGTCGGACAGCGCGTTCGGGGCGTCGTCCGGGCCCGCGCCCAAGCCTGAACCTCCAGCGTCGGACAGTGCTGCGTTCAAGGCTTTGTCCGGACCTGCGTTCAAGCTTGGACCTCCGGCGTCGGACAATGCGTTCAAGGCGTCGTCCGGGCCCGCGTCCAAGCTTGGGCCTCCAGCATCGGACAGTGCGTTAGAAGCTTTGTCCGGACCTGCCTCCGAGCCTGGACCTCCAGCGTCGGACAGCAAGTTTCGGGCGTCCTTCAAGCCCGCGTCGGAGCCGAGGCCTCCGGCGACGCGGGCGGCGACCGTGGTGCCGAGTTCGGCGGCGGCGATGACGGAGCGGCCGTTGATGAGAGCGGCGATGAAGCCCGCGCAGTAGGCGTCGCCACAGCCGGTGGTGTCGACGACCTCGATGTCCAGGGCGGGGACGTGGGTGGTGCCGTCGGCGGTGGCGACCAGGCTGCCCTGAGCGCCCAGGGTGATGAGGGCGGCGGTCAGGCCTTCGGCGAGGAGGGCGGTGGCGGCCTCCTCGACGGTGGCGGCACCGGTGATCATGAGGGCTTGTTCCTCGTTGGGGAGGAAGTAGTCCAGGTGCGGGAGGAAGACCTTCGCGGCGGGCATCAGGTCGGGCATGTTGGACAGCAGGTCCATGGTGATGATCGTGCCGCCCGCGCGGGCTTCGTCGAGTAACGCGAAGAAGGCTGGATCATGAAGGCCCCAGCTCGCGTCCATGCCGCCCAGATGGACCAATTTCGCGCCGATGACCTGGGCCGGGTCAAGATCGGCGAGCGCGAAACCGAGGTTGGCGCCGGGAACGTGGAAGGAGGGGCGGCCCCCATCCGGACGGATCGGGAGGATCGAGGCGGCGGTCTGCTCGCCGGACTTTCGCGCCACGCCCGCCACATCGACGCCATGTCTGGCCATAATCATCAGTAGGAAGTCGCCGAGTTCGTCGTCGCCGACCGCTCCCGCGGAGGCGACGGGGACGCCGAGCCTGGCGAGATCGACCGCCGTGCCCGCGGCGGCCCCGGCGGCCGTGATCCGGACCTGCTCCACCAGATGCGTGTCCTGGCCGGCCGGAATGGACTCCACCGGGCGCGCCAGCACGTCCACGATATGGACGCCTAGGGTGAGGACGGTCATGCCCTGGATAATAGACGGGCGTCCGACTAAAATGTCAACAGCCGGTTTGATCGGGGGAATCATGCCAAAGATCGTGAATCACGAGGAGCGCCGCCAGGAAGTCGTGGCGGCCGCGCGACGCATCATCCTGCGCGACGGCATCGAGGCGGCCACCACCCGCGCCATCGCCAAGGAAGCCGGATACTCCAACGGCGTCCTCACCCACTATTTCACCGACAAGGACGACATCCTCCTGTCGGCCCTCCAGTCCTCGCACCGCCGCATCACCGCCCGCCTGACGGCCAAACTCGCCGGCCGCACCGGCCTGACCGCCCTCCGCGAGGTCCTCCTCGACAACCTCCCCCTCGACGAGGAACGCGTCCAGGAAACCGGCCTGGAGATCGGCTTCTGGGCCCGCAGCATCAGCTCCCCCGCCCTCCTCCAGGTCCAGCGCGAAGAGGCGGCCGACCTCCGCCGCCTCATCCGCACCCTCCTCCAGTCAGCCCGCGACACCGGCGAACTGACCACCCAGGAAAACCTCGACGACATCACCGAACGCCTCCTGGCCCTGGTAGACGGCCTCAGCGTCCACCGCCTCCTCTACCCCGCCGACAACACCCGCATGGAACGCATCATGCAATCCGAACTAGACCGCCTAACTCACGGCCGCACCTCCGACTCGGCGAACTCAGCCGCTCCTTAACCCGCACCCTCAATCACCACTCCGACCACCCGCAACCAGCGCCCCACACCCCGAACACAGGTACGGCTGCATCCATGGCCGCACCTCCGGCACGGCGAGCTCGGCACATACGACTAAGGGGGCGGCGATTGCCGCCTTGATGGCGGCCGAAGTTGGGGTGAGAGCGAAGGCAAGCGATCCCAAAGGGCCTGGGTGGAAGGACCACGGCTACGGCGGGGAGGGGCGGAGCCCCGAAAGAACAAAAGGGTGGGTG
>NZ_JBDPLV010000062.1:0-73186 GCF_039871605.1 Acrocarpospora sp. B8E8 | reverse complement strand
CCCACCCCGTCCGCCTCGCCGCGCTCGGCGCGGCCACCCCGCAGGACCCCGCCACGTCCCGCCCCCACGCCCGCCCCCGCAGCCCCGGCTACGAGCGCTCCCGCCTCGTCGAGCGCGCCGGTGTCCGGGCCGGTGAAGCGGCCCAACGGGCAGTTCTACCACCCCCGCCAATTGTCCGGTCTGCCCGATGTCACCGCGCTGCGCAAACTCCGCGAGGCCGGGGTCGCCGCCCTGTTGTACGGTCCGCCGGGCACCGGGAAGACCTCGGTGGTGGAGGCCGCCTTCGGTGATCTGGTCACCGTGCAGGGCGACGGCGACACCACGGTCGCCGACCTGGTCGGGGAGTACACCCAGACCGGCGACGGCCGGTTCGTCTTCGTGCACGGGCCGCTGGTGATCGCGATGCGCCAGGGCAGGACTTTGTTCATCGACGACGCCACCCTCATCCCGCCCCCCGTCCTCGCCGTGGTCTACCCCGCGATGGACGGCCGCCGCCAGATCATCGTCAAGGCCAACGGCGGCGAGGTCGTCGACGCCGCCCCCGGCTTCTACGTGGTCGCCGGGCACAACCCCGGCGTGCACGGGGCCGTCCTGTCCGACGCGCTCGCCTCCCGGTTCTCGGTGCAGATCCAGGTCTCCACCGACTACGACCTGGCCCTGCAGCTCGGCATCGACCGCCGCGCCGTGCGGGTGGCCCGTAATCTGGCCACCCGCGTGGGCAAGGGCGAGATCGGCTGGGCTCCGCAACTGCGCGAGCTGATCGCCTTCGGCAAGATCGCCGACGTGCTCGGGGTGGATGCCGCTGCCGCCAACCTGGTCGGCTCCGCCCCCGAAGAGGACCGTCCCGCCGTCGAGGCGGCGGTGCGGGCCGTGTTCGGCAAGCCGGTCACCCCGCTGGCCCTGGGCCCCCGCATCTAACCCCCGCCCCGCCACCCCCCCGCACCCCTCACCTCCGCTCTGTGACAATTTCTTGGGAAAGGACGATGCCCGCGATGAGCGCGCACCTGATCGCCGACCCCGCCGCCCCCGCCCCGGCCATCTTCCCCGCCGCCCCCGGCTGGCTGGCCCTGTCCGCCGCGATGACCGACGAGGCAGGCGTCATCGCCGACCGCGACGATGTGATGGTCACCATCGCCCCCGGCGCCGGGCACGGAGCCCCGGCCTGTTTCCTGCCCGCCCACGCCGCCATCGAGGTCGACGGCACCCACCTCGGCACCCTCGACCCCGCCACCGCCGCCCCACACCTAGCCAGCGACCGGGACCGGTACGCCACCGCGTGGGGGCTGCTCACTCACGAATGCGCCCACGCCCGCCACACCGCCTGGCAGCCCCCGCCCGGCGCGCCCCCCGGCGCGGTGGCCGCCGCGCTGCTGCTGGAGGAGCCCCGGATCGAGGCCGCCCAGATCCGCCGCCGCCCCGATGACCGGCACTGGCTGCGCGCCTCGGCCACCAATCTGATCTTGGCCGACACTCGCGCCGCCGACCCCGCCCACGCCCCGACGTTGACCGCGCCGCACGCCGCCCAGGCCGCCGCGCTGCTGCTGGCCCGGGCCGAGGCCGGGATCCTCACCCCGGGCGAGGTCGCCCCGGTCGCCATCGTCGTTGCGGCCGTCCTGGGCGCGGAGAAACTCGAGAGGCTGCGGGGGTTGTGGCGGGAGGCGTTCACCCTGGCCGACGACGACGCCGAGGCCATGATCGAGTTGGGCCGCCGCTGGTGCGAGATCACCGGAACCGACCCCGATACCGGCGACGACACCGGCGACGAGGCCGACGGCGGGGCCGGTCCGGCCAGCACGGCGGACCCCACCGATCCCGCCGCCCCGCCCCCGCCCCTGTCGCCGTTGGCCACCTCGATCACCGCCGCGCTGGACAACCTGGAGCGCGCGGTGGCCGGTGAGAGCGCTCCGGCCGACCCCGACGAGGCCGCCGCAGTGGCGGGCGCGGCCGAGGACGCCTCCGCCACGAGAGCTGCCAGGACCGCCGGTCGGGTGTTCGCCACCGGCGGTCCCCGCAGCGGGCACACCCGGACGGCGGGAACCCGCCCGCCCACCGAGACCGAGCGCACCGCCGCCCGGACGCTGGCGCGGGCCTTGAGCACGGCCGGGGTGCGGGACCGGGTGGCGACCAAGACCAGTTCGGCGCTGCCGCCGGGCCGGTTGCGGATGCGCGGCGTGTTGAATGCCGCCGCGCAACGCGCCGCCGGGGCGATGCCCACCGCCGAGCCGTTCACCCGCACCACCCGCAAGGACGTACCGGCTCCGCCGTTGCGGCTGGGCATCGCCTGTGACGTGTCCGGCTCCATGTACGCCGTCGCCGAACCGGTCGCCTCGGCGGCCTGGATCCTCGCCCACGCCACCCAGCACGCCCACATGCCCGCTGACACCGCCACCGTGATCTTCGGTAACCACGTCCGGCCGATCACCCGCCCCGGCACCGCCCCCGACCAGGTGACCGAATTTCACGCCGAGGACGACTACGAGGCCGTCGAGGTCGCGATCGACGCCCTGGACGGCGCCCTCGGCCTGGCCCGCCCCGGCGCCGCTCGGCTGCTGGTCATCGTCTCCGACGGCCAGTTCCGCGCCGGGCCCCGCCGCGCCGGGCAGCAGCGCCTCGACCGGCTCCGCGCCGCCGGGTGCGCCGTGCTATGGCTCACCACCGGCGAGGGTGACACCCCGCTGGAGGGGGCGCGGGTGCACCTGCTCACCGACCCCGCCGCCACCGCCCAGGCCATCGGCCGCGCCGCCACCGCCGCCCTGCGCGCCGCCCGCTAGCGCGGCCCGTGTGGGCGGGCGTATGCCGACCCCGCAACGGGTAGCCGCTCCCGGGGGAACGGGCCCCCTGGGGGGCGGCTACCCGGGGCGGCGGCGGGAGGTCGGGTGTGGGGCGGGCGTTCCGCCCGGGCGGGCACCCCGGCGGGGTGATCAGGCCGGGGCCCGGCCATTGAGGGTTTGGCGGCGGCTCGGCTGTGCCGGGCCCGGGAAGGGCCTAAAAGCCCGGCCGGGCCCGCCCCCAACATGAGGGCGGGCCCGGCCAGGGGTGTGGTCAGGCGGGAACGGGGGCGGTAGGGGTGATCGTGGCGGTGCGGGCGAGGGCGTCGATCAGGTCGGCCATCGCTTCGGCGGGGGTGTCGGCGGGCACGGTGAGGGTGCCCCGGCTGATGCCGCCGGGCAGCTCGGCCGTGATGCCGACGGGGTCGCCGGGGCCGGAGACCGTCACGGCGATGATCAGGCCGGGGGCGTGTCCGTCTCCGGCGGCGCGGTAGTGCACGAGCATCTCGCGTCCCACGGGGGTGTGGGCGATGATCCCCATGCCGGATCGGATGATCGTGAACGTGGTCAGGGCCCGGGTGAGGGGGGCGGTGAGCGGCATGAGCTCGCGCAGGTCGGGCCACTCCTGAAGGTAGTCGCCGGCGATGGCGGCCAGGTCGCCCGCCAGTACCTCGTCGTCGCAGGGGTCGCCGTTGGCGCGGTGGAGGTCGGCGTTGGCCTGCAGGGTGTGGCCGGTGCCGATCTCCAGCAGGGTGGCGTCGTCGGTGTCGGCGACCTCGACGATGCGCACCTGGTCGCCGTCCCAGGCCAGGGCCCAGCCGGGGCCGTGGTCGCGTAGTGCGGCCACGTGCCCGGCGTTGACGTCAATTCCCATTGCGTTTTCCTCTTTTCCGGTTCCCGGTTTTCCCCGGGCCGCATGTTGCGGCCCGCGAGGGTTTGGCGTCGATTGACGCTCGCCTGCGCGCGGCGTGTCAACCGGGTGGGTGAATTGTTTTCATGACTCTTTTCATCGGCCGGATGGGTAAGGTACTCGAGCTGTTTCCGGCAGTTGGTTTGCCGTGCCGCCAAGTCTGGCCGTATCCAGGATCCGGGCAGGCCAGATGGTTACCGATCCCAGCCGTTTCGGCAAGCCCTGAATATGCGCCGACGTCTTGCCTGGAGCGGTTTGCCGGAGTGATGGTCGAGCTCCACTAAAAGCGGCGGGTATCAAACGGATACCCGCCCCGTGAAAGGAGCCGTAAATGGCGAACGGCAAAACCCGGAAAACCCGCGACGCCGTGAAGGCGGCAGAAACGGCCGACGTCGGCCCGCCGCCCGGTACCGGTACCGATGCCCCGCCGCGCGACACCGGCGTGGCAGCGGCGGTCTGGGCCGCGCTGGTGGCCAATCCCGGCGCGGGCGCCACGGACATCGCGGCGGCGGCCGGGGTCAGCCGCCCCACCGCCGTCAAGGCCCTGACCGCCCTGGCCGAGGCCGGGCGGGCCACCCGGATCACCGGCAGCGGTACGGGCCCGCGCCGCATCCCCGACACCTGGCACCCCGCCGCCGAGGAGGAGGCCACCATCGCCGACAACGACGGCACCGGCAGCGGAACCGATCCGCTCAGCGAGACGGAGCCAGGCGGCGAGGTAGGGCTGGCCGGTGAGGCCGTCGGGGACGGCGGCGGCGCGGCGGGAGAGGTGGCCGAGCAGAGCAGCGACCCCGCAGCCGCGACCGGCGGCGACGCGGAGGCGAACACCGGCACCGGCGACGAGGACACCCATCCGGGTCACGACAGGGAGGATGCACCGGACGCCGGGATCATCATCCCGGCAGGCGATGACTCTGGCCCCCCGGCGGCTGCGGCCGACCACCAGCGGCACACGGAGATGCCGCAAGACATCGCGCCGCCCCTTCCCGACGGGGAGCCCGCCCTCTCAGAGCCGACGCCGTCCGAGCCCGCGGCGTCTGATCCGGCACCTGCCGCGGGCACTCCACAGTCGGCCGACCCGGCCGGGCTGCAGGAGGCGAGGCAGGCGATGACCGACTTCACGGCCCTGGTCGAGCGGGCCGGTCAGGCACTGGCCCAGCCGGAGGCCGATCCGCAGGCGCTCGTCCTGGCCGAGCAGGTCTACGCCGACGCGGCCAAGGTACGGCGGCTGATCAAGACCGCCCTGGCGGGCAGGCCGGACGGCGCGGCGCGGATGCGGCCGGGCGGCCTGCGCGAGAAGGTCGCCGCGCATCTGACCGCCCACCCCGATGCCGAGTTCAGCCCGCACGAGCTCGGCCGGGCTCTGGGCCACTCCTCCGGGGCCGTCTCGGTCGCCCTGGACAAGCTGGCCGCGCTCGGCACCGCCGTACAGACCGCTGAGCGTCCCCGCCGCTTCGCCGCCGCCCCAGCCGAGTCTTCGGCCTGACGAGCACCTGGGTTGGACGCGCCCTGATGGCGCCTGCTCTGCCCGGCCGGGGTAACTAACCCCGGCCGGGCCAGGGTCAGCTAGGCGCAGGCGGAGAGGGCGCGGACCAGAACCTGGCGAGATGTGAAGGGGTCCGATCCGGGTCTCCCCGTGTGATCATCCGACGGAGGGAAAGGGACATGAGTGCTCGCATCCAGTACGACGCGACCACCTCCGACGACGAGGAGACGACGTTCAACCTGTACGTCGAGGATGCCTTCATCGGCGCTGCCGTGCTCACCTGGCTGGAACGCGGCCGGTGGTATCTCAGCTTCCGCGACCCGGACGGTGATCCGAGCGGCGGCAGGCGCGGCAACATTGAGGTAGTCACCCCGATGCAGACGATCCGCGATCGGCTCCAGGACGGCCATGGGGTCGCCGTCGACGACATCGTTGAGGACGTCCCCGCATGAAACGTGCCCTCCCAGTTGGAGTTGGAGACCGGCCACTTATCCGCCGGTCTCCTTTGGCGTGTCGTCGAGGGCGGCCGTGCATTTCTCACCAAGCGGGCCGAACTCGCAAAACGTCTGTGAGCTTGCCCCGAGGAGCCGGCGCGGCCCCGGCGGTTCTTCGCCGACGGCCAGGTCTAAGAACGGGTAACGGCGCTGCGGCAGGTTGATCGGCGAGGTCGGTGATCCCCGCCCGCTGAGCGCCACTGGCGGCCTGCACGGTCTGCGGGAGCCCCGGTTCCCCTGCTCCACTCATCAGCGGGTCTTGCTGGTCATTGGGCTGGGCGGGTGAATCCGGCCAGGGCCGGACGGGTCGGGTAGGAGGTGATGGCGATGGGGCCGCAGCGGGTACAGCGGGCTTCGATCATCTTGCCGTCGCCGATGACGATGCCCACATGTCCGGGCCGGGTCGGCGAGCTGCCCGGGCCGGTGGTGAAGAACACCAGATCGCCGGGTTGTTCCTGGCCCGCGGGCACGCGCGTCCCGAACGGCCACTGGCCGAAGGTGGTACGGGGGATCCTCACCCCGGCGGCGGCGTAGGCGCGCATGGCCAGCCCGGAGCAGTCGAAGGCGCGCGGGCCTTCGGCGCCCCACCGGTAGGGCTTGCCGAGCTGGGCGCGGGCATAGCCGACGACCTTGGCGGCGACCTTGGCGGTGACTTTGGTGGCGGCCGTGCCGCCCGCGGCGGCCCTGGTGTCGGTGCCTGGTGCGAGGCCGTAGGTCGCGGCCAGGGCGAGCACGTGGTCGGCATAGGCCGGGGCGGGGTTGTAGGCGGACAGGGCCCGTGGCAGGTCGTGTCCGTTCCGCGCGCCGTTCCCGCACAGGTGCTGGGCGGCGGTGAACACGCTGTCGGCCGGGTCGTTGATGTCGGCCGTCCCGTCGCCGCCGGCGTCTTTGCCGACCTCGGCCCAGGTCGAGACAGGCAACCCCATCGGGCCTTCGGCGTCGGCGCGGGTGGGGGCGGGGTCGCGTCCGTGGTCGGATTCGACCTTGCCGACGGCGGCCAGGACCGGCCAGGGCAGGCCGGGGCAGGTCGGGGCGGCGAGCTGGTAGAGCAGGAGTGTCCCGGCCGGAATGTCGGTTCTGGCGCGGGCGTTCGGGCGGTCCCCGCTCGCGCTCAGAACGCCGGTGATCCGGCCCGGGCTCACGGCGGCGGCAAGGACGACGGCCGTGAGCGTGACAGCGCCGAAGGCGAGCAGCGTTTTGGATATCAGGCCCCCGGTCACCACGGCTCCGGCGCGGGTGAGGGCAGCAGTGCGGTCAGCGGCAGCCGAGTAGTGCCGCCGACGGGGAGCCAGACCGCGGCGGCGGGGTTGCCGGCCGTGAGCGCGGTGGCGACCGGGACCACGCTGCCAGGACGGAGCAGCGCGTGCAGGTTGCGTTCCCGCGCCGCGGTGGGCAACACGAACACCACGGCGGTGTCGGTGATGCCACTGGAGTCGGCGAGCCGCTGGTAGGAGGGGAGTTTAGCGGCGACCCTGGCCAGGGGTTCGGTGCCGGTGTCGTACTCCAGGAAGAAGTCGATGCCGCGGCCGCCGTCGCGCCAGCGGCCGTAGCCGTCGGGGCGGACGGCGCCGTGCCAGGACTGCCGGCAGCGGTGTTCGGACCACCAGCGTTCCAGCTCGCAGCCGGGGGTGTGTCGGGCGTGGGCGGCCAGGGTGGTGAAGACGGTGTTGGCGCCGACCAGGTGGGCGAGCTTGGCGGAGTGGGCGAGCGCGGCCACGTGTTCGGCGCGGTAGCCGATGTCGCGGCCTTGCTCGGCCGACAGCACGGCGGCTCCGGCCGGGCCGAGCAGGTAGTGGTGGGGGGCCGACCCGATGGGCAGGGAGGGGCGGAAGCGGTCCAGGACGGCGTGCTGGTAGAGCATCAGCATGCGGTGCCGGGCGGCGCGCGGGCTGGGGAAGGCCAGCTGAGTGAGCTGCGGCAGGGTGAGGACGCGGTGCTCGTGCAGCAGGCGCAGCAGCCAGCGGTCCCGCTCGGTCAGCCGGGCCGCGAGCCGGGCCAGCAGGGCCGCGTCGACCTGGATGCGTCCCGCGGCCGGGCTCAGGCCCGGCCCGTTGTGGTCACGGCGGCTCATGATCTGCCCCCGGGCGGTGTGGGACCGCTGGTGGTATCCCTGGCGGCGCCCGTGGTGGTGTCGCCGCCTGGGTCGGGGGCCGGGTTGGGCTTCAGGCGCGGCGGCGGCGCGGCCTGGGGTGAGGTCCGCGGATCAGCAACCACGCTCTGCTCTGAGCCGGGGGCAGGCACCGCGGATGCGGTGGTACGGCGGGCGGCGCGGCGCAGCAGAGCCTCCCGGCCGGCGACCGGGGCCGGGAGGGGCCGGGTGCGCAGGGTGAAGGCGGGCGTGTCGGCCGCGCCGACCAGCATGCGGGCGGCGGCCTGGTAGGCGCCCAGATGGGCCAGGTCGTGGTCGGTCAGGTTGGGCTGGACGTGGCGGGCCAGGGCGCGGGCGTCCTCCGGGGAGAGGGTGAACAGCACCTTGGTGCGGGCGTTGGCCGAGACGGCCTCCCGCATCTCGCGGGGCAGCTGGGCCAGGTTCTGGTGGGCCAGGACCAGCGACAGCCGGTAGGCGCGGGCTTCGGCGAGCATGTCGGCGAGCTCGTGCGGCAGGGTCAGGAAGTTGTGCGCCTCATCGATGTAGAGCGCCGCATCGCGCCGCCCCGCCCCGCCGACCCGGGCCCGGGCGGAGGCGGCCTCCCACACCTTGGCCACCACCATCGAGCCGAGCAACCGGCAGGTGTCCTCGCCCAGCACGCCCTTCGGGACGCGGACCAGGCAGATCCCTCCACCGGCCAGCACGGCGCCCATGTCCAGGCCGGGGCCCGGGACGCCGACCACCGCCCGCACGAACGGGCGCAGCAGCACGGCCCGGAGTTTGTTCATCAACGGGCCGATCACCTGCGCGCGGGCGGGCGGCGACAGCGCGGCGTACCAGGCCCAGAAGCCGGCCAGGACCTGTTCGCGGACCTGGGCGGTGGCGGCGGCGCGGAAGCCGTCCTCGGCCAGCAGCCGGGGCACGTCGGCGAGGGTGGCATCGTTCAGCAGCCGCAGGGTCAGGCAGGCGGAGCGGAAGATGTCCTCGGTGCGGGGACCCCAGAAGTCGGCGAAGATGCGGGAGAAGATGCCGACCAGGTTGTCGGTGGCCAGGTCGGGGTCGCTCCCGCCGAGCACGTTGAGGGCCGGCGGCCCGGCGTGGTCGTCGGGGTCGAGCAGCACCAGCCGACCGGCGCACGTTTCGGGGAGGCGGGCGAGCAGGTCCAGGATCAGGTCGCCCTTGGGGTCGATCACCACGACCGCGCGGCCCGCTTCGGCGTCGGCGAGGATCATGTTCGCCAGCAGGGTGGACTTGCCGACGCCGGTGGCGCCGATGACCTGCACGTGGTGGCGTGCGGAGGCGACCGGCAGGCCGATCTCGCGGTCGGGACCGGCGTCGGCCACGCCTAATGGTTTGCACCAGGGGCCGGGGCGGGGCACGTCCGGGCCGGGGGCGATGCTGCGGGCTCCCGCCCGCGCCAGGCCGGGGACGGCCGGGTCGTAGGGCAGGTGGGCCAGGGCGGCGAGTTCGGGCACCGACAGCAGGTCGCCGTGGTCGAGCCGGTGCGAGGCGATCTGCTCGGCAGGCCGGGGCAGGCGCCGCCGCCGCAGATGGTTGAGACCGGCGTACCCGGCCAGGGCCGAGGCGATCGCGTGCGCCCGGCCGCGCAGCCAGGACTGGGCCGCCTCGCGGTCGCCGTCCCAGCTGGTGGCGACGGCGTAGCGGATGCGGGTGGCGTAGCGGGGGTGGGCGGCCTTGCCAAGGATGGCGCGCACGTCGGCGGCGACCTCCGGATGGGCCGCGGCCTGTGTGCGCGGGGCGGACGCGGTGATTGGTCCGGGGGTGATCAGGTCGAACAGCCAGCCGAACCGGGCGGCGGAACCGCTCCCGCGCAGCGCGGCGGCGGCTTTGCGGGCCCGGCCCAGGCGGGCTCCGGTGACCGGGCGGGCCAGCACCTGCACCACCGCGTACTGGCCGGGCGCGAGCCCGCTGGCCGCTCCCAGGAGCGGGCGGAGCGGGTCGGCGTCGAAGGCCGACCGCAGCGGGTAGTGGTCGGGGCGGGCCAGGACCAGGGTTCCCCCGGCCGTGTGCGCCTCTAGCGGGATGGGGGGTCCGGGGTCGGTGAGGCGGGTGCGGGCGGCGGGCCAGGCGGCTTCGATCGCTTTTTCCACCAGGTGCTGCGGGATGCCGCCCGGCACCCACAGGCTGATCTCCAGCCGGCCGCCGGTCCAGGTGTACTCCCAGGCCAGGTGCGGTTGCCCGGTCAGCAGCCGGGTGCGGGCCGGGCGCAGCAGCCCGATCAGGTTGCTCCACAACGCCTCGGCCGAGCCTGGCTCGACCTGGGGCGGGGCCAGGATCTGGACCCGGCGTGCCCCGGCCAGGAAGCGGGTGTGCCGCCAGCGCCGCAGCTGCCCCTGACCGACGCGGACCAGTACGGCCAGCGCCACGACGACGAGCAACGTGTGGATGGCGAAATGGATCCCATCAGCGGCCAACCAGGACAACACCGCGCCATACAAGGCGTCCGGATCCTTGAACGGGCCGGTCAGGCCGAACCCGTCGCCAGGGCCGCGGACGGGAGTGGCGTTCAGCGCATCGCGGAAACCATGCGGCCTCGATGAAGGGGCCACGCCGCCGTGGGAGGCCGACAGCGCCGCAAGCGGCATCACGGCTGGACGTGCGCGGGAGGACAACAGCCCGAGGGTCTTGGCACGTCCCCAGAGCATGGTGGGCATCAGCGCAGCTCCTCCAGGTCGGCGGGGTCGGTGGTGGCCAGGCGGTACTCGGCCGGGCTGGCGAGGATCTCGAAGGACACCCGGGAGGATCCGCACACCAGTAGGCCGGTTCCCCGGCGGGCGGCCAGCAGCTTCTGGCGTTCGCCGCCGGACAGGCCGAACGCGTCGGTGATGGCGGCGATCGCCTGCGGGGCTTGGCGGAGCAGGATCTGGGTGGCGGCGTTGGCGACCACGGCCCGGCCGAGGTCGGTGCCGAGCATGTCGCCCGCGTCCTGGGTGATCACGGTCAACCCGGTCCAGTGTTTCCGCGCCGATTTCGCCATCGTGTACAGGAACCGGGCGCCTTCGGGTTCGCGCATCAGCAGCCAGCCCTCATCGACGACCACCAGCCGGGGGCGGCGTTGGCGCGGGTCGGCGACCTGCCGCCAAATCGCCTCCAGGGTGAGCAGCACCCCGATCGGCTTGACCTCCTCGGCCAGGCCGCGCAGGGAGTAGACGACCAGATGACCGGCCGCCTGGACGCTGGTCGGGCCGTCGAACAGCCCTTTGTGGGTGCCGCTCACGTAGGGGGCCAGCCGCGCGCACAAGTCGGCGGCGGCCGGGTCGGGGTCGGCGGCGAGCGCCGCGGACAGGTCACGCAGCCGGGGCGCGGGCCGGGCCCAGGTGCGCGGGTCGCTGCCGATTCCGGCGTGGTGGTAGGCGGCCAGGATGCCTCGGTCGAGGGCGGCTCGCTCGGCCGGGGTGGGCGGCTGGCCGAGCATGACCGCGATCAGGGTGTGGAGGAACAATGCCTGCCGGGTCAGGGCGTCGGAGGTGTGTTGCGCGCCGGGGGGCAGGTCGAAGGGGTTGACGCGGATGCCGGGGCCGCCGAGGGGGATGCGGGTGCCGCCGACCGCTTCGGCCAGCCGGGCGTACTCGTCCTCGGGGTCGATCACCGCGACCTGGACGCCGGTGAACAGGGAGCGGAGGATTTCCAGTTTGGCCAGGAACGACTTGCCGCCGCCGGACCTGCCCAAGATCACCGAGTTGTGGTTGTCCTGGGCGAATCGGTCCCAGATCACCAGCGAGGAGGAGTCGCTGTTCACGCCGTACAGGACGGGGTGGTCGCCGACGGGCGCGGTCAGGTCCGGGGAGGTGAACGGGAAGGCCGCCGCGAGCGCTTGGGTGTCGAGGGTGCGGCGCAGTTGGAGCAGGTCCAGCCCGATCGGCAGGCAGGTGAGCCAGCCTTGCAGGGTGCGGAAGGTGGCGGGTTTGGCGTCCAGCAGCAGCGAGGCGGCCAGCGCGCGGACCCGGCCGCTTTCGACGGCTAGGCGTTCGACGTCGGGGGCGTGCACGGTCAGGTACAGGCCGAGCCGGAACAGTTTGCCCTCGCCGCGGGCCAGCCGGGAGGCCAGCGCGTAGGCGTCCTCGGCGGCGGCTTCGGCGGCGAAGTCGGTCAGTCGGCGGTGCTCGGCGTCGATGCGGCGGGTGGATTCCAGCCGGGCCAGCTGGCGGCGCAACCGGTCGGCCGCCACCATCGGCGCGATGGGCTCCACATGCAGCGAGACCTCCAGCCGGCCGGGATAGGTCAGCAGCGGCTCCAGCCAGCCGGGGCTGACCTCGCGCGGATAGCCGACCACCGCGAAGGAGGCGGCCAGACTCCCGTCCAGCCCGATGTGATGTGCCGTCACCCGGATCGCCGGGGTAGGGATGGTCGACTTACTCACCAGGGAACCTCCGTCCCAGATTGGCCGCACCACGGGTGTGGCGGAATTCGGAAGGACCAGCGGCATTACGGCAGCTGGGGGCGCGAGCTGCTCTCGCGCGGCCCGAGCCCGGCGTGGGGACAACAGCGGTCTGCGCGAGAGCCGCAACCCAGACGTCTGCGGATGGGGGCGGTCTCGCCCGAAGCCACAGGAGATGTCGAGGGCAACCCGAAGGAGAGCGGGCCAGAGGAGAAGGAGGGTCTGCCCGGTCACGGCTGCCACCGGCCGGTGATGACCTCATCGGGCCGGGCCTGGGCGCTCAGGCCGGGCGGGCAGCCCGGGTCGACCGCGCCGGCCAGGATCGCGGTGACCTCGCCCGCGGCCAGGACGCGAGCGTGGACCGCGGTGGCGGCCAGCGCCCGGCAGGCGTCCTCCCCGCGCCGCAGGGCACGCGCGGCGGCGCCGTCGATGTCGTGGCGGCCGGTCCCGTAGGTTTCGCGGATGACCAGTAACACCCGGCGGCGGAGTAGATCGCGGGAGGCGTCCAGGTGGGCCAGGAACGCGGCGTGGTCGAGGGCGGCCCGCTCCAGCGCCGGGTGCGGCAGCAGGGGCGCGTGACGGCGGAGCCGATCGATCGCGGGGGCGAGGTCGATCCGCTCGGCGGTGACGAGGAGCTGGACGGGGGCGGTGAAGGAGTTCAGCCAGCGGCCGTAGGCGGCGATCAGGGCGTGCTGTTCCTCGGGGGTGCGCAGGGCGAAACTGACGGTGGAGCAGGCCAGGATCACCGCGACCCCGTCCGCGCCGAGGTCGATCACCCCGTCGCTCCGTACGCTCCGGGCGGGCAGCCACAGCGCGGCCGGCCGGGGATGCGGCGGCGGTTGCGGCGGCGCGGGCGCGGCCCAGGCGGGGATGTTGGGGATGCCTTCGGGGGCGTAGACGAGCCGGTCCGGGCGGCGGGACTGCTGCCAGGCGGCCAGCAGCAGCCGGTCCAGGCCGACACCGTCGCGCTGCACCAGGGCCAGCGCGGCGGCGATCCCGGCGATCACGACGATGACCGCGCCCAGGACGCCGACCGGCAGCACCGGCCCGAGCAGGGTGTAGATGCTCCAGCCGAGGACCGCGGCGGTGGAGAGGATGGCCAGCTGGCGGGCGGTCAGGTTCGCGATCAGCCGGTCTTCGCGGTCGACGTCGGCGGGGATGGTCTCCCGCCGCGCGGGGCCCTGCATGCTGTGCCCGTCTTGCGGGTTGGGGGTGGTCATGGGTGCCTTCCTCTGCCGCCGGTGCGGACGGCGCTGGTGATGGCCTGCCGGTACAGGAAGTAGCGGGTGACCCGGACGATCGGGCTGCGCCGGGTGTTGGCGTGCATGACCTGGTTCATGATCCAGCCGGGGATGCGGATCAGGACGTAGAGCAGGCACAGGGTGATCAGCAGGTCCCAGCCCTGGGAATCGTCGGTGATCGGCCCGTCGGGGGTGAACATCACCTTGACCGCGGTGATGAACACCAGCGCCTGGGCGACCTGGATCAACAACACGCCCGACAGCAGCCGCCACCACAGGCGGGCCCACTCCTCGGTCTGCGGCAGCGCGTGACAGGCCAGCGCGAGCGGAGCCGCGGCGACCAGCAGGATCGTCACCATCAGGCGGACCACGTAGACGCCCGACAGGAGCAGGGCGAAGACGACGGCCACCAGGATCATCAGCAGCTGGAACACGCTGCCGGCGGCGAGGTTCTGGACCAGGCGGTCGCGCAGCATGCCGCTGGCCTGGTCGGCGGTGACGGTGTCCCCGAGCAGGGCGGCGGCCAGGGCGTTGGCGAACTCGATCGCCTTGCCCGCCGCGAGCGCGGAGAAGTTGGCGGCGATGATGCCGACCACCAGGCGGGGCGCGATGTCCTTGACCGTGTAGGAGGTCTGCAGCGTTTCGTGGCTCATCACGGTCAGCCCGCCCGCGATGACGAACAGGACGAAGAGGGTGTTGGCGATGACGGCGCTGGCGCTCCACATCTGCCGGACCCGGGGCAGCTGCTCCACCTGCGGGGTCACCAGCAGGGTGGTGCCGATCTGGTCGAAGATCGGGCCGATCGCCGCCGAGGCCAGGCCGCGGAACCAGATGGTGATCCCGTCGGAGGCGTGACAGCCCAGGTCCAACACCTCACATTTGGCGGGTGCGCCGGGTGCCGGTGAGGGCGAGGGTGTGGCCGCCGGGCGGGGCGATTGCGTCGGGCCGGGTGACTGCGGCACCCCGGTGGGAGTGGATGCGGTCGTGGCCGCCGGGGTCGGCGTGGGCGGCGTGGCCGATATCGCCGCATCCGCCGCTGCCGGGGCGGACGGCGGGACGGTTGGGCCGGCGGTCACCAGGACGGCCAGGAGGCTGGCGAGGGTCAGCGCGGCTGCCGTACCGAATCGGGCGCGGACCGTCCGCCTCCGCGCGCGGCGGCGGAAGGGAGCAGAGGCAGGTGCGCGTCCGGGCGTCGGCATCGGCTGCGCCGGTCGATGCTCACGAGGGCCGGAGCGGGTCATCGCGTCACACGCCGATGATCGAGCGGAGGATCTGTACCGCCAGCGGGGCGAGCGCGGCGATGCCGTACCCGATGGCGGCCGAGCGCAGGGCGTTCTTGCCCTTGGCCACCTCACCGGGATCGCCGCCGGCCAATAGCAGGCGCAGCCCGCCGATGGTGGCCATCAGCGTGGCGATCGCGACCAGCAGCCCGACCAGCCAGTTCCGCAGATTGTTGATCACCTGGGTGAGCGAGGTCGGCGCCGCCAGCGCCTCGGTCGCGCCCGCCGCCATCAGCAGGACCGTCGCGATCACGACGATGAGTGTTCTGCGGGTCACCCTGGCCACCTCCATCCACGTCGGGGATGCAGGCGGGGAAGGCGGGCCGCCCTTTGGGCGGGGCGGAGCCACCACCTCCCTCCGGATGGAGTGGGTCGGTCTCCGACATCCCGCGTCAGTGGCGTCGGTCAGTCAACCCGCCCACGAGCGGCCCGGCTCTTCCTCCGCCTGCACCTACAAAGACCGCGACGCGGGGGGAAAGGGGACAAACCTGGATCCAGGAGTGTTTCTGGGGCCGGATCGAGGTCGTGGCAGCAGAAACGGACGCACGCATACTTTGGTCCTCAAAGCAGACAGGCGGGAGGATGTCGACGGCGTGGTTCCGGTGCTGGACGCTCCCGAACTCAGGGACGGGTGCAGGCGTAGGAAACCTCGTTCTTCCCGGCCGAGGCGAGATCGACTCAGATGAGGTGTCTCTCGTGCTTTGGGGCCAATTTGGGATCAGGCCCACATCTCGTGAAAGTAACGGTCCTACCGTACCCTCTTGTCCGTGTCGGATCTTTTGGACTTGTGGCAGGCTTGGATGAGAGGAGATTCTATCGAGTCCCTCACACTATGGGGTCTAAAGGTGCTCTGGTGGGGACGAATCGGCAAGCTTGCTCAGTTCATCGGCGCCTTGACCGTGGTTCTGGACCTCATTGGTCCAGATCGACTTCGTGCGTGGGGTCTCACGCTTCACGCTCGCTCCGACTCGACAATCATGCAGCGGTTATCGAAGACGTTGAAGAGGACGTACGAGGTCATCGTCGCTGTCCTGCGATTCGCCATCTTGCCCGAACCAGGTGTGGGTACAACTGACGAGGACGAACGGCGTACTCGCGATGCCATCGAGCGCCTGAAGCGTGCGGGTGTTGGGCTGCCAACGATGGCGTTCGCCACCCTTACAGGGCTGCTCGTCATTGTCGGGGGGATTGCTCTTGCCAAGAACATCGGCCTTGACGCCTGGTTCTCAGACCACGTGTGGGCGAAGTGGTTGTTCTCCATCCTCTTCATCATTGTCTTGGCGGTACTCGGCCCGTTCGTAATCGCACTGTGGTACGGCATCATTCGCGGATCGTTGTTGAGCGCGGGTGTCGTGATCGACTATGCGCTAGTCCGGCCGGTCGCAGCCGCGCTGAATACCGCGCATCCTGGCGTATCGGTCAAGTGGCTCGGCGTCACACTACTCGTCGTCGGCTTCCATTTCGATCTTCTCGCCTCCTGATGAATTGTGCGCTGTCAGCAGGCGAGCGGCGATCTCCGGTTTTTCGACTGTTCCCCGGAGAGTCCTCGGATGGCGCCTCGGCTTCGACATTCAGCCGCCAGGAATCATCCACTTGTCCAGTCGCGGGTGTTCGATAAGCCCGAGCCGCCACTGATCGTCGATCCTGACAAACAGGCCGACGCGATCATACGTTCGGTGGCCACCAGGGTTACCTTCGCAATGGCTCCCATACGGTCGGTTGCAGAACGCGGACCTGATTGTGGAAGTTGAGTATCTCGGCGCGAGGTGGTGGTCCTAGGCGTGGTTCTTTGGATCCGGGTTCTGTTGGCGTCCAACCACCTGTGGCCTGGATGATGTGTCCGCCGCTTCGCCGGCAGCACGGTTCGATCCGTTCCCGCAGGCGGTCCACCGTGACCACAGAAGCCACCCACTCCTGACACGACGATCGATCAGACAGGCCGATCCCGCTTCACCAGGTGATCATTCTCTTCGTGGACTTTGAGGTTGATCGGGTGCGGGCCGAGTCTCTGTCGTGCGCAGGATCTGTTCGCTGTGTTCATCGGGTGCGGCGTCGATCTCGTGGAGGCGGGTTTCCAGCTGAGCGTAGGTCGCGCGCGCCGCGCCGGCTCGGCCTGATTTCACCTGGATCCGCATCGTCTGCTGGTAGAGCGCCTCGTTGTAGGGGTCGAGGGCGAGCGCGGGCGCCAGGATGCGCAGGGCGCGTTCGGGGTCGTGGTGGACCAGTTCCGCCGCGCGGGACATGGCTTCGACGGTTCGGCGCACCAGCTCGTCGCGGGGCTGGTCGGCCCATTCGTAGCGGCCATCGGCCAGCGGTCCGGCAGCCAGGGTGATGGCGCTCTGGAGATGGCGCATCCGCTCACCGGGATCGTGCGCATTCCGCGCTGCGGCGAGTGCCTGGTCGAACTGCCACAGGTCGACCTCGACAAGGTCGGGGTTGAGCCGGTAGCCGCCCTGGGTGGTGATGACGATGTCGTGGGCGAGGGCTGCGAGTTCGGTGCGCAGAACGCTGCGCAGTGAGGAGATCGCGTCGTAAAGCCGTTTGGCGGCCTGCTCGTGCGCGTCGTCGGGCCATAGGGCGGCGGTGATCTGCTCGGTGGTGGCGCCTTGGCGGTGGACGGCGAGGTAGGTGAGGACTTCGTGGGTGCTGCGCCGTTTGGAGCGCACGTCGCTGGAGCCGATCTGGAGGCGTACCTGACCGAGCACCCGAAGGCGCGCCTTGGACGGTGCGACCGGGATGACTGCCTGCGCTGTGGGGGGCGGGTGCCGGAATGATGGGGGTGGCTTGGGCCGGTCCCTGGCGGCGTTCAGGACCTGGAGAACGTCGGCGGTTTCGGCGGGATCAAGCCCGAACAGATGGTTTCCGACCAGGTGGGCCAGGGCCAGGCTGGTGGTGTCGATGACGCGGGCGGAGGCATCGAGGGTGCAGGTGGCGCCGCTCGGCCAGGGGCCGAGCAGGACGCCGGCCACATCCAGGCGGCGACCCTGGTCGAGGATGGGGTGCAGGACCGGGGTGTGGTCGTCTCCGGGGGCGGCGACCAGGACGACCAGAGGAAGCGGATCATCGGGGTGCGCCGCCCGGTAGGCGGCCAGATCCTCCTGCGATGTCTGCGATGTCTGCGATGTCTGCGCGGCCAGCCGGGTCCGCTGCATCACGTCGAGTTCCAGGCGGTGGAGAGCCTCCTCCAGCGTCGCGGTGACGACCAGGCCGGGAATGCCGGTCGCGGGCGAAACCGGCTGGCCGAGCACCTGGGCGGCGACGTCGCGGGGAATGACCACCTCGGCGTGTCCCCGCTCACCGTGCTGGGACAGCAGGGTGAGCACCAGGGCGCGCACGGCGTGCGCCGCGCCCGGTCCGGTGAGTCCGATCCCCGGGACCGCGACCACGTCCACCGCGATCTCGGCCCTGCGGTCGGGGGTGACCGCGAGCGGCAGGGAGGAGTACGGCCGTCGGCGGGAGGCGACCGGTGTGCTCGCCTCTGACGACGCGGGCCGTGGGCCGGCGGCGGTGGAGGTGGGCGGCGCCTGCTGGGCAGCTTGGAGGTGGGCTGCGCGGAGCAGCCTGGCCGCGCGTCCCAGCGGGACGGCTGCGTGCGGCGGCCGATCCTGGCGGCGGGCACGGAGCCGGGCGGTGAGGATGGCGGCGCTCACGCCGGCCGCGAAGGACAGGCCCACCACCAGGCCAGAAGGCAGCTCTACGGTGACGGGTCGCGGGTGGGCCTCCGGCGGCCTTGCCGCGGAGGGCGCCGGGGATGGGGATGAGCTGGGTTCAGGACTGGCGGACGGGCGTGAGCTGGGTTCTGTCGACTCCTTCGGCTTCGGGTGGGTGATCGCGTCGTCCGGGAGCAGCAGGCGCCAGCCGGGACGGATGAGATCCGGGTCCTCCAGTTGGCCGCCGCCGCGCTGGAGGTGCCCGTGGTTGAGGGTGAAGATCTCGCGATGGCGCAGCGGATCGCCGAGACGGCGCGCGGCGATCTCCCACAGGGTGTCGCCGGGCTGGACCACATAGGTCTTCTCCACGGCCTTGCCCGGGTGCGCGGTCTGGGCGGGCGGTGCCGCGGGCAGGTCGGCGAGCGCGGAGGTGGCCGTGCTCGCGTGGACCAGGTCCCCGCTCTGCGGTGCCGCCGCCAGGAGCGCGATCGTCGCGACGAGGTGGGCGGCCAGGCGGCCGAAGGGAGAGCGCCCGCGGCCCGGCCGGCCCGGTCGGCGGAATGCCCGGGTCGCCATCTCGGCCACCGACGACCAGGCGAACATGAGCCAGCTGATCCATCCGGCCAGTTCCAGCGCCGAGGTCAGCCAACGCGCGTCGTAGGGGCGTGACAGGGCTACCAGCAGCTCCTGCCCGCTGGGCAGGCGCGCGGGTAGCGGGGAGCCGTACATGGCCAGCAGCAGGGCCGGTATTCCGGCGAGCAGGGCGGCCAGCGTCCCCGCGGCGAGGACGGCCGCGATGATCTGCCTGGCGCGGTCGGCCGCTCTGGTGTCGGAGGGTGCTCTCACCGGGCCGCCCCGGCGTGCCTGAGGGGGAACGGCGGGTGGTGGAGGATCGGCCGCGTCTGCGGCCGGCTCACGAAAGACCGGCTCGCCGATCGTGGGGCGCGCATGGTGCGGTCAGCCGAGCCGGCGCAGGACGCGGGTCAGCCGGGGGAAGTTCTGGGCGGAGCGGTGGGCGGCGGAGGGGTCGAAGGTGCCGTCCTTCACGGTCAGCCAGAGGATGAGGTTACCGCGCTGGGCCAGCAGCTGGCTGGTGACGGTGAGCAGGAGGTCGCCGGTGGTGGTGCTCACCTCGGTCCGCCAGCCGTTCCAGCCACGGTGGGTATAGGCGCGGCTGATGGAGGTCTGCGTGACGTGGATGCCGTCCATCGGCTGCACGTGCGTGGCCGAGTACCGGCAGGAGCCGGCCTGCCGCTCCAACCGGGTCATCACCGATTCGGCCGCGGCGGTAGTGGGGAACACCCAGCCGGACTGGCTGAGACGGTGGGTCTGCGTGGAGATCACCCGCCAGGCCACCGCGTACCGTTTGCTGACGGTGACCTGTGCCGTGCGTCCCTCTTTCGGGGGAAGGCATGCCGGGATGGTCGTGGTCTGGCCGCGGGCGCCGTCGGTGGTCAAACCGAGGGGCATGCCGGCGCCGGCGGGGGTGAGGAACGCCTGCTCGACCTCATCGTGGGTACGGCGCCGGCCGGGCACGGCCGATGCCGCTGTCGTCGCGGTCGATAACGAGGCCGGTGGACGCCCGCTCGTCGCTGACGCGGGTGAAGCGGCGCGCTGTTGAGGGACGGCGATGGTGTCCTGGGCGGGGTCGGTCATCGAACCACAGGCGATGGCGCAGAAGGCGAGCGCCAGGATTGGAGTGATCGTCGAGGGTCTGGTTGCTGTTGCCATGGCTGAGGCACCCTTTGCGTGGGGACGCTGTGTGGGTGCCAGTCATGCAGCCGACCGTTGCGCTGCCCGTGACACGTCTTCGATCGCGAGGTTCACCCCAAGCGCCGCGATTTCACACCCGAGGACACCGGCCTGTCCAATCGGAGGGCGCTGCTGGCCGAACCGCCCTGACCAGGACCGCCACCTTTCGGCGCAATCGCGCCCTGCCCGTCTGGAAGATCGCAACCTGTTGAGGCCCGTGAGGGTGGCCCGCGATACCTTCGCACCGAATCCTCACCTGCTGGCTTGAAGGGAAGATTTGGTCGCTGCCGGCGCCTGCTCGCAGACCCTGATGGCCGGTGTTGTGCGCCCTATGACTCGGCCGTCAGGGACACCTCGATATCGGCTATCAGTCGGCTCAGCCGATCGAGGGGTTCGGTGCCCATCTGGGCGAGCACGGTGCTGGCCTGCTTGGTATAGCCAAGGGCCTCCTTCATTCGTCCGGCGTGCATGGCGATTTCCCCCAGCGATTGCAGGGCGAGCGCCTCGCCTGAGGCGGAGCCGAACTCGCGCATGGTCCGCAGTCCCGCGGCGACCACCTCGTCCCGCAGTTGGGCGTGCCCCAGGAGAATCCGCGCACGCGTCAGGTTGTACAGGTCGTCGGTGTCGGCGAGCAGGTCCTGCGCCTGGGTGAGGTACGGGATGGCCTCCCCCCACCTGCCATCCTCGATCATCGCCCGGCCGAGGTCGGCCAGCCCCAGAGCCTGCGACCGCGATTCGCCCGCCTCGCGGTAGACCTCGATCGCGGTGGTGAACAGCCCGATCGCGGCCGACGGGTAGCCTTGCGCCATCGCCACCTGCCCAAGCCGACGGTGGCTCCCCGCGACCCGGCGCCGGTTGCCCAGGGCACGCCAGATCGTCAGCGCCTCCTGGAAGGCGGCGTTGGCCTCCTCGAACCGGCGTAGGTAACGCCACGACAGGCCGGTCCGATCCAGCATCTGGGCCTCGGCCGCTCGGTCTCCGCACGCTCGCGCGGCTTCCAGGCCGAGTTGGTCAACCTCCAGGCGTTCCGCGTGCAAGCCGCGGTGCAGGAACAGCGGCCACATCGCGTCCACCAAGTTCCACGCGGTCTCATGCAGCCCGGCCGTATGCGCGGCTTGGGCGGCGGCGCGCAGATTGCGGAACTCGGCCTCCATCCAATCCAGCGCCTGCGCCTTGTCCCCGAACTCCAGGCCCCCCTCCTGGACGGGGATCTGCCGGTACGGCGTGACCGCATGGCTGGCCCGCCGGGCCGACTCCAGCCACCAGCCCACCCAACGGCGGACGGTCTCCTGCCGCGCCTGCTCGGACTCCTCCTCCTGCGCCATCTCCCGGGCATGCAGGCCCACCAGGCTGGCGAAGCGGTAGCCGTCGAAGGCGTCGTCGAGCAGGCTCGCCTCGGCCAGGACGTTCAGCAGCCGACGCGTCTCCTCCATCGGCGTCTCGGTCGCGGCGGCCACCGCCGGGGCGGGGAAGCTCTCGCCGGGGACCACGCCGAGCAGCCGGTACAGTCGGGCGGCGTCATCCGCTAGCTGCAGATATGACGCGGCTAGGGCGGGTCGAATCGACATGTCGTCCTCCACGGACAATTCGGAAAGCCGTCGCGCTTCGTGCGCGAGGGCGAAGACCATCTCGGCCAAGGGCCATCCCGGGCGGCGGCGATGGACAGGGCGAGGGGGTTACACCTGCACAGCTTCACGAGCTCGGCGGCGGCGGCCAGTTCCTGGCCGACCCGGTCCTCGCCCACTCGTGCTTGCAGCAAGTCCATGGCCGCTGCGGAGTCCAGCGGGGACACCTGGACTCTGTGGCCACCGTCGAGGACGAGCCCGGCCAGCCGACGTCGGCTCGTCACCAGCACCACTCCGTCGCCGGACGCGGGCAGCAGCGGACGCACCTGTGCGGCCGAGATCGCGTCATCCAGCACCACCACGACCCGCCGCTCGGTCACCAGCGACTGGTAGAGCGCGGCGCGTTCGGCCAGTCCGCCAGGAATCCGGTCCCCCGGGATGCCGAACGAGCGGATGAACCAGCGCAGAACCTCAACCGTTTCCGCGGGAGCGCCGAGGGCGTGACCACGTAGATTCGCGTACAGCTGCCCGTCCGGGAAATGCGCGCGATTCCGATGCGCCCAGTTCAGGCTGAGGGCCGTTTTCCCGATCCCGGGCGGGCCGCTCACCACCACCACGACGGGGGAGCCGGCACGGTTGGAGACGGCGCGCAAACGGTTGAGAAGAACCAACGTGTCGTGGCGGTTGACCAGCGCGCCGACCGCCGGTAGCTGCCGGGGCACCGGCTGCGGCGTGGGCGCCTGGTGAACGTGCACGCCGCCGCCGACGTCCCGGGCCTGGACGACAGCGCCGTGAACGGTGCCATCCAAATTGTTGCGATGCTCAGTCAAGGCGGACCTGGCCTTTGTCCGGCCAGGGCTCGGGCCCCTGGGACGACTCCTTTCCCGGCTGCCACACCCAGCGGCGATCACCGGCCGGACTCCGCCGCCACCGGTTGCCGTTCCCCACCTCTTTTGGCCGGGCCAGCTCGCGCAGCAACGCCTCCCACTGCTCTTGCCCAGGCCGGTCGCTTTCTGGCACGACGGCGAGTCTTTTCGGCCGGGCAAGGCGAACCCACCCGGCCTCACGCAGGACCCTGCTCGCCTTGACCACCGTCGTACGGCAGGTGCCAAACTCGGCCTGAAGCTCTTTGCTCATGGGAAGAAGCACCGGGTAGGAGCCCTTCTGCACCCTCAGCGCCACCTCATGGGCGATCCGCACATACAGCGGCGTCGAATCATCGGGCCACGGCAGCTCATCTCCCAAGACGTAATGGCCCCTGCCCCTCACCTTGTAGGCGAGCCTGCGGCGGCACAGCTCCTTGAGAACCCTCACCGCCGTACTCACCGAAATCCCGTAATCCTGGCTCAACTGAGAACAGCTCGGCAGCCGGTCACCCGCCGCCCATTCCCCGCTCCTGATCGCGCCCGCTAAGAGGTCCGCGATCGGCACGTATTTGCTTGGCCTTCCGAGCATCCTTGATGATCATCCCCGCTCGATCTCAGACGGCCGCGGGTCCGGGTCAAACCCCAACGAGACGCAGGCGACGAGCAGAACCGCGCGGGTAATGGAGACAGCGAGACCGCCCCGAAATCCGCCCTTCACCACCGCCGCCATCAGCCAGGCCGCGACGGACGCCAGCCACATCACGCAAACCCCGACGATCAAAATGTTCGCACGCACAGAAAAGAACTCCCTCTCATGCATGTGCTTCGGAGCCGGCGACGACTGCCTGCTTTCGTCGCGGCCTTGACGAGAATTGAAAAGAGGCGGCGAGGTCCCCCGATACCCCTCGCCGCCCGCACTGCAAGCCCTACCGCCAGAAAGGCGGACTCAAGGCGGACTTCCCCGCCTCACCTGCGGACGAGGGCACGGGCGACCAGCGACCGCATCCAGGACGGAGGATGGGTGGGAGCCAACGCTTCGGTCAGGAGATGACCCAGGCGCGGTAGGAGCGGGGTCGCTCGCAGTGCGGCTGCCTTCCACGCCAACGCTCGGCATATCGCATCGGCACCCGCGGCCCGGCCCGCGCTGGTGTCGCAGATCACCTCGTGAATCCAGGCAATGGCGGCCAGCGCCAGCCACAGCATGATCGCCGACGGCCACCCGAAGGTCAGATAGCCGACTGCGAACCAGCCCGCGATTCCCAGAGCGACCTGCATGACGCCGTACCCGCGCATGACGCCCGTGTGGTGCCGCATCTCATGCCATACCACACCCTCGAACGCCTGCCTCGACATGTGAAACGCACGTCGGCCGACGACGACTACGCAGTGCCCGGCAGCGACACGGACCATCCCGATGTAGGTGCACGGCAGGTGATCGCAGCTGCCGTCCTCGACGCTGGCTGGGCACGGCAGCAGATAGGGGTGAATTCCCGAGACCGCGGGATAGCGGGCCCGCTTGCGGGAGATCGCCTGAGCGAGCACCTCTCTATGGCCGACCGGCACCTGGTGGGCTCCCTCGTTCCAGTAGGGATCAGCCGTGCTCCAGTCGACATCGCGCATCTGACGGGATGACCCGCGACACACCAGCATCATGGCCGCCGCCGTCACGGCCGCGCACACGGCCACCGCCACCGGCAGCGGCGCCGGCGCGACAAGCCGGGCGCCAACACCTAAGCCGATGAAGATGGCGGGAATCACCAGACTCCGGAGCGGCTTCGCCCACCAGGGCAACCTGGACAGGGGCGCGAGGAGTCTGGCCGCGGATTCCTCGAAGGATCTGGTCGCGGCCCGCGCCCTGTCACGGCCAGCGGGGCCCTCCGTGGCGGGCGTGGCGCGGTCGGTCTCGTCTATCTTGTCCATCCTGGTCCCTTTCATTGGGGTCGATCCCTTTTCGCGTTAGTGGGAGCGGTCTGCGGCCCTCGAAGCGACCGGCCAGCCGTGAGCATCAGGAAGGGGACGGAACAACGGCGCCCGCGGCGTGATCCAACACAGCTCGACGACCGCGCCGGTCACGGGCGTGCTTTTGGGCAGAAATGCTGCTCTCCAGCACGCCGAAGCAGATCCCGGCGGTCAGGAAGACTCCACCCGCAGCGGGCCGACCAACTCGTGGTCGACGAGCTCGTCGAACAGGATGTCGGCGTCGCCGACGACGACAAGAGCGGCCAGACGGCTGGGATCCAGGTGGGCCCGGTAGGCGGCCTGGATGTCCGCCGTGGTCGTGTCAGCGGCGGCCGCGGCGTCATCGCCGAAGGTCCCGGGAGACAGACCGTAGGCGGCGTGCTGAGAGCTGCGGTCGGCGACCTGCGCGGCGGTCTCATGGCCCAGCCGCGTACTGGCAGCGGCCATGGCCCGGACCTGGCGGGTTTCGGCGTCGGTGAAACCAGCCGTGGACGCGTCCAGGAGGATGTCCCGCACGCTTTGCAGGACGTCGACCGTCTTGTCGACGGCGACCGCACCGGAGACAGTGAAGATCCCGGCGTCGGCCAGCAGCGGCTCGGGTGTGGCCCGCAGACCATAGGTGACGCCCTGGGTTTCGCGGATCCGGGCGTCCAGCCGCCCGGTCGCCGGGACGCCCATGATGCCCGCGGCCAGCCTCACCGCCGGCCAGTCTGGGTGAGCGATGCCGATGGTCGGCTGCGCCAGCAGCAGGTATGCCTGCGGCATGCCCGCCCGGTGCAAAAGCACCCGGCCCGGGGTTTCCAGCGGGCGAGGCGGCCCCGAGCGGTAATCGGCCCGTACGGCGGTGGCGGTCCAGTCGCCGAACGCCTCGGCCACCAGCTGCCGCACCGTCGCCGGCACCACATCTCCCGCGACCACGACCGTGACCCGGCGGGGGGTCAGGTGCGTGCCGTGGAAGGCCGAGACGATATGGGGGATCTTCATCAGCCGCTCCAGCGACGTCCGGGATCCGGCGGCGGGCCGGGAGATGCGCTCGTGCTGCCCGTACAGGAGGCTGAACATCATGCGGTGTGCTCTGCCGGCGGGCGAGTCATCCTCGCGGCTGGCCTCCCCGATGGCGATCTGGATCTGCCGGGTGACCTCGGTGAGAGCGAATCGCGGGTGGATGAGAGCCGAAGCCAGCAGCTCCAGCGCCGGGCCTAGCCGGTATGCGGGCACGTCACAGACCAGGCGCGGGCCGGTGTGGTCGACCGTGGTGGCGACGGTCGCGCCGAGCTCGGCGACCGCGTCGGCGAACTCGGTCGCGCCCAGGTCGCCGCTGCCCTGCAGCAGGCAGGCTGCCATCACGGCGGCGATGCCGTCCAGATCGGTTGTCTCGGCGGAGACGGGAATGCCCAGGTTGAGGACGACACGTGCCATGGACTGTCCAGGCAGGGGGTGCACGATCACACTCAACCCGTTGTCCAGGACGTGCTGCTGGCCGGGCGCCGGCCGCCACGGCGGGGCCGGTAACACCTGGGGGGCGGTGAGCGTCATGGGGGGCTATTCCTCGATGTCGGAGGTGTCGGAGCTGGTGTGGAAGGCGATGACGGCGGCGTGCTCGGAGGCCAGCCAGTCATCGGCCGCCCGATGCACCCGCTCGGGGGCGACGGCGTTGAAGCGGTCCACCTGGTGACCGGCCATGTCGGCGAGCAGCTCGTCGAGCGCGTCGCTGCCGGCCTGGCCGAAGGACTGGCCGACGTTGGCCAGCTGCTGGGCACGGTCGAGGTGGCTGGACTCCGTGGACAGGGTCTCGGCTTCGGTGAGCGCCTTGGCCCGCGCGACTTCGGCGTCGGTGAAACCCTGGGCGGCGACGCGGTCGAGCTGCTCGGCCAGCATGTCGCACACGGGATCCGGGGACAGGCCGGGAACCACATCCACGGTGATCCATCCGATCGAGGCGCCGCCCATGTGCGGGGCGACCCGCTGCGTGACGCCGGTGGCCAGCTGCGCCGAACGCACCAGCGTGTTGTACAGGCGACTGGTCGGGCCCTCAGCCAGCGCATGCATCGCCAGCGCGGCCGCGAGAATCTCGGCGTGCGCGTCCAGGCTGTTGACCGGCAGACGGAACCCAGCCACCACCCGCGAGCAGTCCGCCTCCTCGGGAACCTCCACCCGCCGCGGGCTGTCCAGCGCCCGCAGCCGCTCATGCACCACGGCGTGAGGCGGTTTGGCCGCGGGCAGTGCGCCGAGGTAGCGGTCGGCCAGCTCCAGCGCTTTGCCGGCGGTGATGTCACCGACGATGGCCAGCGTCATGTTGGCCGGGACGTAGCGGGCGGTCAGGAAGTCGACGACATCCTGCAGGGTGATGGCCGCCAGATCGGCAGCCGACCCAATGGAGTGATGGTGGTAGGGGTGACCGGCGGGGAACAGCTGCGCCAGCAGCCGGGCCTGCGTGCTGCCGTAGGGCTGGCTGTCGAATACCTGGAACTTCTCCTGGCCGATGATCGCCCGCTGGATGTGCAGGGTGTTCTGGTCGACCTGGGCGAGGGAGGCCCCGAGCCGATCGGCCAGCGCCCACAGCCCCAGCTCCACCGAGCCCGGCTCAGCGACCTGAAACCACATGGTGGCGTCGTTGCCGGTCCCGGCGTTGACCATCACGCCGTTTCCGTGCATCAGCTGGAGATACCCGCCGGGCCCCAGGGCGGCCGACGTGCCGGCCATGCGCACGTGCTCGGCCATGTGGGCCAAGCCGTGCCGGCCGGGCAGGTCGTGGCTGGAGCCGGCGCCCACCATGAGGCAGACTGCCACGGTCGGTATGGTTTGGGCGGAGCTGATGATTGTCCGTAATCCGTTGCCGAGCACATGCTGCTCGGCGGTATGACTCATCGGGGACACGACGTCCTATCTTCTGATCTTTGGTTGATGGGCGGAATTCACCGGCCGGAATGCCGGGGTGGGCCCGGGGCGGGAAGGGTCCCCGCCCCGGGCAAATGGGTGGCCCCTACCGCAAGAGTCCTGGTGTAGCGGTAGAAGCCACGATCACGCGGCCAGGAGCCTCAGTCTGTGTAGGCGGCCGAGGTGGCGACCAGGCGCCCTTGCTTCTGTAACGCCGCCTCCTGGGCTTCGGCCCCTGCCTTGGCTGAGGACGCCCAGACGTACTTCAGCCTGGCTTTCAGGGCGATGACACGAGCCCACACCCACATCGCGAACGTGACCGCCAATACCGGCCAGACCAGGCTGTACTGGAAGAGCGCCTTGGCCAGGGCCCATCCGTGAAGCTCGCCCCCAGCGAAGCGGAAGACGATGCGCTGGAGCAGAGCCGGTCTAACCAGCCGCATCAGCATGAGCCCCACCAGGAAGCCCAGCGCGATTTCCCCGTACACGATGATCGCAGTCACCGTTGTCCCTTCTGTTGTAGGAAGGACCAGCAGCGCCGGTCCTGTTGGTATCTCGACGGGCCATGACGTGCCACGGCCGTCGAGAAGTCGGGCGATACCGTGTGCCAGCGGACGGCGCGCATAGAGCTGGAACCTCCTGCGGCATCACAGTTCTGTCCTCCGATCGGGGGCATGACGACATCGCCCCTGGTGCTTGACGCTGGGGCGGCAGTCCCTTCTTAGGGGGCGAACCTCTACCGTGCGGGGGCCGCGCGCGCTTGTGGCCCCGCACGGGTCAGGGGTGGTGGTCCGTGCCGCACACCGACGGGAGGCGGCACGGACCACACCTTTGTCCGTGGCCTTGGTCTAAGGAAAGCCACGGGCGTTTGGGGACAGCGGAGAGCTACGACCATGGAGAGTTGGTCCATGCGTCGGAATGCGGGTCCTGGGTGGGCTGCGGGTATTGCGGCGGGCGCGGGGGCGGTCCGGAGGGAGGAGCGGAAGAGAGCGGATGGGGCGGGCGGCGCTCGGGTACGGTCGGCTTCACTCCGGTCAGTTCCTTGAACCGGGCAGCCAGGAGCGCCGCCGCCTCGCCGGGATCGACCGCCCCCTTCTGGACGGGTTTTCCCTGAGCCACGCCGTTCTGCCATGAGTACCCGTGGGGGTACGCCCAGACGATGAGGTCGGGGCAGATCCAGAGCCGCGCCGCGCCATCGTTGGCCGTCACCTCAGCCTTCATGCCGTGCTCACGCAGGCGCGCTTGCAGCAGCTCGGCGGCCTCCGCAGCAGTCAGGCTGGGCGGCGCCGAGACCTCGTTCGAGGGTGGGATCCTGGTGTTTGCCGTCGTCATCTGCGCACCGCTTCCTGATGCCGCGTGAGGGAATCCTGGTTGCCGAATCCAGCAACGGCCGCCATGAACTTGGCGCCGACGATCTCCAGCGGACTGTCGTCCGGCCGCCAATGCGAGGCCTCGACCAGGCCGGGTTCGAGCACGTTCAGGCCGTTCAGGAACGCGGTGATCTCGGCTTCGGTACGCGGGTAGATCGGCCCGATCCGTTCCCGGTAGGCGGCCACAGCCATCTCAAGATGGTCGGCGGGAACATCGTCACCGCATGCGTGAGTGAAGATCAAATAGCCGGACGGGAAGGCATCCAGGTACTCACGGAGCAGATCCGCCGGTTCGTCATCATCGCGCAAGAAGTGCGCGACTGCAGCGGCGATCACCGCTGTTGGCCGGTCGGCCTGGAATCCGATCCGTGCCAGTTCCGCATGGTCGAGCACGTCGTTGACCATGCGGATATCGGCGTCGATTATTGCGACGTGCTCGCCCGCGAGCATCGCCCGCCCGTGGGCGACGACGAGAGGGTCGTTGTCGACGCAGACCACCCGCGCATGGGGTTCGACGCGGGAGACGACGTCAGGGATGCTCTGGTCCGTCGCGAGCCCGGACCCAAGGTCCAGGAACTGGGTGACCCCCATTCGGGCGACCGCCTTGGCCGAGCGAAGAACGAACGCACGGTTCGCCTGGGTCGCTTCCTCCAGGCCCGGCAATAGAACCGTTAGCCGTTTCTGCAGGTCCTGGTCGCCGCTGTAGTTCGGGTGCCCCAATAAGTTGTCGTAGACGCCGGCCATTGAAGGCAGAGGCCGCGCGCCAGGGCCGCTGATCATGTTGCGGATCTCCGATCGGGTGATGCCGTACGGGAAGAGGAGATGAGCGGGGCGGCAGCGCAGGAATTCCACGCCCTCCCAATCTCGGGGCCAAGGTTCAACCACGCCGCCGCCCCCCGGTTTAGGCGAGCCCGGCCGCAGCCAGGCGGTGGACAACGAGACCTTCCTGGGCACGGAGATCGTGGTAATGCCGGGCTATCCGGGCTGCGGCGCCGTCCGGGTCGGTCGTCGGGTGGGAGGCGTATACGGGCCGCTGCCTTCGGCTGCGGCGACCGGTTTCCCAGAAGAACGTCCCGTTGATGGACCAGAGAGCAAGGCCCGTCCAGATCGACAGCACGGGAACCCCGTCGATCCAGCTCCAGTCCGCTTCGATCACGTAGTTCAATTTCAGGATGCTCTGGACCTGCTTGATGTCCACCAGCGCCGGATCAGGTATGGGATGCCGCTCTCCGAAGGAGCCGGGCATGTAGTGCATCGTCATGGATCGCACCTCCATCCGATCAAGGAGTCCGGCCAAACATGCCTATGCGTTGGGCAGGTTCCGACATTTCAGTCCATTACCGACAATTCGCCGCTTGTGCTTCCGGCCTCCATGGGTCGCATCTCCCAACGATTGAAGGTCCACCGCTTCCGACCCTCGGTGGAGCGTCTTCTGTTAGGACGGGGCAGATCGCGGGGGCACGATTCATTCCAGAACCGGGGAATCGTGAATAAGAGCTTGATCACCTGGGCAGGATCTGTGAAGGACGTTGGCTAGCCGCTTCGTGGACGATTGGCCGACTAGTCGTTTCATGGTCGTTTTCATCGACTAGGGCACGTTCTGGAATCAGCTCCGGCACTGTGTGACGGTGAAGTCACCGGAGAGGCGACAGCTGTGCATGAACCGAAAGGCCCCAGAGCGCGACCAGGATTGGTCGCGGCCCGGAAGAGTCTGGGCCTGACCCAAGAGGGGATAGCTGAGCGGGTCGGCGTCGCCTCGAACACCTGGGCACGATGGGAACGAGGCACCCAAGGGGTACGTCAGACCTATCAGCAGCGCATCGCCCAGTTGTGTGGTGTCACGCTGGACCAGGTCAGAAGCTGGGTCGAGGACTCCGAGGACATGGAGCCGCGCCCCTGGACCCTGGCCGCCGAAATGATGCGGACGTCACTTAGAGATACAGTGGAATTGATGAGCGAATTGTGGAGGTGGGAGGTAGATGCGGCACGTCGTAGGCTTCTGGCCGCGCTCCCTCTCGTTCCTGCTTTTGTGTCCGAATGGCTTCTGGACTACACCTACCGAACCCCCGATGAGGTGCCCGCACGATCCGGACCAGGTCAGGGCGTAGGTGAGGCAGATGTCCTCCGCCTCCGAGAGTCCCTCCAGGCGTTCACACAGATGGATCACCAGTTCGGCGGAGGACTGGTCCGCCCCGCTGTGATCGACTACCTGAACAACCAGGTACGCCCCTTGCTGGACGGTCGCTACACCAGCGGGATCGGTGCTGAGCTGATGACCGCAGCCGCGGGACTCACGCGCCTAGCCGGATGGGAGGCGTTCGACCTCGGGCATCAAGGTCTTGCCCAGGTCCAGTTCGGTCAGGCACTACGCCTCGCCAAGGCGGGCGGGGACCAGCTCACCGCTGCATGGGTGCTAGCTACTATGGCCCAGCAGGCGTGTGATCTTCGTTCGCCGCAGGCGGCGTTGCGGCTCGCTTCAGCCGCCCGCAGCGCTGGCGAGGCAGCCAAGGCCGGGCCTCGCGTGTCCGCGATGCTGACAGTACGTGAAGCTAGGGCGACTGCCGTGGGGATAATGGTGGCCGATACCTTGGACAGTCACGCGCTCAAGCGAGTGGAGTCTCTGATCGGTGAGGCTGAGAGGCTCTTCGCCTCCGCGACCTCGCGTGACGATGAACCCCTGTGGATCAACACTTTCGGCCACGCGGAGCTGACCGCAGAGGTTGGTCACTGCTGGCACATGGCGAGAGTGCCGGATCGCGCTGCGGAGTGTGCTGAGACAGCTCTGCGCGGATTCGGGACGCGCTTCGTTCGCTCGGCCCAATTCAACACGATGCACCTCGCTCAGGCTGCGCTGCTCCGGGGTGACCTGGACCATTCCCTGGCCCTCGCACGCGAAGCGGTGCCGATGGCGAACGCGCTGACGTCAGCCCGAGCCATCCATCTCGTACAATCGTTCGACCACGAACTCGAACCTCGCGCCAGTGAGCCGAAGGTACGTGAGTGGCGCGACTATATGCGAGCCGAGCTGCGAACCCGCGTGGCGTAACTGAATGAGGAATTCACTCGCGCGATCCTTTCCAGTTCCATGACCTACGCTCCCCTCGACCAGGTTTGTGCGGTCGCTGGGCTCGATAGCAACAGTGCCCGCCTGCTGCATTCCCGCGCCAACGCGGTATTTCACTTGCCGCAGGCCCATGCCGTGGTACGGCTGCGCCAGACCGGAGGGAGCGGCGAGTGGAAGCGACGGCTGTCCTTGGCCGTCGAGATGACGCGCTGGCTACACCACCACGGGTTCCCCACCGTAACACCCTTGCCCGTGCAGCAGCCCATAACGGTCGGCGAGTGGACCGCGACCTTCTGGACGTACATAGCGGTCGACGAGCAGTCAGTGGCGCCCAGTTCCAGCGACCTGGGAGCCCTCCTGCGTGCCCTTCACGAACTTCCCGCCCCACCTGTCGATCTATTGGCCACCAATCCATTGGGATCGCTTCTGGCTGACCTGTCGCGAAGCGATCTCACGCTCCCGGTTGGCCAACACGATTGGTTACGTGAACAGGGCCGACGGCTCCTCGCCGAATACGAGTCCGCTGCGCTGCCCTTGGGGCAAGGAATGATCCATGGCGACGCTCATCCAGGGAATCTTCTCGCATCAGGTGGTCGCTACCTGATGATCGACTGGGACTCGATCAGCTACGGGCCCCGAGCTCAAGACCTCGTGCCCACATTGATGGGCGTGCTCCGTTTCGGCCGGCCACCAGCGAACTGGGTCGCTCTCTGCGATGCGTACGGCGTGGATCCAGGTATCCAAGACGACTCCGGAGTGCTGCTGCTATGCAGGGCTCGCGAACTGCGGTCGCTCGCAGCCTACCTACGTGCCGCTGATCATCCCGGGGTCCGTGCTGAGCTGGACAAACGACTTTCCTCGCTGATGGACGGCATTAATGAAAGATGGCGACCCATTTGATCCGCTAGCGGTATATGGCACAGCCCTTAATCGCTTAAATATAGGCATTCGTCTTGTGTCGACTAGTCGTTCTCTGGTCGTTTTCGATGCACCGATTGACTGAGGGCGCTTTCCATCGTCCAATGCACGTGCCTACCACATCCTGTTTCGTTGATCGGGCGGCCATGTTCTACCGTGGTACGAACAGATTTCTAGAAGCCTGCTATTGGTCGCCAGGAGGAGCCTGACGTGGCTTGACAGCGGAAACACGACAAAAGACCACTAGGAAGACTGGGCGGAGCATGATGACCACTGAAATCAGGAGTTCCCGCGAGGCAATTGAGCCCTAGAATGACGCCGCAGCCTCACTGCGGTCGGCATGGTGTAACTGCGCGACATGGACACGATCCGCAGCAACGCCGTTTGACCACATGCGAAGCGCCCTGACAGCCAAGCCTCCCGGCAACATGATCATCTCCGGAGTCGTGGAAGCAGGTCTTCTGCACCGTGCCACGACGTGCGACATCGAGGACAACCCTGTGACTGGCATGACCACGACCGAAGGAAACACCGGCCCGGACCGCGTCGCGCGGTTGCGCGACCAGGCCGTCGACGAGCTCATCAAGAACGGCACGATCGTCTCGGGGCCGGTCGAGGCCGCGATGCGCAAGGTTCCCAGGGAGCTGTTCATCCCTGAGGTGGAACTGGAGGACGCCTACGACCCTTTCAAGGCCGTCGTCACCAAGAGGGATCCGGACGGGAACGCCCTCAGCTCGGTGTCGGACATGCACGTCCAGTCCTTCATGCTGGAGCAGGCGGAGATCACGCCCGGCATGAAGATCCTGGAGGTCGGCAGCGGCGGGTACAACGCTGCGCTGCTGGCCGAACTCGTGGGCCTGTCCGGCCAGGTCACTACCGTTGACATCGACGAATTCGTGACCGACCGGGCCAGTCGCATGCTTGATGAGGCCGGGTACGCGCGGGTGAACATCGTGCTCGCCGACGCCGAGGACGGGGTGCCCGCCTACGCACCCTACGACAGGATCCTGGTCACCGTCGGCACGTGGGACATCCCGCCGGCCTGGGTGGATCAACTGGCCGAGGGTGGCCGCCTCATGGTGGCGCTGCGGATGCGGGGCCTGACCCGCACGATCGCGTTCGAACATGCCGACGGCCACCTGGTCAGCGTGTCGTCGAAGCTGTTCGGATTCGTGCCGATGCAGGGTGCCGGCGCGCACCAGGCGAGGTTGCTGGTGATGCGCGGGGGCGAGGTCACCTTGCGGTTCGACGACGACTTCCCCGTGGACCCGAGCTCGCTGGAAGGCGTGTTCGACGCACCTCGGGTGGAGGTGTGGAGCGGGGCCGTTATCGGGGCCTATGAACTGCTGGACACGGTGCAGATGTGGCTGGCCACCGCCCTGCCAGGGTTCTGCATGGTCTTGGTGGACCCCGAGCGTGACACCGGTGTGGTGTCTCCACCGCGTAACCGCACCTTCGCGATGGCCGTCGTCGAGGGCGGCAGCTTCGCCTACATCACCACCCGCACCGCGGCCGAGGTGGACAAGTCGGCGGAGTTCGGGGTTCACGCCTATGGCCCTGACGCTTCCGCGCTCGCCGAGGAGGTGGCGGAACAGCTGCGGACCTGGAGCCGACAGCACCGCGGAGGACCCGGCCCGCAATATCGCATCTACCCTGCCGGCACCCCCGATGACCGGATGCCTGAGGGGCGCGTCATCGACAAGACCCACAGCAGAGTCCTGATCTCCTGGCCGCAGACGGCGACCGCCGCATCCGGTCAGGGTCTCCCGCACCCCCCTACCGAGTAAGGAGATGGTCACCATGTTCGACGGCCGAGCTTCGGGCGGCTCCACCGCGCTGGCCGAGCGACCCGCCGCCGGGGACGACGAGTTCGCGCTGGACGTGCGCGTGGTCGTGGCCTATGCCCCGGCCACGCACACGCCCTGCCCGACCGATGACGGCTGCGGCAACACCTGCTCGGGCAACGACAGTTCGTGCAACTCCGCGCTCGACGACCAGTTCTGACCAGTCCGCCAGCCGGTGCGCCGTACGGCGGCGCATCGGCACTACCCGCGCAGCCGCAGCTTCAGGGGAGGCAAGGTGGCAGCCAGATCATCAGCAGTCTACCGATGGGGCGGCGCCGCGGTGCTGCGCGCCAGCACCGACCCGGGCGGACTGGACGTCCCCAATGACCTGCACATGTACGGCCAGGACGCCGCCGCGCGAGGGGTTGCCTGGCTGGCGGCGATGTCGTGCCGCGCCGAGATCCGCGCGGCGCTGGCCGAGGCGAGCCCGGCGTTGATCGAGGCGATTCACGCCCTGGTGGCCGAAGAGAGCCGCGATGCCCTTCGGGTGCGCCGGGCCGTGGTCGCGCTGGCGTCCTACCTGCTGCGCTGGCAGCGCCGCCCCACTCCGTTCGGCCTGTTCGCCGGAGTCGGTACGGCCCAGATAGGCGCAAGCGCCCGGGTGCGATGGGGAGGACAGCACCAGGTGGCTGCGCGGGCGGACGCGGGCTGGCTTGGTGACGTCCTGGCCCGTCTGCATCAGTGCCCTGAACTGCTGGAGCGGCTGCCCGTGGTCGCCAACGACGCCGGAAGCGTGCGCGGCGGCCGGTTCGTGGCACCCGGTCCGGCACCGGACGGAGCTTCCCGAGCGCTGGCCCCGATCGAGGTGTCGGTGCGTCACAGCCGGCCGGTGCGCGCCGCTTTGGAAGTTGCGAGCAGGCCGGTGAGGTTCGGTGAGCTGAGCAAGCTGCTCGCCGCCAAGTTCCCCGCCGCCGCGACGGAGCAGATCGGTGGGATGCTCGCTGGCCTGCTGGCCCAGAACATGCTGATCAGCAGTCTGTGGGCGCCGATGACGTGCCTGGACGCGCTCGGCCATGCCTGTACTGAGCTTCAGGCCGCCCAAGCTCACGACATCCCCGGCGTTGGCGACCTGGTGCGTGAGCTGTTCGCGGTCCATCAGGACCTCTCGGCCGCACGTGCGGCCCCTACAGCCCCGGGGCCGTCGGTGACCGCGCGCATGAGGACGTTGAGCCAGGCCGCGCAGGTGCCGCTGGCAATTGACACGATCTTGGACTGCGACGTTCAGATACCGGAGCAGGTTGCCCGGGAAGCCCGCGACGCCGTTGACGTACTGTTCCGGCTGTCCCCCTACCCGTTTGGGCATCCGGCCTGGCGCGATTACCACACCCGGTTCCAGGCACGCTACGGCACAGGTGCGCTGGTGCCAGTTCTGGAACTGGTCGCCGACAGCGGGCTCGGCGTGCCAGCCGAGTACCTTGGCTCGGCGTGGGTGCGCGCCGCCCGACCGGTGACCGAGCGCGATGAGAAGCTCCTGGCGCTGATCCAGCAGGCCACTGTGGGCGGTGGCGAGATCATCTTGACCGATCAGGTGATCGAGGATCTGGTCGGCGAGTCTGCGGAGGTGATTCTGCCTTCTCGCGTCGAGATCGCCGTAGAGGTTCGCGCTGCGTCCCTGGAGGCGCTGAACCGCGGGAGGTTCGCGCTGATGGTGACTGGGACGCCCCGTCCAGGCAGCAGCATGGTCGGCCGCCACGCCCATCTGCTGCCCGAGCAGGGCCGGGATCTGATCGGAGGGACCTTCGCCGCGCATGGTCCGGACGTGGTCGCCGCGCAGCTGTCGTTCGCTCCGCGTAAACGCCGCAACGAGAACATCGCCCGCACCGGGCAACTGCTGCCGCATGTCATCGCGGTGGCCGAGCACCGCCACGGGCGCGAGCATCTCATTCCGCTGTCGGATCTCGCGGTGAGCGCGGACGCCCGCCGGTTCCACCTCATGCGACTATCCACCGGCCAGCGTGTCGAGCCGCGCGTCGGGCACGCCCTGGAAGCCGGAGTACACACCCCGCCGCTGGCGCGGTTCCTGTCCGAGATCGTCATCTCCCGGTGCGCGGTCTATCGGTCGTTTCACTTTGGCACCGCAGCCAACCTGCCCTACCTTCCCCGAGTCCGCTACCGGCGGACGATTCTCGCTGCGGCACGGTGGCTGCTGTCGGCCGCCGACCTGCCCGGACGCGGCGCTTCGATGGCCGAATGGGAGAAAGGTCTCGGCGTATGGCGGACCCGGTGGCAGGTGCCCGAGCACGTCGCCCTAGTCGACCACGACCGGCGGCAGCCGGTGGATCTGGGCCACAGTCTTCACCGGCTTCTTCTGCGCACCCGCCTGCAACGCGCAGGCCGCGTTGAACTCCGCGAAGCCGCGGCCCCGGACGACCTCGCCTGGCTCGGCCGCGCCCACGAAGTCCTCATCCCTCTGGTACTCAATGCCCCCGCCGATGGGGAGCCGCTACCGATCAGACGGCCGCGCGCCGTCTCAGTCGACTCGGGGCACCTGCCCGGACGATCAACGATTGTGTATGCGCAGATCTACGGGCATCCAGAGCGCTTTGGGGAGATCCTCACCGAGCACATAGCGCGCCTGATCGACGCCTTCGGTGATGATGATGCGCCGCGCTGGTGGTTTCGCCGTCACCGCGAGATGAGGCGTCCCGAGGTGGACCAGTACCTCGCGCTCTACCTGTCCCTGCCTGATCCTGCCGCGTACGGCACGGCCGCCGAGCTGATTACCGTGTGGGCGGCCGGGCTTCGCCGGGACCGTCTGCTGTCGCACCTGTCACTGGCCACCTACCAGCCCCATCCGGGACGCTACGGCCACGGCTCCGCGATGGACTGCGCCCGCGACGTCTTCGCCGCCGACTCGGCCGCGGCCCTCGCCCAGATCACCACGACTGTCCGCGCCGGGGTGCATCCCCAAGCCCTCGCCGCCGCCAGCATGGTCGACCTGGCCACCAGCTTCGCCACCTCCGCGCAAACAGGCCTGGACTGGCTCATTCACGACCTGCCCCAAGAGCACGGACGGCTCGATCCCGCGCTGCGCGACCAGGCAATGGAGTTGGCCGACCCAGCCCGCGCCTGCACGGCGCTCGCGTCCCTTCCCGGCGGAGGTGAGGTGGCGACCGCGTGGCAACGGCGCGCTGCCGCGCTTGCCACCTATAGGGAGCACCTGGCCAGGCAGCGCGATCCGCTGACCGTGCTGCGTTCGCTGCTGCACCTGCACCACATTCGCGCCGTCGGCGTCGACGCCGACGGTGAGCGCGTCACCGGCCGGCTCGCTCGGGCCTGCGCGCTGCGTCACCTCGCCACCCGAGCGGAGGGATGAGGTGGCCGCGCCGACGGTCCCCGATGCCGCCCTCGCGGTGGCGGCTGAGCGCTACGCCGCGCGCTTGACGTCGCCCGAGCCGCCGCCCGGCGACCGGCCCTGGATTTCGCAGTCCCTCACCGAGGGCACCGCTGGGATCGCGTTGCTGCACATCGAGCGGGCCCACACCGGTCGCGGCACGTGGCAGCAGGCCCACAACTGGATCACGCACGCGGCGGCCGGCGAGATCAGCGCCGACGACAACACCGGCCTGTATCTCGGCGCGCCCGCCATCGCGTTCATCCTGGACGCCGCCGCCGCGACCACCGGCCGATACCGCCACGGCCTCACCGACCTCGATGGGCACATCGCGAAGCTCGCCCACCACCGCGTCGAGGCGGCCATGGCCCGCATCCGGCGGGGCGAGCTCCCCCAGTTCCGCGAGTACGACGTCTTCTTCGGCCTGAGCGGGATCGGGGCGCTGCTGCTGCGCCGCGATCCCGGCGGCAGCGCGCTGGAGCGCGTCCTTGACTACCTGGTGGCGCTGACCCACCCGCTTGTCGTAGACGGCCAGGAACTGCCCGGCTGGTGGGTCGTCCACGACCCGCACCGTCAGTTCTCCGCCGATTACCCTGGCGGCCACGGCAACTTCGGCGCCGCCCACGGCATCACCGGCGGACCGCTCGCACTCCTGAGCCAGGCGATGCGGCGCGGCATCACCGTCCAAGGACAGCGTGAGGCGATCAACACCATCTGTTCCTGGCTCGACGCCTGGCGTCAGGACTCCGCGGTCGGACCGTGGTGGCCGCAATGGATCACCAGGGCCGACCTGCGTGAAGGCCGCCCCAGCCAGTCCAGGCCGGGCCGCCCCAGCTGGTGCTACGGCACCCCGGGGATCGTCCGCGCCGGACAGCTGGCCGCCATCGCCACCGGCGACCACCACCGCCAGCAGATGTACGAAGACGCCTTCGCCCGATGCCTGCGCGACCCGGCACAACAAGCTCGGATCACCGACGCCGGTCTGTGCCACGGCGCAGCCGGCCTGTACCAGACCGCGTGGCGAGCAGCCCGCGACGCCACCACCCCGGCACTCGCCGAACGCCTGCCCCACCTGGCCGACAACCTCGCCCGCCGTTCCCAGCCCGACACCGACACCGCCAGCGGCCCGGGGTTGTTGGAAGGCGACGCTGGGACAGCCCTCGCCCTGCACACCGCCGCGCACGACACCGCGCCGACCTCGGGATGGGACGCATGCCTGCTGATCAACTGACCGACGCCGGGGAAGCGGGAAACAGCACCCTGATTCACCACGGCGCCGCCGCCGCAGAGGCCACCGAACGCGCGATCCTGAAAGTCTTGACCGGAACCCCGGTAGAAGAAGCCGCCGACGGCGTCGAACCAGCGGAGCTGGCCAGCGCCGTCGAGATCTACCAGCAGGCCGGACGACAAGCCCTCGCCGATCATGCCACCGGAGGATGGTGGCAGCTCTACGTTCAGTTCACCGATTGGGACGCCTGCGAGCAGGTCGCCGCTGACTACCTCGCGCCGCTCCTGCACCGCGCTGAAATAGACGGCCTGATCGTCGCGTGGTGGTTCATGCGCAAGCACCCCTGCTGGAGACTGCGGGTGCGGCCAGGACCCGCTGGCCACACCATGAAGGCGAGCCTCGGCACGGCACTGAACGAACTCGCCGCCACCGGCCAGATCCACCGCTGGTGGCCCGGTATCTACGAGGCCGAGAGCGCGGCGTTCGGCGGCGACGCGGGCGTCACCGCCGCCCACAAGCTATTCGACGCCGACAGCCACGCCGTCATGGCTTTGCTCCGCGGCATTGAGAAGGGGCTCGGCCGCCGCGAGCTGTCCCTGCTGCTGTGCGGCATTCTGATGCGCGCCGCCGGGCTGGAGCGATATGAGGAAGGCGACGTCTGGCACCGAGTCGCCCTGGAACGGCCGCTGCCGACGGACGTGCCTCCTCGGCGACTCACGGAAATGGCCGACAGTCTCACCACATTGATGTTCGCCGACACGACGCCGGACGGAGCGCTGCTGGGCGCCGACGGCCCCGTGGCCTCCGCGGCCGGATGGGCCGACGCCTTCCGCCGAGCTGGCCGAGACCTCGGGACACAGGCTCGCGCTGGAACACTTCAGCGGGGCCTGCGCGAGATCTTGAGCTATCACATCATCTTCCACTGGAACCGCCTCGGACTGCCCTCCCGGACCCAGAGCATCCTTGCTTGGTCGGCACGTGCCGCCATCCTGGGCCTCCACAACCCACCAGCCGACGACCGGCCGACCGGCCGACCGGCCGCAATCCCGTCGGCACCGCCGGCCACCGAGACCTCGCCTGACCTCAGCAGGGCGGTGGCGAGGTTTCCGCTGGTGCGCCAAACCCGGCTGGGCTGCCCGGACCTGGCGACCCGCGTACGCGATGTGCACGACTACGCGACGTCGTGCCATCAGCCGGCCGAACCCGAAGACCGGATCGACCGGGCCTGCACCGCCTGGAATCTGGCGGCGCTGATCGCCGCTGACTGCGCCATGCCCGCGCTCGCCGTCGAGCTGTGCGAACGGCAGTTTCGGCTCTTCCAAGCCGCCTGGCCGGTGTCGGGGCGCACCGCCATCGCCTCGCTCCAGCCGCTGGTCAACCTCGCCCGGCTCGATATCCGGGCCGGTGCCCCCGAGGGTGCCTACCGGGCACTCGACCAGATCTACCACGCGGTCCACCACGGCGGCAGCGCCGACATCCACGGCATGTCGATCTCCTTCGACGGGTTCACCGCCGGCAACGCCGACAGAGCCAAGGTGAGCCCATGGCTATGGGACCTCCTGCTCCAGGACGGCACGCGCGCCCTGGTCGCCGCCGGACAATGGGCGAAGGCCGCGACGCACGCCGCACGCTACGACCACGCCGCGGAGCAGCTGCGCGAAAGCCGCCAAGCCGACATCATCACGCGCGTGCTCGACGGCCGCATCCACTCCGCGCTCGCCCTCATCGACGACACCGTGACAACACAACCATGGGAACAGGCCGTAGCGGGCTGCCTGCGCACTTTCGCCCGCCTGAAAGCCGCCGGCCCGGCTCCCGAAGACCTCACCAGGACGTTGGCCGCAGTCCGACTCGCCCGTCAGCAGCCTGACCGGAAGACCACGTTGTTTCGCATCCGGCTCGGCCTCACCGCCGTCGATCTCGCCGCCGGACCATACCAGGTACAGGCGGATCCCCTGTGTGCTGAGATGATCGAAGAAGCTGAACAATCTGGCGATGCATACGTCGCCCGAGAGGTGCTGGGACACCCGGCGTGCCGGACTCGCATGACGTCGGGACAGCGCCGGGACCTCATAGCGCTGGTCGAGCGGGCCGGACTCGGGCAAGGAACAATCCCGCAGTTGCTGCTCGCCGACCTCGCGGCATCGGTCGAGGCAGCCGGGGCCGTCCTCGCGCAAGCCCTAGGTGTGCCGCCGCCACAGCAGTGTCGATGACAGTGTCCCGTCTCATGCAGCTCGAACTTAATGCTGGCTCACCGGGTCGAACTCGACGACATCGACCTGGGTAACCCGGCACCTCGCCATCAATGGACGAACCTGGCCGCTTGACACGTCCCGCTTTCCCACTCCCGGGCAGCTGGTGGCCTGGGCCGGCCTGGCCCTGGGCAGCCGGGAATCGGCGGGCAAGCGCAAGCGCGACGCCACCCGTAAAGGCAAGAAGCACCTCAAGGCCGCGATGGTCGAGCCACCACCAGCACCGATTACCCGCGAGGACGGCGGGACTTCTACGACCGGCGCGAGGCCCGGCAGGCCCTCTATCTGGCCGCCCACTGCCAGAAGACTCTGGAGAGGCTCGGCTATCAGGTCACTTTGATCCCGCCGGATCCTGCAATGACGGAAAGTCCCGATCCCGATCTCTCGCAGGAGCCGCCGATCTGACACATCCGCAGGTCAGCGGCCAGCCAGTCACACCTGCTATGTCCGCGCCTCCGCTTCCGCATGCCCGTCTACCCCGCCCGCTGCCGCATTGTGGGTGAGGCCCAAGTTTCGTCACAGCCGGAGTATGCCGACGACATCCCCTCCCGTCGTGATCGAAGCGGCTCTGGCTATGGAGACATCGCTCCCGCTCGTGGCCCGGTGGTGAGCTGGTGGAACAGGTGGATGGTGTCAGGGTGGGGTCTGCCATCAAGGCTGATGTCGCTGATCTGGCGTAGGCATTGCTTCCAGGTTTGGTGGAGGGTGGCGAGGTTTCCCGCGGCGTGTTCGGCACGCATGAGGGCACGCCAGAGCTGTTCGGCGGAGGGATCGGCGGTCAGCCCGCAGCGGGCGGCTCGTGCGGCGGCGGCGGGATTACCCGTACATAGCTCAAGGTCCGCGAGGACGGCTGCGGTGTCGACGATTTCGGCCCGGATGGTTTCCAGGAGCGAGGGCTGCAGCCACCAGTGGTAGCAGCCGGTGAAGGCTTGGCCGCGGATCAGGGTCAGCGCGTCGCGCAGGTGGGGGATGCCGTCGGTGGGGTGGGTGCGGCCGAGGGTGGCCAGGTGCTGGAAGCGGGCCCAGTCCAGGGTGGCGTCGTGCAGGCGGTAGAGGCCGTTGCCGATGTGGCGGATGCGTTGCTGGCCGTCTGGTGCGGTGCCGAGGCGCTGGCGGGTGCGGGAGAGGTGCTGGCGGAGGGAGTCGGGAGGTTTGGGGGTGTCTTCGTCGGGGCCGAGGTAGGTGGCGAGTTGGCTGTTGCGCAGCCCGTAGGGTTCGTGCAGGGCCAGGAGGAGGACGAGTTCGGCCTGTTTGGGCAGGAGTTCCAGGTGCGCTCCGAGGATTTCCAGCGGGCCGAGGATGCGGATCTGCAGGCCGTGGTCGCTTTCTGCGGCGGCCGCGGTGGGCGGGCCGGGGGTGGGGTAGGGCGGGGTGTGGCGGTCGAGGTCGGCGGGTTGGGTGGCGCCGAACAGCAGCGCCAGATCGCGGTAGGCAGGTGCGGGCAGGGCAGGCGGCCGGACGGTCAGCCCCATGGGACTGGCGTGCAGGATGGGGCCGTGCTGGGTGTTGGCCAGCTCGAAGCGGCCCCCGGGACGGTCGTCGGCGCCGCGGACCAGGTTGTCGGGCAGGATCGCGGCGATGCCGGTGCTGTTCTGGACGAGTGTGCGGAGCCGGTCCAGGTCTTGTGCTGCGGGCGGAGTCACGCTGATGAGCAGGATGAGGGCGTTGCTCTCATCGTGATCTGCCCGGAGGCCGGGCTCGTCGCTCGGGAGATCCGGGCTCTTGGCGAGCATGCTGCCTCTGCCGGCGTCGGTGTGATGCTGCGGTCGTGTACGGCCAGCGCGGTCATGCAGCATGTCCAGAGCAGGACCGAGCGCGGCGTAGTTGACGGCTCGGTGGCCGAGCACGGACATCTCCGGAAAGCCGATCAGGATGATCTGTCGCCAGGGTGCCCATGGGCTGGTGGCGGCCTCGACAGCGATCATCCGCAGGTAGGCGTCGATGAGCGCGGTGGCACCACGGCAAAGGGTGACGCCCAAGCGCTGAAGATCCAGCAGGAGACGTCCTCCGTCCTGGGTGAACCCGGCGGTGACCACGCCGGGCACCGGATGGGACAGCGGGCCGGGGCGGATCGGCGAGTCCGCGGGATCCTGGGCGGGGTTCAGGCGCCAGCGCATGTCCTGGCTGCCGGTCATTACGGTGAACGGCGGGGGCGGCTGGGGTGCGGGGGCGGTGAGGATGACCTCGACGCGGTCGCCGGCCAGGTGGATTCCGGCGACGCCCTGGATTGGAGGGTCCTGGCGGTGGAGGAGGTCGCTGAGCACGGTCAACGTGGTGGCGAGCTGGCGGTCGGTTTGGGTGGCGAATCGGTCATGGCGGTGTAGGTCTTGCTCTACCCGTTGGATGTGGGGGCTTTCAGGCAGGTGGATGCGGCGGCCGGGGGCGCGCTGCTGGCGCTGGTGGTGGCGTAGCCGCGCCAGCGTGGTCAAGATGCCGCCGGCCAAGAGGCCGGTGCCGAAGGCGATAGGCATCGTTATGTCGGCTGCCGTATGCGTTTCGGGTGGTGTGTGCGTGTCTGGGCGTGGTTCCGCCGAGGGCCGGTCGAGGGAGGATTGGTTGCTGGTGGAGATGGCGGCGAGGATCACGGCTGGTGGGGCCGCGGCAGCCATGGGGGTGAGGGAGGAGTGGGTGATGAGCGTCACGGAGGCGATCAGCTGGGCGGTCATCCGTTGCAGGGTGCCCAGGCCAGGCAGGGCGGCGGCACGGTTGCCGCGCCGCCGGGCGAGGGCTTCGAGGAGGGTGGAGAGGGTGAAGGCGGCCCAGGTCGCCCAGCCGATCAGGCGGAGGGCGGCGATCAGCAGGGTGCCGTTGTCGCGGCGCAGCAGCCGGCCGGTGAGCTCCTCCCAGCTGGGCAGGTGGCCGGGCCAGGGCGGCCCCGCCAGCGCCTGCAGCAGAAGCGGCAGTCCGGCGATCAGCACGATCAGGACGAGGAGTGCGGTCAGCCCGCGCAGGACTTCCCCGGTGCGGCGGGTCGTCATCGGCTTGGGCCTGTGACGCCGGTCACCAGGTGCGCCTGGGCCGTGGACTGCACGCTGATCTCGCTGATCCCTATCGCGGACAGCATCAGGGTGGGCTGCTGGATTCGCACGGTGACCTCGATGGTGGTCGGCCCGGTGACGCGCACCGAACCGCGATGGCCGGTCGCGGCCAGATAGGTTTGGGCGGCGTTGAGTGCGGCTTGGCGGTCGATGCGGTAGATGCCGCTGGTGTAAGCGGTGGGGAGGTCGGCCTGCCCGGCCGCGGCACGGGCGGCCTCCTCGGCGATCGCAGTGGCCTGGCGTGCGGCGGCGAGCTTGGCGCCGCCGTCGACGACCAGCGCGATCAGGGCGATCATGCCTATGGCCAGGACGAGCCCGTACAGGGTCACCGAACCACGCTCGTGGTGCCATCCCTGCCTCCCCGGGTGAGGTCGGGGGTGACGGCGTCGGGGGCGGCAGTGGCGGTGATTCGGCTGGGCGGGGGGTGCCTTCAGGGGTGTCCTCATGGGTCACCTCGCAAGGGGTCGACAGGGGACAGCGCACGAGCGCGCAGGGTGATGGCGGCCGGCAGCGGCAGGCCGAGGTCGCTGAGAGCAAGCTGGCAGCTGACCTCGGCGCTGGTGGTGGCGGCCGTGCCGACCGGGCGGGTCAGGCCGGCCACCTCCACTCTCACCTGCGGCGTGCAGCCCAGTCCTTGTTCGTGCAGGGAACTGGTGGCGCTGGACAGGGCCGCGGTGTTGGCTTGAGCCGGGGTACGGGCGATGGAGGCTTGGCGGGCGGCGTCGCGGGCGGCGGCCTCCACCGCGGCGCGGGCCAAGCCGACCCGGCCGGCGGCGATGGCCAGCGCGAGGACGGCGATCAGGGCGGGGGCCAAGACGAGGGCTTCCAGCGTCGCGCTGCCCGCCTCACCGCTGCGTGGGTTCATGGCTCGTCCGGGGTTGTGAAACGCTCGCGGGCTCCGCGTGCCACCTGCGAGATGCGCAAGGTGAGGCCGGGAACGAAGGACGGCACCGTGCCGGTCACCCGAACCTGCAGGCTGGCGGCGTCGCCGGTGACCTGGGCGGCCGGCTGGTCGAGGAATCCGCTGCCGGCCCGGCGGGCGAACTCCAGGGCGGCCTGCTGCCCGGCCGAAGACGGGGCGCCGTCGGCGCGGGCGGCGCGGACCCCTTCCTGGGCCGCGGACAGGGCGGTGGTGCGGGCCAGGTACCACAGGCAGGTTTGGGTGGCCAGGGACAGGAGCAGCAGCAGGGCCGGAAACATGATCACATGCTGGAGGGTGACCTGCCCCCGCTCCCGCTGGGCCGCATCGCCGAGTATCGGCCGGCGCGGGCCGTGAGGCGGCCGACGGCGCGGATGGGAGGACGGATGCCGGGGTGAACGTTGGGGTGGACGCTGGCGAGGCATCGGACTTTACCCGAGATTGCCTTGAAATCTGGTGATCGCGGCGATGATCGCGCCGACCGCGCCCAGGGCGGCGGCGAAGATCAAGGCGGCGATCACGATGGTCTCCAGCGTGGAACTGCCCCGGTCCGGGGCCGCGTGGACGCGCGCGATCCAGGTCCTGGCCGTCGAGGCCACCGCGCCCCAGCGGCGAGACAGCGGCGACCGTGACCGTGATCGTGACGGTGATCGCGGTGATGGTGACATGGGCATGAGTTCTTCCCTTCAGGTGGTGAGCAGCCGGTACAGGACGGGATAGGTGAGCAGCAGCAGGAACGCCATGCCGAGCAGGGCGATGGGGATGACCATGGTGGTGGTGCGGGAGTTGGCCTGGGCGATGGATTCGGCCATGGCGGCGGCGCGCATGGATTCGGCTTTGGCGATGAGGGTGTCCAGGATGCGGGCGCCTTCGTTGCCGGCGAGCTCGGCGATGTCGGCCAGATCGGCCAGTTCGCCGACGTCGGTCTCGCCGGACAGGCGGGCCAGCCCCTCCCAGGGCGGGACCTGGGTGCGGCGGGCCTGTTCCAGCACCGCGGCGATGCGAGAGAACGCCCACCCGTGGGAGAGCTGGGCGGCGTTTTCCAGGGCCTGGTTGGGCGCGGCTCCGGCGCCGCGCTCGAGCGCGACCAGGTCGAGGTAGGAGCTGATGGCGTGGCGGAACTGAACGCGCCGCCGTGTCGCGTCGGCGTGTACGGCGTAGTCGGGCACGAAGAACAACACGATGGCGAACCCCAGCCCTGCCGCCGCGGGCAGCGCCCACCCCGCCGGGGAGCCCGGGAACAGGAGCAGGCCGAGGAATCCGGCGATGGCCGGAAAGGTCAGCCCGAGCAGGAGGCACAGGAGTTTGTCGAGCATGAACCGGTCGACGCTGCGCGCGAGCAGGTCCAGATCCCGGCGGGGCACCGGCAGCCGACCGGCCAGGCCGGCCGCCAGCCGGGCGGCCCAGCCTCCCGCGCCAAGGTTTCCGGCGATGCCGGAAGCGGCAGCATCGCCGCCGCCATCCAGACGGCGCCCGTCGATCCGGTCCAAGGCGGCCTGCAGATCCGGCGGTGCGGGCAGGAGTTCCCGCACCAGCAGGGCGACCCCCAGTCCGCACGCCCCGCCCGCGAGGAGGATTGCCGTGTTCACGACGCCGCCCTTTCGCCGCTTTCCCGATCAGGGTCGGCGGGCAGGAAACGCCCCGGTGAGGGGGCGGTGCCGAGGCGGTGGATCCACCACAGCCCGAGCCCGTAGAGGGTCAGCACGAGGGCGAGCACGAGCTGGCCGAGCACGGTGCCGTACGGGGCGACATAGCTGCGGGTCAGCGCGGCGAACAGGGTGAATCCGGCCAGGAAGATGGCGATCCAGCGCAACGTGGTGCGGTAGTGGGCGCGTTCGGCTTCGATCTGCCGGCGGGCGGCCACGTCGGCGGCCACCATGCGGGCCAGGCCGGTCAGCACCGTCCGCACGCCTTGCCCGCGCCGCCGCGCCGCCAGGATCAACGCCGCGGCGATGCGGTCGCCGATCGGATCATCGAGGTCGTCGGCGAACTGGCGCAGGGCCTCCTCGGTGCCGGCGCGCATCTGCAGCCGCCGTCCCAACGCCCTCACCGGGGCGGCGATCGGGGCGGGGGCGGTGCGCACGCTGCTCATCAGCGCCTCCTCCAGGCCGCGGCCGGAGGCCAGCACATCGGCCAGTCGGCGGCTCCACTGCTCCAGGGCTTCCAGCCGGGCGATCACCTGTTGCGGCGCGCGCCGCGACAGCAACAGCGGGAGCCCGAAGCCGGCCAGGGCGGCGCCGAGCGCGGCGACCGGCCACCCGGTCAGGGCCAGCACCCCGACCGCCGCCCCCGCCGCGATTCCCAGCCGCCGGCGGTGGGCGGGTGCGGCCAGGCGGCGTACGGCCGTGGCCAGGCGGGACGGCGGCCGACCTGGCGGCCGGTCGAGCGGCGCATGCCCGGCCAGGCCGGCGATCAGGAGCAGCAGGCCCCCGCACACGACTGCCCCGGTCAGGGCGGCGAGCAGCAGGGTCATCGGATGCTCCCGCCCGCGCGCTGGTAGATCGGTGCCCACAGCCCGCTGCGGTGGTCCAGCAGGTCGGCCTGGAACCCGGCGGCGACCAGGTCGGGCAGGCAGTGCGGGGTGGCGGCGGGGACCGCCCGCCCGGACGGGCCGGGCCGGTAGATGAGGTTGCGGGCCGGCAGGGCGGCATCGGCCGGGGGGAGGACTTCCATCACCTCGGCCACATACCGGGCGTTGCCGCGGGCATCGTGCCGGATGTGGACCACCAGATCCAGGGCCATGCCGGTGAGCAGGTGGATCGCCTCGGGGGCCAGGTGCAGGCCGCCGCGCAGGGCCAGGATGAGGATCCTGTTGAAGATCTCCTCGGCCCGGTTGGCGTGGATGGTGGTCAGGGAGCCTTCCTGGCCGGAGTTCATCGCCTCCAGCATGGGGATCACCTCGGTGGAGCGGACTTCCCCGACGATGATCCGCGTGGGGTTGAGGCGTAGGGCTTGCGGGATCAGCTCGTGCAGGGTGATGGCCCCGGCGCCTTCGCTGTTGGCCAGCCGCGCCTCCAGCGCCACCACGTCGCGGTGCCGCTCCAGCCGGTGCAGGTACAGCTCGTGTTCGCTTTCCAGGGTGGCGATCCGCTCGTCGGGGTTGATCTCGGCCGCTAATGCGCGCAGCAGGGTGGTCTTGCCCGCGTTGACGCCGCCGGTGACCACGATGTTCTTGCGTGCCCGCACGGCGGCCCTGAGCAGGGAGCGCAGTCCCTCGTCGATGGTGCCGAGCTTGTGCAGCATCGCCAGGGTGACCTCGGCCAGCCGGTGCCTGCGGATGGAGACGTGGGGGCGGGGGGTGACCGCCATCACCGCCGACAGGCGGGTGCCCTGCTCCAGGGCGGTGTTGAGCAGCGGGTTGGCCGCGGAGAACTCGCGGGCGGTCATGCCGCCGTGGACGCCCCACAGCCGCACCTTCTCGATCAGCTCCGCATCGGAGGCGGCGACCGCCGGGCCGCGGACCTTGACCCCGTCGGCATAGGTGATCCACACCTGGTCGCAGCCGTTGACGTCGATGTTCTCCACATCCGGGTCCTCCAGGAACGCGCTCAGCGCGCCCATCGCGAACCGTTCGTCGAAGACGGCCTGGGCCAGCTGCCGTTGCACCGCCTCCGGCGGGACCTCCGAGCCGAGCAGCAGCCGGTCCTGGGCCCAGCGCACGACGCCGGCGCGGATCAGCCGCATCGCCTCCTCCCGATCAGCGGCCTCATCCACCTGCTCGGCCACCTGAGCCCTGATCTCGGCAACGGCCGCCCGGAATGCCTCCCCGCCCGGCTCGATGCCCCGCTGCGGGCGATGGTCGCGATCCCGCCAGGCTTCTGCTGCCGCGTGCGGAGGCGCTGGCCGCAGGTAGTCCCCGATGCTCATCGCTCACCCCGCGTCAACGCGGGACGGCCGGTACGGCCTCGCGGGTCCCTAAGGTCGTCAAGGTCTTGGTGGTCTTCCTGGTCTTGGTGGCCGCCTCCGTCGAGGTGGCGCCGCATCGACGCCACCAGCCGGGAGGCGCTACGCATGAGCGCCGATCGGGGGAATCCGGACCAGGACGCGGCTCCGTCGGACAAGACATTGGCGGCGCGGGGGTCGTCGGCGAGTTCGGCCAGGACGGGAACCGACAGGGCCCTGCCGACGGCGCGGCGGTCGTAGGGGCCCGCGCCCACCAGGCACAGCCCGAGCGGGATGCCCCCGGTGGAGGCGCGGCGCAGGGCCTCCAGGCGGGGGCGGGCCGCCGCGATGTGACGCAGCGTCGGAGCCAGCACCATGACCACCAGATCGGCGCCGCTTACCAGCGGGTAGGGGGCATCGCGGCCGCCGATCCGGCCGATGTCGGCGATGACGTCGAACGGGGCCGCGGCCAGCGTCGAGGCCAGCGTCCCCCACGCGCCGTCCAGCTGGATGGCGTGGCCGGGATCGGCCAGTCCGGGCAGCAGCAGCCGTCGTTCGCTGGCATCCAGCGCCACGGTGTGCTGCCACACTGCCTCGCTGTCACCGTCCCGGGTCGCTTCCAGGGCCGCTTGGAGGAGCCCGCCGGTCGCGCTCACCCGCCCGGCGAAGTATCCGGCCAGGGCGGAGCCGCCGGAGGGATCGCACTCGGCCACCAGCACCGGGTCCGGCCAGCTCAACGCCGCCGCCAGCGCCGTGGTCGTGGCGCCCGGGCTGCCACCCGGGGAGATCACCGCATACAGCGCCATCACGACTCCCGGGAGGTGAGCAGCAAGGCGATCCGGCCGGTCGCGGCGTAGCGGGCGACCTGGACTCCGGCGTCGGCGTCCACCAGCAGGTCGACCACCGCCAGCCCTTCCGTGCCGGGACCGGCCATCCGATCCACCACCGCGGCCACATCGCCGGCGGGCGGCTCCTGCTGCTGGCCTGGGACGGTCTGCTCGCCGGGAGTGATGACCACCAGGACGTGATCTCCGGGGTTGAGTCCGCGCGCGGGCAGCTGACTGGGCTTGAGCGCCACCGGTACGACCTGCTCGCCTTCGCGCGGGGAGTGCTGACCGGTGACCGAGGCCGGCCCCAGGAGGGTGCCCTGCGGCAGATCCATCGCCGCCACCTGGCCGACCACCTCGGGCAGTTGGCGGGCTGGGATCATGGCCACGCCCGGCTCGGCCGCCACTCGCGTCTCCGCTAGATCCTGAGCGGCGATTTGCTGCCCCACGGGAATGTCCCGGGCGGCGACGATCACCGGCGACCGCTTGTCGAGACCGGTCACCAGGTACGCCGCGCCGAGCGCCCCTACCGCGATCAGGGCGATCGATATCGCCACCATTCCCCGCCGCCGATGCCGAGGCAGCGGCGGCAGCGCAGTGTTTCTGGCCGTCGTCTGCGGTGTCGTGGTGCTGGTTCTCGTCGCCATCTCTCTCATCCCCCCGACCGTTGCTGCGAGGGCTGCGAGGCGGACTGCATGATCAACGCCTGGCCCTCGGCGATCCGGACGTCGAACGTCGTCGTACTCACCTGAGCATCCAGCACGGCCCCCGCGCCGCCCGACCCCTGCCAGGCGGCGCCCCACACCACCGACGCCCGCACCGGATAGGCCGCCCCCCGCAGCCCCGCCGAGGAACGGGTGAAGGTGTAGGAACACGAGCCAGGCGGGCTTCCGGTCGGCAACGACCCTTGATACGGCCTATAGGGCATGCCGGGACCCTGGCATCGCACACCCCGCTGGCCGTGTCCCGGCTCGATCACCAGCTGCCGTGGAGTCGCGGTCACCTGCGCCCAGGTCGGTCCCGTCTGCACCCGCCGGGTAATCGGACGCCACTGGCTTTCCGGGATCCAGAACCACAGCGGGATCCCCACCATCCCGTCGCTACCTCGGGGCGGGGCCGTACGGACCGCGGGGACCGGAAGCCGTAGATCACGCATCGCCCGCAGCATCAACTCCTGGGCGGTGACCTCCGGGCCTGCCTCCTCGGCTGGAACCCAGACATAGCGGATCTGCCCACCGGGGCACTCGATGCGATACCAGGATCCGTCTGGGGTCTGGGGCCGGTGCGGATTATCGGTCACTGCACGCCAGGCACACTGACTCTCGCCGTTACCGGGCCTGTCCCCGGCTCTCGGCTTCCTGTCTTCGTGTTCCGCCCACACGCCCCAGCCCCACGAGAACCGCTCCGCCCCCCGGTCACCCCTGGAAGACGGCCCAGGATCAGCGGCAGCGACACCTGGTCCCGGCAGGACAACCAGCGTGCCTACAATCCCGGGAGTCATGAGGAAAAGGAGTCGGGATTGCATGGGGCATCCAGTTGTACGATCGAGGTGATTCGCCAGCGCCCATCACGGCCGCGCTTCAGATCGGCGGCCATATGGGTGTCGCTGCTTCCGAGGGTCTCCGGAATCAGCTGATGTGTGCCGTCATCTGCTAGACCGGCCCGAGATGCATCCATGCAGTCATGCAGGGATGCGGTGAACCCCGGCCCCAGCGTCACGTCGGTGACATGGACAACCGGCTGACCCCACGGCTCCTGGTTCCTGGCTTGGTACTCGCCGATTCGTTGCACCTGAACATCGAGAAACCGGCCACTGACGAAGGGGGCCAGTATCTCTCGGGCCTTGGCCGGAGTGGACGTCGCCGCCATGGCGCTCGCGGGCCAATAACTCGCGTACACCTCCGCGATCGCAGTTCGTACGCTGCCAGCGGTCGACGGTGGAGGGGACGGAACTGCCGAAGGGGGAAGCTCGGCGGATGGCTGCCGGGCGGGCAGGGCCACGTGATCGCTGGAGGAACAGCCCATGGTGGCCAAGACGACCAGGGCTGTCGAGGTCGCAAATAGCAGTTTGCATGGGGTCATTGTCGACTTCCGTTACCAGTGACTCCAAAGGAGTATTGACCATCTCTTCTGACTCATAGTCATCGGCCTATCATGACGCATCTCCGCCTGTCTCGCCTGTTGCGAAACACGACCTAGATCTTTTCGCCTCGTGGATCCGGCTCGAATCGAAGTGATCTCGGGGCTTGATCGCGATTTCGATGCGCTTTTAACGTCTCCCTTCATGGCGGGGGCCCATTGCATCTGATGTGACATGCCCTCTGACCAGCCTGGATTCTGAGATGAGAAATCGATTCCCAGGCAACCCACCCGGGCGCAGCCCAGGCTCGGGTGTCGAGTCGTGTGCCTCTTCCGTCCGAGCAGACCCGAATTCCAGCGACAGCTGTCACACCTCATGCAATGGCCTCCAGCGCAAGGTTCGAGTGCGTGTCCACAACGAGGTACGCACGGTTCTTGGATTCGGGAGGAACGAGAATGGAAGATCTTCAAAGGGATCTGGTGCAACGTCTGGAGGATCTGCAGCGGCAGATCCCCCGGGCGATAAACGCAGAGGACCAACAGGAGTTGCGGGACGCTGCCAGGCGAATGGATCCGATCATCGATGAGCTGCAAACGTTCGTGAAGCGCCTGCTTCGGCAGACCTCCCGTTAGGTACGGGCCTGGTCGTCTCACATCCACGGCAATGTCGCGCGGCAGCTCGCTGTCCCTGGCCGAGCCTCAGGACGTGACCCGGGAAGCCTTCCTCGCGAATCCGGACATGGATCCCCTGTGAGGCAGAGATCGATTTATCGGGTTTCGCCGCGTAAGAGAACAAGAAGGGAGCCCGCAGTGGAGAAGATCGTGACCACACGCACCGACGACCTCGACGGTCGGCTCGCAGACGAGACGATCAGATTCGCGCTCGACGGAGTGAGCTACGAAATTGATCTCTGCGAGAGCAACGCCAGCAAGTTACGCCAAGCGCTGCAGCCGTACCTGATGGTCGGCCGAAGGATCAAGCTTCCTGCCTCGGTCAAAGGTAGGACAGATCGGGGCTCGCGTGCCATGGGCAGTCAAGCCCGGGCAGCCGAGATCCGCGCCTGGGCCAGGAAGCATGGCCTGCCTGTCAGGGAACGGGGACGCATCGCCGCGGAACTGCTCCGAGCCTATGACGCCGGTGATCCTTCATCCCTACACGGGTAAAACCGTCCGGCCCGCCGCGTCCCCTCTGCTGGCCGATCGCCCAGGGACCATGCCAACGAGATGCCGCCCGCCGTGCGGGCGGCATCTCGACTTCTCCCACACCCCCGGCAGATGACCGGCGCGCCGAGTCCGTCAGGCCGAGCGTCGGAGTGACGGTGAGCCTGTAGCGCCAGGCGCTTCGATGGCCAACTGACACGGCGGCGATCAGGAATTGCCTCGTTCTCGGCGATTCGGGCCACCGCCCCGGGTCATGCTCCCGTGGCCTGGGGAGATCCTGCCGTGTCGCTGAAGTCGCCGCGAAGAATGGCTCGGACCAGACGAGGCTCGGCGCGCTGGCGGACCTTGCGGACCCCCTCATAGCTCATGTTCAACCCCTCGGCGGCCTCGGCCAGCGACGTGTTCTCCAGGCGCGTGCAGCCGATGATCCGCGCCTCCAGCAACGTCAGCACGCCGCGGGCGACGGCGTCGGTGAGGACGAGATCGGGGTGGCCCCACGGGCGGGGCGGAGCTTGAGAGCCGGGCGGCGGCGGGCAGGGCAGCAGCCCTTCGGCGCTGTGGCGGGCTTTGATCCCCGCGCGGTAGGCCGACCACAGCAGCCGCTGGGCCAGGGCCGGCCGGTCGGGGTCTGCGGCGCGCAGCGCGTGGAGGAACCCGGTGAGGATCTCACTGTCCAGGTCGGCGGTATCGCCGCGGAAGTCGAGGGCGACTCGCCCGGCGATGGCGCGCAGTCCGGGCAAGGCCAGGCCGGCGGCGCCGACCACCCACTCCGGTCGGCCGGTCCGGACCCGGGCCAGCAGGTGGCGCCAGATCCGATCACGCGTCTGCAGGGGCGTGGTCCGGGCGAGCAGGATCACGCCGAGCTCGTCCAGGGGGACCCGGCGGTTGGGCAAGCCCTCCAGCGGGCGGGTGTCGACCGCGAGTGGGCGAGGTCCGGTGACCAGCAGGGTGAAGGCGGTTTGGAGGTGATCCAGCGCCGAGGCCGACCGGATGCCGCGGGCCGGGTGTGCGGTAGTCATGTGAGGCTCCCGTTGAATTCGCCGCAGATGGGAGACTCATTCACTCAAGCCGGTCTCGCATTTTCCGCGCACAAAAGAGTGCGCATTTACTGCGAACTGAATGCGAGCCGGACTCCGCAGGGGCAGGGGAATTGCGATCCTCGCAGTCGTGTATTCGCGCATGCGCATTCGATCTTGCGAGGAGTACTGCGAGCTGCTGCGATGATGCCTGCGATATCGCAAGAACAGAACCGTGAGACTACAAGCAGGTCCTTGTCCCCGTTGGCGCCGTGAATCGGTTTTTGTTGGTGTCAGTGGTGTACGGCGGCGCGGAGCCCAGCGCCCATGGATCACTCGAATACGCGCGGAGAATACGCGGAACCGGGTCCGGGAACCGCCGGGATCCCGCCCGCCGCTGGGTTGGCGGTGTGGCCGTGTGGCGTCAGGCGCGCCTGGACGCACCGGGCGCGCTTCGGCTGCCCGGCCCCCGGCCGGTCGATCACCCTGACGCTGATGCGCACGCTGGTGGAGACCTGCACCGGCGATGGCGAGAGCGTCGTGATGCTCCTGCCCGCGGGGATCGGAGGCGCGGTCTGCGACGGCATCGACGCCCTAGGCGAGGCCGCCGCTGCCGGGCGGCGCGCGATCGGGTTCATCCCCGATGGGTGTCACCTGGAGGGACTCACGGCCTACGCGGCGACCGTTTCGCGGCGCACCCCGCGCTGGCCGGTGGAGATCGGCGTCGCGATGGCGGCAGCCGATGGTCACCTGGCGTTGTCCGGGCAGGCGGCACCCGCACTCGCGGTCCTCACCCTCGCGGACGTGCCACCCGGCGGCCGGCGGCCGGACCTGGCGATAGTCCTCGGCTTCCTGCGCACGGCACTGTGCGGCGGAGGACGAGTGGCGATCATCACGCCGTGCCAGGCCACCTCGGTCCCGTCGAGGGTGAGCGGCGAGATCGTGGCGCCGGTCGCTCGGATCCTGCGGCTGCGCCAGGTCGGCGCTCGCCTCACGGTGCACAGCGATCCCGTCGACGGCGCGTTGGTCGGCCACGCCCAGGTCTGGGTCTTCGCCATGCCGGAGGTCGCCGATGCGTGAGGAGGGACTGCCGCTGTCGGTGTGGGACTGCGCCCAGCAGCCCGCCCAGCTCCAGCGACAGGGCCGATACCTGGCCGAGTCGGTGGCGCATCCGGCCAAGATGCTGCCCGCGATCGCCGCCCGCGCGATCACCACCTTCACCCAGCCCGGCGACCTGGTGCTGGACCCGATGTGCGGGATCGGCACCACCTTGATGGAGGCCGTGTACTCCGGACGGAACGCGGTGGGGGTGGAATACGAGCCGCGCTGGGCGGACCTGGCCCGCGCCAATCTCGCCCACGCCGCCGGACACGGCGCCACCGGCACCGGCCGGGTGATCTGCGGCGACTCCCGTGACCTGCCCGCCGTGGCGGGAGATGAGGGTCTGCTCGGCCGGGTGGCGCTGCTGCTCACCTCGCCCCCGTACGGCGCGTCGCTGCACGGGCAGGTCCGTCCGACCCGCGACTCCGGACAGCCGGGTGTAGCCAAGTGGGACAACCGCTACAGCCACGACCGGGCCAACCTGGCCCATCGCGACCTGGACGAGCTCGTCGAGGGTTTCACCCAGATTCTGCAGGGCTGCCGTCCGCTGCTGCGCCCGGGCGGGATCGTCGCGATCACCACTCGCTCCTTCCGCCGCCGCGGCCGTCTGGTCGATTTCCCGCAGCAGATCTGGGCCGCCGCTCAGGAGGCTGGTCTGGAGCCGGTGCAGCGGCTGGTCGCGCTGCTGTGCGGGATCCGTGACAGCCGCCTGATCGCGCGCGCTTCCTTTTTCCAGATGGTCGAGGTTCGTAAGGCACGCACGGCCGGGACTCCGCTCCACCTCCTGGCCCACGAGGATCTCCTGGTTTTCCGATGCCCGCTCTCACACAAGGAAGTCTCATGAACGCTGCGGCCGGCCGCGGCACGGCCCAGGCGTGCGGCGGGCCCCACGAAGATTCCCACTCCGGTCGCGCGGGCTGGACCGTGACCGAGCCGACTGGCCGACCGGCCGTGACGACGCCCGACACCGAGCTGCGGATCGGATCCTTGTGCACCGGTTACGGCGGCCTGGACTTGGCGGTCGCGGCCGTGCTGGGCGGCCGCACGCTCTGGTGCGCCGACAACGACCGCCACGTGGCCCGGATTCTCGACGCCCGCCTGGCGGGCGTGCCCAACCCCGGCGACATCACCACTGCCGAGTGGGAGAGCGTGCCGGCGGTGGATGTGATCACCGCCGGGTTTCCCTGCCAGGACATCAGCTACGCCGGCCGAGGAGCCGGGATCAGCAAGGAGACGCGTAGTGGAGTGTGGTTCGCCGTCGCCGACGCCGTTCGCCTGCTACGACCCAGACTTGTCGTGCTGGAGAAACGTTCCCGCCCTGCGCAGCCGGGGACTCGGCCTCGTACTCGGCGACCTGGCCGCGCTCGGGTACGACGCGGGGTGGACATGCCTACGCGCATCCGACGTCGGAGCCCCGCACCGCAGGGAGCGGATCTTCATCCTTGCCCACCGCTCCGAGGGTTGGAGGCGGTCCGATCGGTGCGGACCTGCTCCCGACCCCGGCGGCGCGCAATCCCAGCGACGGGGAGTCACCGCAGTCGTGGCTGAATCGCCGGCGGCGGCAGTACCCGAGACGGGCGATGCCGCTGGCTGTCGCGATCAAGCTGTTGCCCACCCCCCGGGCGAGCGACACAGGCACGGTCGGCCGACGAGCGGGGCAGGGATTCAGTCCCCCGTTGTCGGCGATGCTGTTGCCCACGCCGAAGGCGTCGGATGGGACCAAGGGATCGGCCCGGCACACCGACTCCAAGGGCCACCCGACCCTGCCAGGAATCGTGACACGGATTGGGGAGTCTACGAACACGCCGTCCGCCGGTGGGAGGACGTGCTCGGACGGCCGGCGCCACCGCCCATCGAGCGGGGAACCCGGCGCCAGCCCCGGCTGAGCGCCGTGTTCGTCGAATGGATGATGGGATTGCCCGGCGGCTGGGTCACCGGCATCGACCTGCCCCGCACCGCTCACATGCGCGCCCTGGGCAACGGCGTGGTTCCCCAGCAGGCGGTGGCCGCCCTCCACCAGCTCGCCGCGCTCACACCGGCGATCTTCGACCAGTCAGAGCGCCACCGCTCACCATGACCGGCAGGCAGCAAGGCGACGCCGAGAGAGGCGGAGTGCGCAGGATGCGACTTGACGACGGGCCCCGAGTAGAGCGTCCATCGGAGGCGTCCCGGGCCGCCGACCGGAAAACGCACCGGGCGGATCCTGCGCCGCGTACCGGTGACGGCCCTGACGGCGGCCCGGGACCCGCCGCCGCTTCCCCGGCGGCCGGCCCGGCCGGCCGCCCGGCACGGGACGGTTCGACCGGTGCCGCACTCCGGGTGATCATCCAGCTGGTCGTGGCGCGGGGTGAGCTGGCCGGGCGGATCGACCGCCAGCAGGCGCACGCGATCACGGAGGTGCTGGCATGGTGGCAAGCCCACCCCCCTTCCCGCTGGATGACATCACCACCGGAACCCGGGGACTGTCCGCCGCCCGCCTGACCATCCGCAGGCCGGGCAGCGCCTCCCCGCTGTCGGGCCCGCTGCTGTGCGCCTTCCTGGGACGCACCTCCACCGAAGACCTGCAGGACCCCACCCTGTCGCTGCCCCGCCAGCTGGCCAACAGCCGCGCCGCGCTCCCGCCGCAGGCGATCATCGTCGCGCATTTCTACGACGTCGAAAGCGGCCGCAAGAACCTCGCCGCCCGCGGGCGGGGCCGCGGCCACGAACGCTTCGCCATCCCGATCCCGCGCGACGGCGGCATCGCCGACCTCATCGCCGAGGCCGCCCGCCCCGACCGCCGCTTCGACGCGGTGATCTGCGAGTCCATCGACCGGGTCGCCCGCCGCACCTACGTCGGCACCCAGATCGAAAACCAGCTGGAACAACTCGGCGTCGTGCTGTTCGCCGCCGACGAGCCGATCCTGCCCGGCGGCAAGCACTCCACCCAGATCCTGACCCGCCGGGTCAAGCAGGGCGTGGCCGAATGGTACGTGCTGGAGCTGCTGGAGAAATCCTGGGCCGGGTTCGAGACCCACACCGAGCAGGGCTTCAACGTCGGCAAGCCGCCCTACGGCTACCAGCCCGACAAGATCCCCCATCCGGTCCCGGCCAGACGCGCCGAGGGAGCCACCAAACACCGCCTGGCCCCCGACCCGGTACGCGCTCCGGTGGTCACCCAGATCTTCTACTGGCGTGCCGGGGAACGGCTGGCCTATGTCCAGATCGCCGACCGGCTCAATGCCGATCTGGATCGGTATCCGCCGCCTCAACCCGTCGACCCGGCCCGCGCGCTGGGCCGCTGGTCGGTCAGCGCGGTGCGGGAGATCCTGATCAACCCCAAGTACACCGGCTACATGGTGTGGAACCGGCGGGCCAGCAAGACCGGCTCGGGCAGGCACAACCCGCCCGCCGAATGGGTCTGGTCCAGCCGCCCCAGCCACGAACCCCTGATCGGCAAAGACACCTTCCTGGCCGCCCAGAAGGTGGCGGCCGAGCGAGAACGCTCACGCGCCGGCACCGCAGCTGGCAGCGCGGGCCCGAGACCCGGCCGCTCCTACCCGTTGCGCTCCTATATCTTCTGCGCGCGATGCCAGCGGCGGATGTTCGGCAAGACCCGCAAAGGCCACGCCTACTACGCCTGCATCCCCGGACGCGGGTACCGCCCCGAGGGACACCCGCCCACCGTCTACGTACGCGAGGACCACCTGCTGGCGGGGATCAATGGCTTCTTCACGCGCAATATCTTCCACCCCTCCCGCGTCGGCTATCTGAGCACCGCGCTGGACACGGTGCAGCTTCAAGACGAAACCGACCGCCAGGCGCGGCTGGCCGCCTTGACCGGCGGCATCCAGGACATCCAGATCCGCCGCACCCGGCTGGTGCGCAGTCTGGAACTGACCGACGATCCCACCAGCGAACTGGTGCGCGACATTCAGGTGCGTGCGGGCCAGCTGGCTGCGCAGTTGGAGGAGAAGAATGCGGAGTTGCGCAGACTGCACCTGGCCGAGCCGGTGCGTCAAAGCCCGGAACTGCTGGAGTTGCTCCCGATCGGGACGCCCGACCTGACCGAGCTCCCCGAGCCGATCCTGCGACGTTTGTTTGAGGCGTTCCGGCTGCGGGTCGTTTATGACAAGGACACGGGCACGGCCACCTGTCTGATCACCATCGCCGGTGAATCGCTGCCGGAAGTTCAGCAAGCCGCTCAAGAAACGATCAGGAACCGGCGAGATGAACCTGGACTGGGGACCACTGGGGAGTTGCCCATCTGTGTGGTGCCCCCGGTAGGAATCGAACCTACGACACCAGGTTTAGGAAACCTGTGCTCTATCCCCTGAGCTACGGGAGCGGGATCTGCAGGGTAAGCCTAGCGAAAGTGCGGGGTGGTGTGCGCCACGATATGCGCGTCGGCTGGGAGTGTGGGTCATCAGTGCTCTGACCTGCGGTAAAGGGCTGGCAAGGGGGCGGCTGGGGGATGGGTGTGGTGGTTACGGTCGCTGTTCGTGACTGGACGGCGGGGGATGCGGGTGGGTGGGCGCGGTCGGTTGCGGCCTGCTGCGCTGGTGGTGGCGGTGTTGGCGCCTGCGGTGTTGGCTGTGGGGTTGTTGGTGGCTGAGCTCACGGACTATGGGGTTAAGGCGGGTCACGGGGCATTCTCGGTGTCGGTGGAGCGGGTGGACGAGCCTCAGGTGATGGGGCCGGTCAGGGTGCCGGCGCCGGCGCGGCCGGAGCGGGTTTATGAGGGGGAGGTGCCTGGGCCGCGGGGGGCGACCGCGGAGGCGCGGCCGATGCCGTTGCAGGCCGCGCCGATGCAGCGGAGAGAGGCCAGGCCTGCTCGTACGGCTTCGCCGGAGGCGGCCCCGACGTGTCCGGCGGAGTGGTCGGACACGTGGTTGTGGGAGCTTTGTCTGGAAGCTGCTCAGCGGCCCGCCTAGGGGATATCGGGAAAAAGAGCAGAGATTGGTATGTAACGGCTCTGGAGACTCGGGCCCGAACACTCACCGGGCTGTAGTAACGTGCGTGCCTGACCGGGGTCACGAGTTCGCAAATGGAGGAGTCGATCGTGCCAGCTCCTCGATCAGCGGGTCTGATCGTGGTCGTCATGGTGCTGACTTCGCTTGTGGCGGCCGAGGCTCGTGCTGAGCCTCCGAAGGTGCCGATCGCAAGCTTGGTCATGTCGTCGAGTGTGGAGACCGTAGCGGCGGATCCTGCCACGCTGACCGAACTGCGGCGTGAGGCGGAGAAGGCGACCAAGGGGATCGAGCAGGCGACCAAGGCTCTGGTCGCACGCCAGAAGGAGTTCGACACCTCGGTGCGTCAGCTGGAAGGCAAGCTGACGCAGTTGCGAACCGCTGACGCGGAGCTCGCGCTGATCCGGCGTCCGCTCTCTGATCTGGTCGAGTACATCTACCAGGATCCGTCTTCTGGGGGGATGGGCCCGCTGCTCGTGAGTACCAATGGGCAGAACGCGTTGCGGACGATGAGTGACTTCAACCAGCTCGCCACGGGTCGGAACCAGGTGGTGGACGACGCGGGCAAGTTGTTCGAGGAGCGGGAGCGGCTTGCGGCGGAGTCGCAGGAATTACGAGCCACCAAGCTGCTTCAGGAGGCGCAGCTCGGCTTCGAGATCGACACGTTGCGGAAGCAGTCACAGCAGACGGTGAAGTCGCTGACGACGGCGTTGGCGAAGCTGGGCGTGAAGCGGGGTGGGGGAGCGTGTGACCCTACTCGGGTGGTTCAGGCTGATCAGTATGCCAATGGGCTGCTGCCGAGGAACATGCTCTGTCCGTTGCCGTTCAAAGGTGAGGAGCTGCGGGCTGATGCGGCGATCGCCTTCGCTGATTTGAATATCGCGTACAAGAAGCGCTTCGGCCAGCCGCTCTGCGTGGTTGACAGCTATCGGAGCCTGCGCGATCAGCAGATCGTCTACTACCAGCGGCCTGGGCTGGCCGCCATCCCGGGGCGGAGCAACCACGGGCTGGGGCTCGCTGTCGACTTCTGTGGTCCGATCCGGGTGTACAAGTCCACCGAGTTCGTCTGGCTGGAGCAGAACGGCAAGCGCTTCGGGTGGATCCATCCGGATTGGGCTTACGTCAGCCCCTTCGAACCCTGGCACTGGGAGTACGACCCGAAGGTCGGCTCTCTCCTCTAACAGGCTTCGATCACTGAGACGTTCTTGGTCTGCCGCCCGTGCCACGCCCACCGACGCCCCGACCAGAGGGTCGGGGATCGGCCACGGGATTTCAACAACAGGTCTGTATGGCTATCGCCCTGCGTTCCGCCCAGGATTTGGCTGCATCGCGTGCTACGACACGGGTGTGAGCTGGGCTGTGCAGGCGCTGCAACGGCTGGCCGCCTTCGGAACCTCGGTCAGGCATTCTGGGCAGTCTCGGGTCTCCTTGCCGGTTGGTCCGAACCGTGCCATAAGTAGCTCGTACGGCTTGACGAGGAAGAAGTAGACGACTGTGGCCACGATGAGGAACGACACCAGGGCGTTGAGGAAGTTCCCGTAGCTGATCGTGGTGTTCCCGATCTGCAGCGTAAGACTTCCGAAATCGGGTTTCCCGGCTATGGCGGAGATGGCTGGCGTCAGGAGGTCCTTCACGAACGAGTTGACGATGGACGTGAACGCGGCACCGATGACCACCGCGACAGCCAGCTCGATGACGTTGCCGCGCAGGAGGAACTTTTTGAACCCACTCATGATCGCCTCTCGAGTCCGTGTTGACGCCCCACAGGTTATCGAGGGTGGATGGCTATGGAGAGCTGACCATGAGATTGCGCGTAAGCCAGCAGGGCGGCCTGCCAGGAAGTCGTCGCTAGAACCAGGAGCGCGCCTTCGGATCGATCACTGGCAGCGGTCCCGGCCAGGACGGTGACCCGGCTGACCACTGGGCCGCCTCCTTCAATCACGCCATTTCCGGTTCCAGTGGTGACGACCTTCAGGCCTGCGGGTCTCCCGCGGTCAACCTCGGCTGCGAGCACCGTATTCTCAACCGCCGCACTGTCGACCTCGCCATTTTCGCCACTTGACTGCCCATCCCCGCTGGTCTCGATCTCACCGTTGTCGCTCACCATGCCGTCGGGGATTGCCTCCTCGGCTTCGGTGCCCCCAGGTGATGGGAATAAAGGTCCGGCGGAAGCCGCCAGGACGTCGATGACGTCACCCGGGGACACCAGTTGTGCGGCGTCGGCGTCAGCGATCCGGACGGGCGTCGCCACCAGTCCATCACTTTGGCCGGCCAGAAGGCCCCGTCCCAGTAACCGCACGTCGGTCAGCGGCTCTCCCCGGCGTATCGGTCCGGTGAGAACCCGCCCAGCGAATGAGGCACCAGGCCGCAGCACCCCATCCGGGAGCATTGAGGAAGGGAACCGCATCACGGCGATATCGGCTGGGGAGAGCCGACCGCCGGGCAAGTCTCGCGCGGCGACAAGGACATCGACTCCCTTCGACCCGCCCACAGCCAGGAGGGCACACGCGACCGAACACCCGGCGAGAATCGCGGCCAGCAGACGGCGCCGCCGTCCCAAAAACCTGGTCACAGCACGCATGGTTGAACTCCGAGTTTGGGAAATGAGCCACCAACGCGGGCGGCCTCGGCACGAGGGTGTGAGCTCCGATGGATAGACCCAGACGGAGGAGCCAGATGGATGGCCCCGAACGGGCGCCGACGGTGTTTGTAACGGGAGGGATCCCACCCACTCAACCCTTTGTTTCACCTCGGGCTCCGCCCGCCCCCGCCAGCGCCGTTTCCGCTGGAACACGAATCGAGCCCACGCTGAACGCGAACGTCGCAACCTGCCCAGAGCAGCGCCACCAGGCCTCATTTCAAAGGCATGGCACGACCCTGACAGGAGGCAGCGCGGAACCCGTCAAACGACGAATGGCTCAGAAGGACGAGCTACAGGAAGGCTGAAGCGGTTACGGGAGTTCGAAAGGTAGCTTGATGCCGTCTAGGGCGTTGCCGCAGGTGCATTCGCGTTCTTCTGGCAAGGCCTGCACCACGTCCGCGACCAGCGACCGCATTCGCTCAATATTGGAAGCGAAGAACGCGAGCACCTCGTCATGGGTGACGCCTTCGCCCGCCTCAACCCCGGCGTCGTGATCAGTCACCAATGCCATGGTTGTGTAGCAGAGAGCCAGTTCCCGAGCGAGAACGGCCTCCGGATGCCCGGTCATTCCGATGATCGACCACCCCGCACTGGAGAACCATCGGGACTCGGCCCGCGTAGAGAACCGAGGCCCCTCGATCACCACCAGCGTGCCGCCGTCCACCGTTTCCCAACCGGCGGAGCGCGCCGTCTCCACCGCTGCCGTCCGCCCATCAGGACAGTACGGATCGGCGAAGGACACATGCAAAGCGCCACCGGCGTCGTAAAAGGTCTGCACCCGCCCCGTCGTGCGATCAACCAGCTGGTCGGGAACCACCAACGTGCCCGGCCCGAGTTCGGCCTTCAACGACCCGACGGCGCTGGGAGCGATCACCTGCCGGACCCCGAGTGACCGTAAGGCCCACAGGTTCGCCCGATAGGGAATCCGGTGCGGCGGATACGCATGGTCACGCCCATGTCGAGGAACGAACGCGACCCCGCGACCCCCGATCTTCCCCAGCGTCACCTTGTCACTGGGCGGCCCGTAGGGCGTCGAGACGTCAACCTCCTCGGCATCGTCGAGAAGGGAGTAGAACCCCGAACCGCCAATGACCCCGATGTCCACGCGATTGACCATGTCGCCGACCCTAGCGAATCCAGCCGTCCTCGTCCCAGGCCAAGCTTCGTCCTGTGGATAACCGCCACCCTGTGGACAAGGGCTCAGGCGGCCGACGTTGAGGAGGAAGTGGTGGTGGTCGTGGACGACGTGCTGGAGGCTGGTTTGGTCTCCGTCTTGGCCGGGGTAGAGTCGCTCTTGGCTGGTGCCGATGTAGCGGCGGAGGAGCTCGAAGACCGGTTGTCTGTGCGGTAGAAGCCCGATCCCTTGAAGACGATCCCCACAGCGTTGAAGACCTTGCGGAGCGAGCCCTGGCACGCCGGGCATTCGGTGAGGGCGTCGTCCGTGAACTTCTGGACGACCTCGAGCTGCTCACCACAACTGGTGCAGGCGTACTGGTAGGTGGGCACCGCGCTCCTCCTCGTGAATTGGCACTCGACCGGTGCGACTGCTAAATGATAGCCACTGAGACGTTGAAACAGAACTTGACGGGTGTTTAGTCCCCGCTTTCGCCGTACCAGCCTGCGAGTTTGCCTCTTCGGCTGACCGCGCGCAGGCGCCTTTCGACGAGGTCGCGCTGGGCCGCGGTGGTCACGACCAGGAGCTGGTCCTCCGAGCGCAGGCGGGTGGTCTCGGCGGGGACGAAGGAGCGGCCGTCGCGGACGATCATGGTCACCGCGGTGTCTGACGGCAGGCGGAGCTCGAAGATTTCGACGCCATGCATTTTCGAGCCGGGCGGGATCCTGACCTGCAGGAGGTCGGCGTTGAGTTCCTCCAGGGGGGCCGACTCGACGTCCAGGTCGCGAGCCTCGCCCTCGGCTGACAGGCCGAGCAGGCGGGCCAGGAAGGGAAGGGTCGGGCCTTGCACCAGCGTGAAGATGATCACGATGACGAAGACCACGTTGAACATGCCCGCGTGGCCGCTGGCCGCCCAGGGGATGGTTGCGAGCACGATCGGGACCGCGCCGCGCAACCCCGCCCAGGACAGGAAGATCTGCTCCCGCCAGGTCACCCGGCCGATCCGCCCAAGCCGTACCAGGGCGGTGGAGCCGATCACCGAGAGCGGGCGGGCGAGCAGGACCAGAGCAAGGCCGGCCACCAGGCCGGGAATCACGGCAGAGGGAAGTTCGGAGGGGCTGGCGAGCATGCCGAGCATGACGAAGAGGCCGATCTGGGCGAGCCAGGCGGCGCCTTCGGCGAAGCCGCGGGTGGCCGAGCGGTGGGGGAGGCGGCTGTTGCCGATGATCAGCGTGGCGACGTATACGGCGAGGAAGCCGCTGCCGTGCGCGACCGCGGCCCCGCTGTATGCGAGGAACGCGATCGCCATCACCGCGATGGGATACAGGCCGGACGCCGGCAGGGCGACGCGGCGCAGCAGGTATGCCGCGGCGGGACCGACGGCCAGGCCGACCGCGGCGCCGATGGCGAGTTCGACGACCGACGTGACGAGAACGTTCCACACGGATGGATCCGGGACATTGACCTGGCTCAGCAGGATCACGATGATCACGGTTGGGGCGTCGTTGAAACCCGATTCCGCTTCCAGGATGCCCGCGAGCCGGGGTGGCAGCGGCAGCCTGCGCAGGACCGAGAAGACCGCCGCCGCGTCGGTCGATGCCAGGATCGCGCCGAGAAGCAGCGCGGAACGCCAGTCCATGTCGAGGAGCCCGTGCACGGCGGCGGCCAGCACCACGATGCTGATCCCCACCCCGACCGTGGCGAGCACCAACGCGGGCGGCACGGCCTTGCGAACATGTTCCCAGTTCGTCGTCAGGCCACCTTCGGCCAGGATGACCGCCAGCGCGATCAACCCCAGCTGCTTGGCGAGGATGGCGTCCTCGAAGTGGATCTCACCGAGCCCGGATTCGCCGAGCAGCAGGCCCAGACCGAGATATATGAGCAGTGAGGGCAGCCCGGTGCGATGGGCGATGCGGACGGATGCGATTGCCGCTATCACGATCACCGCGGACACGAGAAGCCAGCCGTCAAGCTCCAGCCGCACCCGGTCCCCTTCCTCGTTTTATGACAATTCTGTCACACCTGTCACAAAGAGTCCCGATGGTAGTGCCGCGTACCGAACGGGGCGATCGTGCGGTTCAGCCGGAACGCCGTCGATCAGTTCTCCCTCGTGCAGCAGCGCCACCGTCGGCACGTTCGGGCCCACCCGCGCCAGCGCCCGGTCGTACGATCCGCCGCCCCGGCCCAGCCGGGTGCCCGTCGACCGGTCGACGGCCAGCGCCGGAACGATCACCAGCGCCGCGGTGCGGATCGTGTCCACTCCACGCCGGGTGTCCACCGGCTCCATGATTCCGAACGGGCCCGGAGCGAGTGAATCAGGCCCGTCGTACACCGCCCAGTCCAAATCGCCGTCGGGGCGCAGAACAGGCAGGATGACGGTCGTCCCATGCTTCCACAGGGCGAAGATGAGGCCATGCGTCGAGGGCTCGGCACCGATCGACCAGTATGCGGCGACCAGTCCGGCCATCTGCACCCACGGCTGGTCGAGCAGAGTCTCCCTGATGGCCCGTGCGCGATCACGGCGCGAATTCTCGTCAATGCGAGAACGTTCACGCAGAATTTCACGCCGGAGCTTCAGCTTGTCCAAAGACGCCTCCACTAGGGTTCCAATCATGGGTGCTGACTTCGATTCCGTGACGAAAGCCGTGATCCCCGTCGCCGGTCTTGGCACGCGGTTCCTCCCCGCCACCAAGGCGACACCGAAGGAGATGCTGCCGATCGTCGACAAGCCGGCCATTCAGTATGTCGTTGAGGAGGCGGTCTCCGCCGGACTGCTCGACGTGCTGATGATCACCGCGCGCAACAAACGGTCGATCGAGGACCATTTCGATGTGGCCTACGAGCTGGAGGGCGCGCTCCGGGCCAAGGGCGACGAGGCACGCCTGTCCCAGATTCAGGAGCCGGTCGATCTCGCCACTATGCACTACATGCGTCAAGGCCAGCCTAAGGGCCTCGGCCACGCCGTTCTGTGCGCCAAGCAGCATGTCGGCGACGAACCGTTCGCCTGCCTGCTCGGCGACGACCTGATCGACCCGGCCGATCCGCTGCTCCGTCGCATGATCGAGGTCCGCCAGACGTATGGCGGAAGCGTGATCGGGCTGATGGAGGTTCCGCACGAGCAGGTCTCGATGTACGGCTGCGCGGCGATCGTCGAGACGGATGAGGACGACGTCGTCCGCGTCACGGATCTGGTCGAGAAGCCCGCCCCTGCGGAGGCGCCGTCCAACTGGGCCATCGTCGGGCGTTATGTGATCGACCCAGCGGTTTTCGAGGTGCTGGAGAAGACCCCGCCGGGGCGTGGCGGCGAGATCCAGCTCACCGACGCGTTGCGCACGCTCGCCGAACGCGGCACCCACGAAGGCGGCCCCGTCCACGGCGTGCTCTTCCGCGGCCGGCGGTACGACACGGGCAACAAGCTCGAATACCTCCAGACTGTCGTTCAATTCGCTGCTCACCGTGAGGATCTCGCGCCCGAGTTCCTGCCGTGGCTGCGACAATTCCTAGATGAGGTCCAGTCCTAGCGACATGAAGCCGGTCGAGCGGCATCTCGCCGACATCCTGGGTACGGTGCGCCCCCTGGCCCCGCTTGAGGTCGATCTTGAGCGGGCGCTGGGCACCGTTCTGGCCGAGGATGTGACGGCTCCGGTATCGCTGCCGCCGTTCGACAACTCGGCCATGGATGGCTATGCGGTGCGTGCCGGGGATGTCGTAAATGTCCCTGTCAGTCTGTCGGTGACCGAAGATGTGGCGGCCGGAGACGGCGCGCTCCGGGCGATCGGGTCCGGAATGGTCGCGCGGATCATGACGGGGGCGCCGGTGCCGGCGGGGGCGGACGCCGTCGTTCCCGTCGAGTGGACCGACGCCGGTCGCACCCAGGTCACCATCCACAAGCAGGTTCAGCCCGGCAACGCCATCCGCTTGATCGGGGAGGATGTCCGGGCCGGAGACGTGGTGCTGCGCGAGGGCACCCGGATCGGCGCCGCTCAGCTGGGCATCCTGGCCGGGGTGGGCCGCCGCCGCGTCCGGGTCCGGCCGCAGCCGCGCGTGGTCGTGCTCTCCACCGGCGCGGAACTGGCCGAACCGGGCACGCCGCTCGGCCCTGGCCAGATCTGGGAGTCCAACAGTTTCATGCTGGCCGCCGCGGTCCGCGAAGCGGGCGCCGAGGGCTTCCGGGCCGGAGCCGTCACCGATGATCCCAACAGGTTCCTCGACATCCTTGACGCGCAGCTCCTGCGCGCGGATGCCGTGATCACGAGCGGCGGGGTCTCGATGGGGGCATACGAACCGGTCAAGGAGGCGCTCGCCCCGCTGGGCCGGGTCGTGTTCGAGAAGGTCGCCATGCAGCCCGGGATGCCGCAGGGATTCGGCCTGGTCGGCGACGACAACGTGCCGATCTTCACCCTGCCCGGCAACCCGGTCTCAGCGTTCGTGTCGTTTGTCCTGTTCGTCCGGCCGGCATTGCGGCAAATGCAGGGTCTGCCCGCGACATTGCCCGAGACAGTGAGGGCGACGACCACGGCGCCGTTGCATTCGCCGCCCGGGCGGCGGTCATTCCTGCGCGCGATCCTGACCGGTGGCACCGTGGCTCCGGTGCACGGCCAGGGTTCCCATCAACTCGCCGCCCTGGCGTCGGCGAACGCGCTCGTGATCGTGCCCGAGGACGTGACCGTTCTCGCCGAGGGCGCCACCGTGGAAGTGATCCCCCTGTGAACCTCAGCCATCTCGACGAATCCGGCGCGGCCCGTATGGTCGATGTGTCGGAAAAGCCGGTTTCCGCCCGTACGGCTACCGCGTCCGGGCGTGTCCTGCTTTCCGCGGAGGCGGTAGCCGTACTGCGATCCGGCGATGTGCCCAAAGGGGACGCGCTCGGCGTGGCGCGAATCGCCGGGATCATGGGCGCGAAGCGGACTCCTGATCTGGTGCCGCTCTGCCATCCCATCGCGCTGCACGGAGTGAAGGTGGAGCTCACGATCGTCGACAGTGGGGTCGAGATCACCGCACGGGTGAAGACGGTGGACAAGACGGGTGTTGAAATGGAGGCTTTGACGGCGGTGTCCGTGGCCGCCCTCGGTCTCATCGACATGATCAAGGCCGTGGATCCGGCCGCCGTCATCACCGACGTACGCGTTGAGGAGAAGACCGGCGGCAAGACCGGCGTCTGGACCCGGCCATGAGCCCGGTACGCGCCCTGGTGATCACAGCCTCCAACCGCGCGGCTGCGGGGATTTACCCGGATAAATCCGGTGTGCTCCTGGCCGAATTGCTCACATCGGCCGGATGCGAGGTCGACGGCCCCCGCGTGGTCCCCGACGGTGAGCCCGTCGAGGTCGCGTTGCGCGCGGGCCTCGCCGACGGCTTCGACGTCATCGTGACCACCGGCGGCACCGGTCTCACCCCCACCGACCTCACCCCCGAGATGACCCGCCGCGTCATCGATCGGGAGATCCCCGGCATCGCGGAAGCCGTACGCCAGATAAATCGGGAAAAAGTCCCCACGTCGATCCTGTCGCGGGGGCTTGCCGGGCAGGCGGGCACCACGCTCGTCGTCAATCTGCCCGGCTCGACCGGAGGGGTGCGTGACGGTATGGCCGTGCTCGCCCCCATCCTCGCCCACGCCGTCGACCAGATCCGCGGCGGTGATCACCGTGGCTGATCTGACCGGGCACAAGCGATGACAGCGGCCAAATCCAACGCCCTCCCGCCATGCACACCTGCTGACCGTGTGCTCTTCCGCACACCCGTCGTGGCGGACACGCCCTCTTCCGGGGATGATTGACTCGTGGATCGATTGCGCGGCTGGCCCGCGACCCTGGCGGAGGGGCCCGTGGGGCTCCGTCCGCTCCGGCTGCGCGACGTGCGCGCGTGGCGGGATACGCGGCTGCGTAACGCCGACTGGCTGCGTCCATGGGAACCGAGCAACCCGGAAACGCCGCTGTTCCGCACCGGTCTCGGGCCGTACGTCTCGATGGTCGGAACCCTCAAGCGCGAAGCGCGCCAGGGGCTCGCGCTGCCCTGGGTGGTTACGTACAACGGTGCGTTCGTCGGGCAGCTGACGGTCGGCGCGATCGTCTGGGGGTCTGCTCGCTCCGCGCAGGTCGGGTACTGGGTCGACGGGGCCGTCGCGGGCCGCGGCATCATTCCCACCGCGCTCGCCCTGGCCGTCGACCACTGCTTCTTCACCACCGGCCTGCACCGCCTGGAGGCGAACATCCGCCCCGAGAACCACGCCAGCCGCCGAGTGGTCGAAAAGCTCGGCTTCCGCGAGGAAGGCATCCGCCGCCGCCAGCTCCATATCGACGGCGCCTGGCGTGACCATATCTGTTACGCCTTGACGGTGGAGGACGCTCCCCGCGGCCTGCTCGTGCAGTGGCGCCGCACCCGGGACGCCTCGGCCACGCGCCGGACCGAAGCCCAGTGAACGCGTCCTAGCTACCGCTTGTTGCGCCGATTTACATGAACAGCTTTGACGATCTCGCGACACACCGCACCGAATGCTCGTCAATCAGTGACACGCCGTCTTACGGTGCGTGACGTGAGCACATCTGCGCGGCGACCAGTCCCCAGATGTCTCCAGGCAGCCCAGAGAAGGAGGATCGCATGAGCAGCGTCCTCCTTTACCTTGCAATCGTGGCGATGTGGCTGGGCGTCCTCGTCCCCATGTGGCTCCGCCGCGACCGTTACGTGTACGTGGACGACGAGAAGTTCACGGTCGAAGGCGACACCCTCACCGAGCCGCTCCCGACGTCACACGAGCCACAGAACTCTGACGCGCCGAACGAGCCATCCGTTTCGGAGTCATCGCTCGCGATGGAGCCGAGTGACTCGGCCGAAGGTTCCTCGGGTCTGTCCGGGTCGAGGAGTCGCGCAGGCTCCGCGGGCCTGCCCGGTTCGCCGGGTCAGGCTGGTTCCGGCACCTCGGTTACGGCTTCGGGCCCCGGGAACGAGCCGGTCGCGCCCGCTGACGGCCGCCGTGCCGAGTGGCGGCGCCGTGCCCGCATCACCGCGCGCCGCCGCCGGCGTCTGCTCTGGAGCGTCCTGCTGTTCCTGGCGTCCGTGGTGACAGCGGCGGTGCAGATCGTCCCCTGGTGGGGCGTCGCTCCCTCCGCCGCGGTCCTGATCGGCTACCTCGCCGTGCTTCGAGTCGCCGTACGCATCGACGCGGAGCAGCGCGAACTGGCCGCCAGAGCCCAGGCCGCCCGCGCCCGCCACGCCCGCGAACTCCGCCGCCGCCTGGAGGAAGCCGCCCGCGAAGCCGAGATCATCGAGATCGAGGCCCGCCGCCGAGTCCAGGTCTTCGATCAGTACGCCGACCACCGCCGCGCGGTCGGCGACTGACCCAGATGGCGCGAACACCCCAGGAAGTTTGCTAATCTAAACGAGTTCCAGGGGCTATAGCGCAGTCCGGTAGCGCACTTCGTTCGCATCGAAGGGGTCTGGGGTTCAAATCCCCATAGCTCCACCCAGGTCAAAGCCCCCCTGTGATCGTTACAGGGGGGCTATTTGCGTCCCGTACAGCCGAGAAGTACAGCAGTAGGGTCCGCCGGTCGTGGTCTGAAGGCTCAGACTGCCAGCGTGCTCCCGAGCCGACGTAGCGCCTCGGCTGTCGCCTCGTCCGTCGCGTCGGTGTAGACCTCCATGGTCACAGCTATGCGGCTATGCCGGAGAATCCGCATGGCCACCCGGGGGTGGACATCGAGAGCCGCCAGCAGCGTCGCGCAGGTTCCCCGTGTTCCATGCACGGTGATCCGCCGTACGTCCGCGCGCCCGATCCGGCCGTCAAATGATCGGTTGAAATTGCGAGGCTCTACCGGTCTGCCGTTACGGGTCGTGAAGACCAACCCGGTCTCTTCCCACTTCGTACCAGGCTTGTCGCGTTCGTCGTCTTGCTCGGATTTGCGGAGTTTGAGCGCAGCCAGGCAGATCTCTGGAAGCGGGAGCCCCGCCTCTGAAGCCTCGGTTTTGACCGTACGGCGAAGTAGCCGTCCACTGACTCTTTGAAGCTGTTCACTGACGAAAAGCTCGCCAGCGTCCATATCGACGAGGTCCCACGCCAACCCGAGCACTTCACCCTTTCGGAGACCGAGAACCAGGATGAGCACGTATGCCGCGTAAAGCGGGTCCCCGTCATTTCGCGCGTTCTCCAGGAACTGCCGCGCTTCCGCAACGCTCCACGGCTTGACCTTCCGAGTTGTTTCAGCAGCTGGAACAACAAGGGGGCACTGTTGGCGGGCGACGCCGTATGTTCGCATCAGAGTGGTCTCAGATGGCAGCATGCCGCCTGCGGGCGGATCGCCATTTCTGATGCCACCCAGAGCGCCCCCGTATCCCCCCTTGGTGGCTTTGTCGGATGGCTGGCGAAGCCACCAAGGGGGCGATTCTTCAGCCTGGAGAGCGCTCAATTTCACGAAGAAGATTTCTTAATTCTGTGAAAAAGTTATTTAACTCTCTATATGTGGGTTGTATCTCAGACGCGGGTGCCGGAAATGCGGTATCCAGCTTATCCAGGATCCTGCCATATCTCTCCGTAACTAAAACATCCGATTGCAGTCCACTTCGCCGCAGGAGATCGGGAATTGCTTCTTTAATTGCGGTGATGACATAGTATTCATTTTCGGGCGACATCGACCCCGGCGTATCGAAGCCAAGATCCTCTCCGGCGCTACGAGACATTGACCAAGCCGCCTCAGCACGTCTCGTTAGATCCATTTCGGCTTCAAAAAAAATAAGTCTAATCTCCTTAAGGCCTCTTGCTATATCTTCACGCCGATGGCGGGACGCGTACCAATTTATCGCCGTCGCCACAAATACCGATACCCAACAGAAGCCGATAGCTCCTGAAAGTAGATTCACAAGAATAGGATGACTCTGCAGAAGGTCAAGATAGCCCAATTCAAGACAGACGGAGATTAAGATAAGTACAGTTCCGACTGCCATGAGCGTCAAAATCAGAGATTTTGGGAGCTTGACCATATCAATATCCTTAAGTTACAGAGGTTGAAAGGCTGGCTTCTCGGGTTACGGTGGTTCGGGTTCGAGGATCAGTTCGGTCTGGGCGATGATGGCGTCGAGCAGGCCGGGTCGGTATTGCAGCCGCTTGAGGTGGTGCTTGATGA
>NZ_JBDPLV010000061.1:0-73805 GCF_039871605.1 Acrocarpospora sp. B8E8 | reverse complement strand
GCCATCCACTGGTCGCGGATCATCCGGTCGGACAGGCCGACGCCGGCTATCGAGCCGTACTTGCGCCACACCAACGAGCGCACGCGTCCCAAACGCGCGGCCTGCTCGATGAGCTGCCTGTATTTACCGCCGTTGAGATCCTTGCTGTAGGCGATGCGGGTGACCTTCACTCACCGCCGCCCTTCAGTTCCTGCGTGAGCTGCTTCTTGTAGCGGTGCAGGCCGTACAGGTGGCACGAGAAGGTGCGCACGATCGCCAGCAGATCCTCCACCAGCTCCTGCCGGGGGGACAGCGTCTCGGCGTTCGCCACGGTCAGGGTGCAGCCGTTCCGCTCGGCAACGTGCTCGATGTAGTCGAACCCGAACCGGGCGAGCCGGTCTTTGTGCGCGACCGCCAGGTGACCGACCTGTCCGTCTTCGATCCGGTCCATCAGTGCGAGGAACTTCTTGCGGCGCAGGTTCATGCCCCCGCCGATCTCGCTGATCCACTCGTCCACCGCGATACCGGCGCCGAGGCGGAAGGTCTCCATCGCCTCGATCTGCGAGGCGAGGTCGTTCTTCTGGCCCGGCGACGAAACCCGGCAATGCACCACCGTGGCCCGCTTCGGGGCCTCGAAGGACGGGTGTAAGACAGCGCGCACGTCGGACTCGTCGAAGTACCGCTGCCCGGTAGGAGTGCGCTTCGTCGTGATACGGCCCTCGCGCTCCCACCGGCGGACAGTCGATGCCGACCGTCCGATCCTCGCGGCGAACTCGCCAATCCGATACATGCTCATGGCGAGCACGTCTAGACAGCTCCGCACAAGAAATCAAAGTCTAATCAGCCCCTCCTTATAAGTCGGTACGGCCTACGTTATCGAGCCCACGTGATCGTCCCGGAAACCGACCAGAATCGCGGTCCGCGAGGCCCATCCGGAAAAGTCGATCACGAAGAGTTCAGACGGCCAGGGGTTGCCTAGCGTGTGGTTCGCGGGACCTCGCGATCACGCGCTTTCGGACGGCCACAGGCCAGGCGTCGCTCAGCGTGCGGTTCGCGGTGCCCGTGATCATGCGGCTCACACGGTCATAGGCCAGGGGTTGCCTAGTGTGGTTCGCGGAGCTCATGATCACGCGGTTCAGGCGGTCACAGGCCAGGGGTCGCCCAGCGTGTGGTTCGCGGTGCCGTGATCACGTGGTTCAGACGGCCGGGGGCCAGCTGTCCGGGATCTGGGCGGGCAGGCTGGGCGGAGCGGCCTGGAACGGCCAGGAGGGCGGGGTAGGGAGCGGGCCCGAGGCGCTGAGGCGGTGGCCGGTGGTGCGGCCGGTCAGCCAGGCGAGCAGGTCCCGGCGGGAGCCCTGCACGCTGGGGCCCTCACCCAGGCCGGTCCAGGTCTCGTCGTGCGCCTCGTCACCCGCCACGACCCTGATCTCGCTGACCGGCCCCGCGCCGGGGGTCCAGCTGCGCATGGTGTCATGGAAATCCCACACGACATACTGCTCCGGCCAGTCCGGCCAGTCGTAGCCCCGGCCGAGGTCGACGTGGTGGATCTCCACCTCGCGCAGGCGGCGCATCAGCACATACCAGGCCGGGTGGTTCCCGCCGGTCATCGCGCCGACCATGACCGTCCAGTCGCTCTCCGTCATCTCCCCGGCGGCCGCGGCGAACCGGTCCGCGCTCTCCTCCAGATCGGCCAGCTGCTCCTTGGCCGGACGGCCCGCGCCCGCCTCGATATCCGCGTTCCGGACGTCCATGTTCGGATACTGCGGGATCGGGACGCCGGTGCGCGCCCAGGTGAACAGATTGATCAGGCTGTCGCCGCTTCTGGCGACATGGGTGATGACGTGCCCCCGGCTCCAGCCCGGCAGGCGGGACGGCGCGAGGACGTCGGCGTCGGTCAGCGCGGCCACCGTGGTGACCAGGCGCTCGGTCGAGGCCGTGAGCTGGTTCTGGTACGTGTCGAGGACTGACATGAACCCCGATCGTATCCGGCGGCGGCGACAGAAGCGGGACCGGGGAATGTCCAGCGGCCGGTTGACGCTGCATTTACCCTGGATGTGGATGAGGTCGACGGCCGTGTGGCAGGACCTCGCGAAAATGTCAGTGGGTCTGGGTAGCCTGCCCCGTGCACCTCCTGTTGAGACAATCGACCTACCGGGATCGCCGTGGCTGACCGCCTTATCGTGCGTGGCGCACGTGAACACAACTTGAAGGACGTCTCGCTGGACCTCCCGCGAGACGCTCTGATCGTCTTCACCGGGCTGTCCGGCTCCGGCAAGTCCAGCCTGGCCTTCGACACGATCTTCGCCGAGGGCCAGCGCCGCTACGTGGAGTCCCTTTCTGCGTACGCACGGCAGTTCCTGGGCCAGATGGACAAGCCGGATGTGGACTTCATCGAGGGGCTCTCCCCGGCGGTCTCCATCGACCAGAAGTCGACCAGCAGGAACCCCCGTTCCACGGTCGGCACGATCACCGAGGTCTACGACTACCTCCGGCTGCTCTGGGCCAGGATCGGCAAGCCGCACTGCCCGCAGTGCGAGCGGCCGATCGCCAGGCAGACGCCGGAGCAGATCGTGGACCGGGTGCTCGAACTGGAGGAGGGCACCCGCTTCCAGGTGCTCGCGCCGGTCATCCGCGGCCGCAAGGGGGAGTATGCGGAGCTGTTCCGCGAGCTCACCACGAAGGGCTTCGCGCGGGCCCGGGTGGACGGCACGATCATCCGGCTGGAGGAGCCGCCGACCCTCAAGAAATACGAGAAGCACGACATCGAGGTCATCGTCGACCGGCTCGCGGTCAAGGACACCGCGCGGCGGCGGCTGACCGACTCGGTGGAGACCGCCCTCCTGCTCTCCGGCGGCACCATCACCCTGGACTTCGTCGACCTCGACCCGGACGACCAGAACCGGGAACGGTTCTACTCCGAGCACCTCTACTGCCCGTATGACGACCTGTCGTTCGAGGAGCTGGAACCCCGCTCGTTCTCGTTCAACTCGCCGTTCGGCGCCTGCCCGGAGTGCACCGGCCTCGGCACCCGGATGGAGGTCGACCCCGAGCTGATCGTGCCCGACCCCGAGCGCACCCTCGGTGACGGCGCGATCTCGGTCTGGTCCGGCGGCCACACCAGCGACTACTTCGAGAAGCTGATGGAGGGCCTCGGCAACGCCCTCGGCTTCACCCTCGACACCCGCTGGGACCGCCTGTCCAAGCAGGCCCAGAAGTCCCTGCTGCACGGCCACGACGAGCAGATCCACATCCGCTACAGCAACCGGTATGGGCGGGAGCGGTCCTACTACACCAACTTCGAGGGCGCCATCACCTGGGTGCAGCGCCGGCACGCCGAATCGGAGAGCGACGCCGCCCGGGAGAAGTACGAAGGGTATATGCGGGAGGTGCCCTGCCCGGCCTGCCAGGGCAAGCGCCTCAAGCCGGTGTCGCTGGCCGTCACCGTGGGCGGCTCGTCGATCGCGGACGTGTCGTCGCTGTCGATCGGGGAGTGCGCCCGCTTCCTGAGCGGGTTCAAGCTGTCCGAGCGCGACATGCAGATCGCCGAACGGGTGGTCAAGGAGATCAACGCCCGGCTGGGCTTCCTGCTGGACGTCGGGCTCGACTACCTGACCCTCGACCGGGCCGCCGGGACCCTGGCCGGCGGCGAGGCGCAGCGCATCCGGCTGGCCACCCAGATCGGGTCCGGCCTGGTCGGCGTGCTCTACGTGCTGGACGAGCCGTCCATCGGGTTGCACCAGCGGGACAACCATCGGCTGCTGGAGACCCTGATCCGGCTGCGCGACATGGGCAACACGCTGATCGTGGTGGAGCACGACGAGGACACCATCGCCGCCGCCGACTGGGTGGTCGACATCGGCCCCGGGGCCGGTGAGCACGGCGGCCAGGTCGTCGTGTCCGGAACCGTGGACGAGCTGCTGGCCAGCGAGGAGTCGCTGACGGGGGCGTACCTGTCGGGGCGGCGCGAGATCGCGATCCCGGCCAAGCGCCGCAAGCGCGACCGGAAGCGGCAGCTCACCGTGAAGGGCGCGCGTGAGCACAACCTCACCGGCGTGGACGTGGACTTCCCGCTGGGCGTGTTCACGGCCGTGACCGGGGTGTCGGGTTCCGGCAAGTCGACGCTGGTCAACGACATCCTGTACAACGCGCTGGCCAAGGAGCTGCACAACGCCAGGACGGTGCCGGGCCGGCACTCCCGGGTGGTCGGGATGGATCTGCTGGACAAGGTCGTGCACGTGGACCAGTCCCCGATCGGGCGCACGCCCAGGTCCAACCCCGCCACCTACACGGGGGTGTTCGACCACGTCAGGAAGCTGTTCGCGGCGACCACCGAGGCGAAGATCCGCGGTTACCAGCCGGGCAGGTTCAGCTTCAACGTCAAGGGCGGCCGCTGCGAGGCGTGCTCGGGCGACGGCACCATCAAGATCGAGATGAACTTCCTCCCGGATGTGTACGTGCCGTGTGAGGTCTGTCACGGCGCCCGCTACAACCGGGAGACCCTGGAGGTCCACTACAAGGGCAAGACCATCTCCGAGGTCCTGGACATGCCGATCGAGGAGGCCCTGCACTTCTTCGAGGCCATCCCCGCCATCCGCCGCCACCTGGACACCCTCAACGCGGTCGGCCTCGGCTACGTCCGCCTCGGCCAGCCCGCCACCACCCTGTCCGGCGGCGAGGCCCAGCGCGTCAAGCTCGCCTCCGAACTCCAGCGCCGCTCCACCGGCCGCACCATCTACGTCCTCGACGAGCCCACCACCGGCCTGCACTTCGAGGACATCCGCCGCCTGCTCGGCGTCCTCAACCGCCTGGTCGACAACGGCAACACGGTCATCGTCATCGAACACAACCTGGACGTCATCAAGACCGCCGACTGGGTCATCGACATGGGCCCCGAGGGCGGCTCCCGCGGCGGCCTGGTGGTGGCCACCGGCACCCCAGAGGACGTGGCCCTCATCGACACCAGCCACACCGGCGCCTTCCTCCGCAAGATCCTGGGCCTCTAAATGTTGTGTACGCCCCCGGGGCCGTGATGTCGGCGGCCCCGGGGGCGGTCATCGAGGCCGGTCACACCGGCGCGTTCCTGCGCAAGATCCTAGGCCTGTCAGCTTCTCGGCCGTGAACGACCGAGCTTGCAGCTCCTCGCCGTCGATGGCTTCGACGGTTCAGGCCGCGTGCGGCAGCGTGACTCACTGCCCGGCATGGCAGGCCATGCCGTATATCGCGGTGCCGATAACAGATCGTTGGAGCCGTTCCCCGGCAAGCCGGGTGCGTTCAATCCCGTCACCACATCACCAACAGTAACAGCGGGACCACAAATAGGGGAAGTCGTTCCTCTCAGGCCCGAACGCCCTAGGTTGTGGCGGGTGCCGCCTGTCCTGCTCCGCGGGGTTGTGACGGGCGGGGGAGCGGGTGGTTTGGGGAGTCAGAGTACTTTCGGGAAATCGGTAATTGTCCATACTCCGCCCGTTACTGGTGCGGCATGCTGAACCCTCATCGGGGTGACAGCCGTACTTAATGACAACAGACCCCAGTGGAGGGCGAAACATGGATGCTTCCGGCAACCCCTTGCCGATTTCCGGGAATGCTTCGACAGCTGAGCGGCGGGAGCCAACGCGGCGTGCGGTGGTCCTGGGCGTGGGCGGGGCCGGGCTCGCGGTCGCGCTGACGGCGTGCACGGGTTACCAGTCGGGAGGTGGGACCACCGCCGCGGAACCGGCCGACCCTCCGGCCGAGGATCCGCCCGCGGCGGACGTGACCGAGGACAGCGCGACTGAGGACCCAGCTGAGACCGAAGAGGCGGCCCCGGCGGAGGAGGCTCCCCCGGCGGACGCCTTCGCGAAGACGGCCGACATCCCGGAGGGCGGCGGCAAGATCTTCGAGAACGAGAAGGTCGTGATCACCCAGCCCACCGCCGGGCAGTTCAAGTGCTTCACGGCCGTCTGCACCCACCAGGGCTGCACGGTGGCCAGCATCTCCAACGGCACCATCAACTGCCCCTGCCACGGCAGCCGCTTCAAGATCGAGGACGGCTCGGTGGCCGGCGGCCCCGCCAAGGGCCCCCTGGAGGAGAAGCAGATCAGCGTCTCCGGCGACAGCATCGTCCTGGCCTGACCCGCACACCACGCCACACACCGAAACGCCACACACCGAGAAACCACAGCGTCAGAACGTCACGACGCCACCGATCGGCGGGGAGCCCGCGCGCTCCTCGCCTTCGCGGCCATCAGCGCGGCCGCGACCGTCGGGTTGGCCTATACAACCCCCGGGCCGGATATATCCGGCCCGGTCATTGACTGCGAGATCCGTCCGCTGTGTGGCCGGATGTGTCTCGCGCGCGCCGATACTCCTGGGGTGGAGGGCTGCCCGCGGCTACGGGAAGCCCTTTCGGCGCGCACCGGCCCCGCGTCCCCCGCCATGGTGGGCGCGGGGCCGGGCCCTTCCGCGCCCGGCCGCGACCGCCCCCGATGATGGGTGAGCCCACGCCGGTCATGGCCGCTCGCACCCAGGGTGGATTCAAGGTCGCAGACTTATGCCTGATTATGTTGTAATGTCCGGATTTGAGTAGCCATGGAATCCGGCGAACTATTCAGGCGCGCGACTTTGAAATCGCCCTGGCCCGCGCCGGAGGACCGCGTAGGCCTCTTCCAGCCCGCCTTCACGGCGTCGGCCTCGCTGGGCCAGACGGGAATGTCGGTGCGGGACAGTAGGCTTTGAGAGTGGCAGATCCGGCAACTTATCGGCCAGCGCCCGGATCGATTCCCGAGTCGCCCGGGGTCTATCGATTCCGGGATCCCAGCGGCCGGGTGATCTACGTGGGCAAGGCGAAGAGCCTGCGGCAGCGGCTCAACTCCTACTTCGCGGATTTCGCGAGCCTGCACTTCCGGACCCAGTCGATGCTCACCACCGCCGCCCGGGTGGACTGGACGGTGGTCCGCACCGAAGTCGAGGCGCTGCAGCTCGAATACTCGTGGATCAAAGAGTTCGATCCCCACTTCAACGTGAAATACCGCGACGACAAGTCGTATCCGTACCTGGCGGTCACGATGGGGGAGGACTTCCCCCGCGTGCAGGTGCTGCGCGGGGCCAAGCGCAAGGGAACCCGCTACTTCGGGCCTTACTCGCACGCGTGGGCGATCCGGGAGACCGTCGATCTGCTGCTGCGGGTCTTCCCGATCCGGTCCTGCTCGTCGGGCGTCTTCAAACGGGCGGGGCAGATCGGGCGGCCGTGCCTGCTCGGCTACATCGACCGATGCTCGGCGCCCTGCGTGGGCCGGGTCACCCCGGACGAGCACCGCGCCCTCGCCGAGGACTTCTGCGACTTCATGGCGGGCAACACCACCCGGTTCATCAAGCGGCTCGAACACAAGATGCGGGAAGCCTCCGCCGTCCAGGAATACGAGCTGGCCGCCCGGCTGCGCGACGACGTGCAGGCCTTGCAGAAGGCGCTGGAGAAGCAGGCCGTCGTGCTCGGCGACGCCACCGACTGCGACGTCATCGCCCTGGCCGAAGACCCCCTGGAAGCGGCCGTGCAGGTGTTCTACGTGCGCGGCGGCCGGATCCGCGGCCAGCGCGGCTGGGTGGTCGACAAGGTCGAGGAGACCACCCCGGGCGAGCTGGTGGAGCACTTCCTGCTCCAGATGTACTCGGAGTCCGAGATCCCCAGGGAGATCCTGGTCCCGGCCGTGCCGCCCGACCACGACGCGGTCCTGGAGCTGCTGGAGGAGCAGCGCGGCTCCCGGGTCGACGTCAGGGTGCCCCAGCGCGGCGACAAGAAGTCCCTCATGGAGACCGTCGAGCGCAACGCCAAGGAGGCCCTCACCCAGCACAAGCTGCGCCGCTCCAGCGACCTGACCACCCGCGGCAAGGCGCTCCAGGAGATCGCGGACGCGCTGGAACTCGACCAGGTCCCGCTCCGGATCGAGTGCTACGACGTCTCCCACATCCAGGGCACCAACGTGGTCGCCTCCATGGTCGTGTTCGAGGACGGCCTGGCCCGCAAGAGCGAGTACCGCCGCTTCCAGATCAAGAGCGCCGAAGGCGACGTCGCCTCCATCCACGAGGTCATCTCCCGCAGGTTCAAGCGCTACCTGGAGGAGCGCAGCGCCACCGGGGAGCTCGGCGGGGAGCCCGTCGGGGAACCCATCGACCCGGAGACCGGGAAACCGCGCAAGTTCGCGTACCCCCCGAATCTGGTCGTGGTGGACGGCGGGCCCGCGCAGGCCGCGGCCGCCCAGCGGGCGCTGGACGAGCTCGGCGTGGACGACGTCGCCGTCTGCGGCCTGGCCAAGCGGCTGGAGGAGGTCTGGCTGCCCGGCGACGACCAGCCGGTCATCCTGCCGCGCTCCAGTGAGGGCCTTTACCTGCTGCAACGCGTGCGCGACGAGGCACATCGCTTCGCCATCACCTACCATCGAGCCAAGCGGTCCAGAACACTCAAGGAGAGCGCGCTGGACGAGGTTCCCGGCCTTGGCCCAGCGCGGCGGCAAGCACTTCTGCGACACTTCGGATCCGTGAAACGGTTGAGCGACGCCACCGCCGAGGAGATCCGCGAGGTTCCGGGCATCGGTCCTTCGACGGCCGAGGCCATCGTCGCGGCGTTGCAGGGAGAGAAATGAGCCAGAAGAAATGAACCAGCCCAGTGATCCCGCGTTCGTGCTCGTCACGGGCATGTCCGGGGCCGGGCGGAGCACGGCCGCGAAGGCGCTGGAGGACCTCGGCTGGTTCGTGATCGACAACCTGCCGCCGGGGCTGCTGTTCTCGCTGGCCGAGGAGGCGGGCCGGGTCAAGCTGGCCGCCGACAAGGTGGCCGCCGTGGTCGACGTGCGCTCGCTGGCCTTCACCAGCGACCTGAACGCGGCCATCGAGGAGCTGGACGGCCGCGGCGTCGGGGTCCGGGTGGTGTTCCTGGAGGCCAGCGACGACGCGCTGGTGCGCAGGTTCGAGAACGTGCGCCGCCCGCACCCGCTGCAGGCCGACGGCCGCCTGGTGGACGGCATCGACCGCGAGCGCGGCATCCTGCGCGAGGTCCGGGCCAACGCCGACCTGGTGATCGACACCTCCAAGCTCAACGTGCACGAGCTCCGCAGCAAGATCGTCTCCTTCTTCGGCGGCGAGGACCGGCCCGGCCTGAAGGTCAACATCGTCTCCTTCGGCTACAAGTACGGCCTGCCCGTCGACGCCGACCTCGTCGTCGACTGCCGATTCCTGCCCAATCCCCACTGGGTCCCGGAACTTCGCCCAATGAGCGGGCTCGACGGCCCGGTAAGGGAGTACGTTCTGGGGCAGCCCGGTGCGAAAGAGTTCCTCGACGGCTACGAGGAACTGTTCGGCGTCGTGGCGGCGGGGTACACCCGCGAGGGCAAGAGCTACGCCACGCTGGCCGTCGGCTGCACGGGGGGCAGGCACCGCAGCGTCGCCATGGCGGAGCAACTGGGCGGCAGGCTGCGCGAGCGCGGCATGGAGGTGCAAGTGAGCCATCGGGATGTGGGTCGCGAGTGAGTGAACCGGCCCCGGCCGCCAAAGTCGTCGCGCTGGGGGGCGGCCACGGGCTGCACGCGTCGTTGTCGGCGCTCAGAAGGGTCACGGCCGACCTGACGGCCGTCGTCACGGTGGCCGATGACGGCGGGTCCAGCGGGCGGCTCAGACGCGAACTGGGCGTGCTGCCCCCGGGTGACCTGCGGATGGCGCTGGCCGCGCTGTGCGGGGACGACGAGTGGGGGCAGACCTGGAGCCGGGTGGTCCAGCACCGGTTCAGGAGCGAAGGCGAGCTGCACGGCCACGCGGTCGGGAACCTGCTGATCGTCGCCCTGTGGGAGCTGCTGGACGACCCCGTGCAGGCGCTGGAGTGGGTGGGCCGGCTGCTGGGCGCGCACGGCCGGGTGCTGCCCATGGCCGCCGTCCCGCTGGACATCCAGGCCGAGGTCGAGGTGGACGGCACGATGACCACGGTGCGCGGCCAGGTCGCCTGCGCGCTCACCGCCGGCCGGGTCCAGGCCATCTCGCTGGTGCCGCCCGACCCGCCGGTCTCGCCGGAGGCGATCAAGGCCATCCACGACGCCGACTGGGTGGTCTTCGGCCCCGGCTCCTGGTTCACCAGCGTGCTCCCGCACCTGAAGGTCCCCGAACTGGCCCGCGCGCTGTACGCGACGAGCGCCCGCCGCCTGGTCATCCTCAACCTGGCCCCCCAGCCGGGCGAGACCGACGGCTTCTCCCCCCAGAAGCACCTGGAGGTGCTCCGCCAGCACGCCCCCGCCCTGCTGGTCGACGCCGTCCTGGCCGACACCTCGGTGACCGAGGACCCGACCGAGCTGGAGAAGGCCGCGGTGGCCCTCGGTGGACGCCTGGTATTAGCTGATGTGGGAGCATCTGACGGGTCCGCGCGGCACGATGCACCCCGTCTTGCCCAGGTCCTGGACGAGATTTTCCGCGAGAAGCGGTGATCCTCCCTGCCCAGGGTGCGAGAGACTGACCACGGCGCTCCGGTGCCTGATCTGAGTAGCGTGGGGAAGCGACAACCCCCGACGGCCCCAGCGAAGCCACCGGTTGATTGCCGACACACATATTCTCGGGGAGGACACTGGCGATGGCGATGACGGGTGTAGTGAAGGATGAGCTGAGTCGCCTTCCCGTGTTGAAACCCTGCTGCCGCAAGGCCGAGGTGTCCACGCTGCTGCGCTTCGCCAGCGGCCTGCACCTGGTCGGGGGCCGGATCGTCATCGAGGCCGAACTCGACACCAACGTGACGGCGCGGCGGCTCATCAAGGACATCGGCGAGGTCTTCGGCCACAAGGCCGAGGTGCTCGTGCTGGCCCCGGCCGGGCTGCGGAAGGGCTCCCGGTACGTGGTCCGGGTCTACAAGGACGGCGAGGCCCTGGCCCGGCAGACCGGCCTGATCGACAACCACGGCCGCCCGGTGCGCGGCCTGCCCCGCCAGGTGGTCTCGGGGGCCACCTGCGACGCGGAGGCGGCCTGGCGCGGGGCGTTCCTGGCGCACGGCTCGCTGACCGAGCCCGGCAGGTCGATGTCGCTGGAGGTGACCTGCCCGGGGCCGGAGGCCGCGCTGGCCCTGGTCGGCTCGGCCCGCCGGTTGAAGATCCACGCCAAGGCCCGCGAGGTGCGCGGCGTGGACCGGGTGGTGGTCAGGGACGGGGACGCGATCAGCGCGCTGCTGACCCGGCTCGGCGCCCACGACAGCGTGCTGGCCTGGGAGGAGCGGCGGATGCGCCGCGAGGTGCGGGCCACCGCCAACCGGCTGGCCAACTTCGACGACGCCAACCTGCGCCGCTCGGCCCGCGCGGCGGTGGCGGCCGGGGCCCGGGTGCAGCGCGCCCTGGAGATCCTCGGCGACGACGCCCCCGAACATCTGGTGGTGGCGGGGCGGCTGCGGGTGGAGCACAAGCAGGCGTCCCTGGAGGAACTCGGCCAGATCGCCGACCCGCCGCTGACCAAGGACGCGATCGCCGGGCGGATCCGCCGCCTGCTCGCGATGGCCGACAAACGCGCCCAGGACCTCGGGCTGCCCAACACGGAGGCGAACTTGACCGCGGACATGCTCTCGGGCTGATCAGCCGATGAAGAGCGGGCCCCCGGAAGCGGGACGGTTTACGGCAATCTGTAAGATTTAGTGTCAGTTTTATGACGTCTCGACCTGTGGGACCCTCGCGTGGTCTAAACCAATTTCAGTCCGATAGGGTCTGCACCGAGGTTTCAGTCACGTAACGACGCATGAGGAGATCGGATCACGTGAGCATCCGCGTAGGCGTGAACGGCTTCGGCCGTATCGGCCGCAACTTCTGGCGTGCTGCCGCCGCCAGCGGCAAGGACATCGAGATCGTCGCTGTCAACGACCTGACCGACAATGCCACGCTCGCCCACCTGCTGAAGTACGACAGCATCCTGGGTCGCCTGCCGTACGAGGTGAAGGCGTCGGCTGACGAGATCACGGTGGACGGCAAGGCCATCAAGGCGTTCGCCGAGCGCGATCCGGCCAAGCTGCCCTGGGGCGACCTGGGCGTGGACGTGGTCGTGGAGTCGACCGGCTTCTTCACCGACGCCAACAAGGCCAAGGTGCACGCCGAGAACGGCGCCAAGAAGGTCATCATCTCCGCTCCGGCGAAGAACGAGGACGTCACGATCGTGATGGGCGCCAACCACGGGACGTACGACCCGGCGGCGCACACGATCATCTCCAACGCCTCCTGCACCACCAACTGCCTGGCCCCGCTCGCGAAGGTGCTCAACGACACCTTCGGCATCGAGAAGGGCCTGATGACCACGATCCACGCGTACACCCAGGACCAGAACCTGCAGGACGGGCCGCACAGCGACCTGCGGCGGGCCCGCGCGGCCGCGATCAACATCGTGCCCACCTCCACCGGCGCGGCCAAGGCCATCGGCCTGGTGCTGCCCGAGCTCAAGGGCAAGCTGGACGGCTACGCGCTGCGCGTGCCGATCCCCACGGGCTCGGCCACCGACCTCACCGTGGAGCTCAAGCGCGAGGTCACCGTCGAGGACGTCAACGCCGCGTTCAAGGCCGCCGCCGAGGGCGCCCTCAAGGGCTACCTCAGCTACACCGAGGACGACATCGTCTCCGCCGACATCGTCACCGACCCCTCCTCCTGCATCTTCGACGCCGGCCTGACCAAGGTCATCGGCAACCAGGCGAAGGTCGTCGGCTGGTACGACAACGAGTGGGGCTACTCCAACCGCCTGGTGGACCTCATCGAGTACGTGGGTGCCTCACTCTGATGCGTGGCCTCGACGAACTCGACGTGAAGGGTCGGCGCGTGCTCGTGCGCGCCGACCTGAACGTGCCGCTGGACGGGGAGACGATCACCGATGACGGCCGGATCCGGGCCTCGGTGCCCACGATCCGCAACCTGGTCGATCGCGGCGCGATGGTGATCGTCTGCGCGCACCTGGGCCGGCCGAAGGGGTCGCCGAACCCGAAGTTCTCGCTCGCCCCCGTCGCGAAGCGCCTGGCCGAGCTGCTCGGCGAGCCGGTGGACTTCGCCACCGACGTGGTGGGCGAGTCCGCCCAGGCCACGATGGCGGGCCTGCGCGACGGCCAGGTGGCGCTGCTGGAGAACCTGCGCTTCGAGCCGGGCGAGGAGTCCAAGGACGACGCGGAGCGGGCCCTGTTCGCGGGCAAGCTGGCCGCGCTCGCCGACCTCTACGTGGGTGACGGCTTCGGGGCCGTGCACCGCAGGCACGCCTCGGTCTACAACGTGCCCCGGCTGCTGCCGCACGCGGCGGGCGGCCTGGTGCTGGCCGAGGTCGAGGTGCTGAAGAAGCTCACCGAGGACCCGGCCCGCCCCTACGTGGTGGTGCTCGGCGGGGCGAAGGTGTCCGACAAGCTCGGCGTCATCGCCAACCTGCTGACCAAGGTGGACCGGCTGCTCATCGGCGGCGGCATGGCCTACACCTTCCTCAAGGCGCAGGGGCACGAGGTGGGCAACTCGCTCCTGCAGGAGGAGAAGCTCGGCGACGTGCGCGGTTTCCTGGACGAGGCCGCCGCGCGCGGGGTCGACCTGGTGCTGCCGGTGGACGTGCTGGCCGCCGACGGTTTCGCGCCGGACGCCGCGTTCGAGGTGGTGGACGCCACCGCGATCCCCGCCGACAAGGAGGGCCTGGACATCGGCCCGCGCACCCGCGAGCTGTTCGCGAGCAAGCTGGCCGACGCCAGGACGGTGTTCTGGAACGGGCCGATGGGCGTGTTCGAGTTCGACGCGTTCGCCGGGGGCACCCGCGCGGTCGCCGAGGCCCTGATCGCCTCGGACGCGTTCACGGTCGTCGGCGGCGGCGACTCGGCCGCGGCCGTGCGCAAGCTGGGCCTGCCCGAGGACGGGTTCTCCCACATTTCCACGGGAGGCGGCGCTTCCCTCGAATACCTTGAGGGCAAGACCCTGCCGGGCCTGGCCGCGCTGGAGGACGATCACGTTGAGTCGTAAACCGCTGATCGCCGGCAACTGGAAGATGAACAAGAACCACCTTGAGGCGATCAAGCTGGTTCAGGAGCTGGCGTTCTCGCTCACCGACAAGGACTTCGACAAGGTCGAGGTCGCGGTGCTGCCCCCGTTCACCGACCTGCGCAGCGTGCAGACCCTGGTGGACGGCGACAAGCTCCGGATCGAGTACGGCGCGCAGGACCTGTCCGCGCACGACGCCGGCGCCTACACCGGGGAGATCTCCGGGGCTCAGCTGGCCAAGCTCGGCTGCGCGTTCGTCCTGGCCGGGCACTCCGAGCGGCGGCAGTACCACGCCGAGGACGACGCGCTGGTCAACGCCAAGGTGAAGGCCGCCTACCGGCACGGGATCACGCCGATCCTGTGCGTGGGGGAGGGGCTGCCCATCCGGCAGGCCGGGGACCAGGTGCCGTACACGATCGCGCAGGTGGACGGGGCGCTGGAGGGTGTCAGCGCCGAGCAGGTGAAGTCGATCGTCGTCGCGTACGAGCCGGTGTGGGCCATCGGCACCGGGGAGGTCGCCACCCCGGAGGACGCGCAGGAGGTCTGCGGGGCCATCCGGACGCGACTCGCCGGGCTCTATGACCGCGAAGTGGCCGACGCCGTCCGTATCCTTTACGGAGGCTCGGTGAAGTCCGACAACACCGCGGGGATCATGGCCAAGCCCGATGTCGACGGCGCGCTCGTCGGCGGAGCTAGTCTGGATCCGGGAGAGTTCGTCAAAATTTGCCGTTTTGGCGAGATGTCGGGCTAGCTCATCGGTTTAGGGGGTGCGACTTGACAACAAGTCGTACCCTTCAAAGAGCAAGATTGAATCGTCGTCATGCCGCATAAGGCGCTACCGGGAACAGGTCTACGGTGACTATCGGAATCTCCATCGCGCTCATTCTGTCGAGCCTCCTCATGATCCTTCTCGTCCTGCTCCACAAGGGCAAAGGCGGAGGTCTGACGGACATGTTCGGCGGTGGCTTCGCGTCGTCGTTCGGTGGCTCGTCCGTCGTGGAACGTAACCTCGACCGCCTCACGATCATCACGGGTTCCGTGTGGTTCGTGTGCATCATCGCGCTCGGCCTGCTACTCAAGCCGTAGCAGTCCGCCGCGTGACATAGATTCATTTCTCCCCCGCTATTCTCGCGGGGCGATCGAGGAGGAGTTCATCCGTGGGTAGTGGCAACGCGATCCGTGGCAGCCGAGTCGGCGCCGGTCCGATGGGCGAGGCCGAGCGTGGCGAGGCGGCCCCCCGCGTGCGGGTCTCGTTCTGGTGCGCGAACCTGCACGAGACGCGGCCCAGCTTCGCCAGTGACGCGGCCGTGCCCGAGCACTGGGACTGTCCCCGGTGCGGGCTGCCGGCCGGTCAGGACGAGGCCAACCCGCCCGCTCCGCCGCGGAACGAGCCGTACAAGACGCATCTCGCGTATGTGAAGGAACGCCGTAGCGACAATGACGGCGCCCAGATCCTCGCGGAGGCGCTGGAGCGACTGCGCTCGTCTTCTCGCCCGATTTACTAGCTGGTACGGCCTGAGGCCCCCGACTTCCACCAAGTCGGGGGCCTCAGCCATTCAGTATCTAGCGGACAGCCTCGGGCAGGTCGTCCGTCCACTCGGCCGCCTCTACGACCGAGGTGCCGCCGGCCTTGCCTGTGCCGGTGAAGGCCGATTCGCGCAGCCGGGCTGCCTCCGGGTCCACGATCAGCCTGAGCTCGCCGTCCTCACGATCGATCGAGAGGCTCTCGCCGCCGTCGACCGTGCCGAGGCTCCGGACGTTGGGTAGCGAGGCGAGCGCGCGGAAGGCGGCCGCGCGGACCTTCGGCGGCGCCGGCATGGTGGACAGCACGTCGATCAGCGGGACGATGCGGGCGGTCTCCTTGTTCAGCGGCTCGCCGGCGTGCGCGACGAGCCACGTCACCAGCTCGTCCGGGTCCGTGGGGAGCCGCTGGATCTGCTCGTAGCTCAGCCTGGTGCCCTCCAGATCGAAGCCGTCGGACCAGTGCGAGGCGTTGTCGTCGTTGTCGGTGACTTTGCCTTCCTCATCCAGCCGGACCCACGATTGGCCGTCGTGCCGGGTCCAGGTCTCCACGGATGCCTTTCCTGTGTCGCCCCGGGGGGTGGTCTTGGTGTAGGCGGTTTTGACGTACCAGTAGGTGCCCGACTCCTCGGGGGTGGCCGCCGCGACGGTCGCGGCGGCGAGCAGGATCTGCCGCCCTGACTTCTGTACGGCGGACGGCGGGGTGCCGGGGGTGACGGCGGGCGGGCCCGAAGGTGCGGCGATCACCACCGCGATCGCCGCGGCGCCCGTGGCCAGGACCGCTGCCGCGGCCAGCTGTATGCGCGTCCTCGACGGCGAGAACCGGCGGTCGCGCCCGCGGGATGGCGGGATGGCGGCGTGCTGGAGCAGGGCCGCGCGGGCGGCCGTGTAGGCGGCGGGTGAGGGGGCGGCGGGCCGCGGCCGGGCCGCGTGCAGCAGCTCGATGTCGTCCATCGTCAACGGTCCTCTCCTGTGGTCGTCGGTTCGGCGCGGTCCAGCGCGGCGCGGATCGTCTTGCGGGCCCGGTGCAGCCGGGTGCGGACGGCGGCGGAGGTGATGCCGAGCGCCTCGGCCACCTCCTCGCAGCTCAGCCCAGCCCACGCGACCAGCAGCAGCACGTCCCGGTGGGCGTCGGAGATCTTCGCCAGCGCCGCCATCAGCGGTTCCTGCCGGGCCTGGGCGTCCACCCGGCCCGCGACCTGGTCGGCGTGGCCGTCGTCGGCCTCGCCGCGGGGCGTCCGGGAGAGTGCCCGGTAGCGCCGGGCCTCCGCCCGGTGATGCCGCGCGATCAGGTTGGCGACGATCCCGTACAGCCAGGGCTGGGCGTCCTCGCGGGACAGGTCGTAGCGTTCCCGCCGGTCGAACGCGATCAGGAACGTCTCCGCGGCCACGTCGTCGGCCAGGCTCGGGCCCAGCCGCTGCGCCGCGAACCCGTGGATCTGGACGTAGTAGCGGTCGAAGACCGCGGCGAAGCGTTCGGGGTCGCGCCAGGAGTGCTCGATGATCGCCGCATCGCTGACCTCCTCGGCTGCCAGCGCCCGGGTCACCGCGGCCATATCCGGGTCTTTCGTATCATCGCCTGCCTTCCGTAGCGTGAACGGTCGACCTCCTTCGCCGATGGACGGAAAAGTGTTTCACCGGATTCGGTGCGATTCCCAAGCTGTACGGATTTAGTGGACCTGTTCCCCGTCCACAAAGGTGGCGGTGACGCGCGTCGTCCAGATGTCGGCGGGGTCGAGGGTGAACGGGTCGCGGTCGAGGACGGCCAGGTCGGCGGGGCGGCCGGGTTCGAGGATGCCCGCGGGGGAGTCGTTGAGCCAGGCTGAGCCGGAGGTGTACGCGGTCAGGATCGTGCGCAGGGTGAGGCTCTGGCCGGGGAGGAACGGGGTCGCCGCGGTCGGGTATCCGGAATTGTGGGAGCCGGGGGGTTCGGTGCGGTTCACCGCGACGTGCATGGCCTGGATGGGGTCGGCGGAGGAGACCGGCCAGTCGGAGCCCGCGGCCAGGCGGGTGCCGTGCGCGACCAGGCCGGCGAACGGGTACTGCCAGTCGGAGCGCGGGAAGCCCAGGTAGGGGATGCAGAGCTCGTCCATCTGGGCGTGGTGGGTGGCCCAGAGGGGCTGCAGGTTGGCGGTGACGTTCAGGGCGGCGAAGCGGGGGACGTCGGGCGGGGTGACGATCTGCAGGTGGGCGATGTGGTGGCGGTTGGCGGGGTTGGTGCCGGTGAGGGCGTCGAGGGCCTCGCGGACGGCGCGCTCGCCGATGGCGTGGAAGTGGACCTGGAAGCCGAGGGTGTCCAGTTCCTTGACGTAGCCGCCCAGGAGCGCGGGGTCGACGTAGGAGAGGCCGGTGCCGCCGCAGTGACATGCGATCTCATCCCGACTTTTGAGATCGCCGTGGCAGTAGGGCTCGATGACGGCGGCGGTGAAGTTCTCCGCGATGCCGTCTTGCATGATCTTGACGGCGGTGGCGCGGAAGCGGTCCAGGCCTTCGGCGGAGGCCCTTCTGGCGGTCAGGGCGGCGATCTGCTCGGCGCCCTGGGCGCGGTCCCACCAGAGGGCGCCGACGACGCGGGCTTTCAGGGTGCCGGTGGCGGCGGCGGAGATGTAGGTGGGGAGCTGGTCGTCGGAGCCCGCGTAGGAGCCGACGATGGCGTCCTGCCAGCCGGTGATGCCGAGGGAGAACAGGTGCCGCTGGGCGTCGAGGAGGGCGGCGGCCTGGTCGGCGGGGGTGGGGCGGGGGGTCAGGAGGCCGACCAGGTCCATCGCGCCCTCGTGCAGGACGCCGGAGGGGGTGCCGTCGGGGTCGCGTTCGATCCGGCCGTCGGCGGGGTCGGGGGTGTCCTTGGTGATCCCGGCGCGTTCGAGGGCTCGCGTGTTCACCCAGGCCGCGTGGTGATCGCGCTGGATGAGGTAGGCCGGGCGGTCCAGGAAATCCAGCTGCGTCCGGTGCGGCAATCCCCCAGGAAAGGCGGACATATCCCAGCCGCCGCCATCAATCCATGATTTATGCGGATTCTGTGTGGCGTAGTCGGCGATGAAGGTGGTGTAGGCGTCCAGGCCGAACACCTCCGACAGCTCGCACTGGGCGCGTTCCAGGCCCGCCTGGATCGGGTGGATGTGGGCGTCGGTGAAGCCGGGGGTGAGCAGGCCGCCGTCCAGGTCGTACGGCTCGGCGTGCGGCGCGAGCCGTACCAGATCGGATTCCCGGCCGACGGCGGCGATGCGGCCGTCGCGGACCAGGACCGCCTCGGCGAAACCCTCGGGGGTGAAGGCGCGGCCACCGCGGAAGAGCAGGTCGGTCATGTTTCAGTGTCCTGTGATCATGTCGGCGATGCGGGCGAGAACGGAGGTGCGCGGCGTGCCGGTGGCCTCCCGGGCGTCGGCGAGCCGGTAGAGACGGTACATCGCGTGCACGCCCAGCCAGCGCAGGGGCTCCGGCTCCCAGCGGCGTACCCGCCTGCCGACCCAGGGGAGGGTGGTGAGGTCGGTGGCGCGGCCGAGGGCCAGGTCGGCCAGGGTGCGTCCGGCCAGGTTGGTGGCGGTGACGCCGTGGCCGGTGTAGCCGCCCGCCCAGCCGAGGCCGGTCGAGCGGTCCAGGCCGACCGTGGCGCACCAGTCGCGGGGCACGCCGAGGACGCCGGACCAGGCGTGTTCCACTCTGGCGTGTTTCAGCGCCGGGAAGAACGAGGTCAGGAGGTGCCAGAGGGCGTCGACGGTCCAGTCGTGGGTGTGGCCGCGGTCGTCCAGGCGGGAGGCGTACAGGTAGGGGCGGCCGCGGCCGCCGAAGGCGATCCTGTCGTCGGCGGTGCGCTGGGCGTACATGTAGTAGTGGGCCATGTCGCCGAGCAGTTCGCGGCCGCTCCAGCCGATCTCGTCCCAGTTGTCCAGCGGCTCGGTGACGATCATCGAGCTGTTCATCGGGAGCCAGTCGCGGTGGTGGCCCGGCACGGCGGCGGTGAAACCCTCGGTGCAGCGCAGCACCAGGTCCGCGCTGACCGTCCCGCCGGGCGTGACCGCCCGGCCTCGCGCGATCTCCGTGACGGGCGTGCGCTCGTGGAGCTCCACCCCCAGGTTGCGTACGGCTCGCGCCAGCCCTCTGGCCAGCAGGGCGGGCTGGATCCTGGCGCAGTGCGGGCTCCAGGACGCGGCCAGGGCTCCTTCGACGTTGATCCTCGCGGCCATCTCGCGGGTGCTGAGCAGGTCGACGTCCTCGGGGGTCCAGCCCCAGGAGCGCTGGGCGACGATCTCGGCGCGCAGCCGGGCGGTCTGGGCGGGGGTCCTGGCGACGTTGAAGAGGCCGCCTTTGACCAGGTCGGCGTCGATGCCCTCCGCTTGGGCGACCCGGATCACCTCGTCGACGGCGGCGAACATCTCCCGCTGGAACCGGAGCGCGGTGTCCCGTCCGTGGTGTTTCGCGTACCTCGCCGCGGAGCCCGGGAGCAGGCCCGCCAGCCAGCCGCCGTTGCGGCCGGACGCGCCGAATCCCGCGAACTCCTTCTCCAGGACGACGATCCGCAGGGCCGGGTCGAGCTTCTTGAGGTAGTACGCCGTCCATAGGCCGGTGTATCCGGCCCCGACGATGGCGACGTCCGCCTGTACGTCCCCCGCCAGGGGTTCGGTGGGTACGGGCACCCCGATCGAGCGATACCAGAAGGACACGTCCCCGTTGACGAAACCCGGAGCGAGCGGAGCGTTCATGACGCTCATCCTGCTATATCCGTCATAGTCTCCGCATCTGGCGACGGAAGTCGCGGCTGATCCCCCATGTCGCCGCGAGAAGCGAAGGTTTGTAGTGATTTCTTGGTAAAGAAACGACCGCCACACCCTTGTGTAGCAATCGTGTAACAGTTGTTCGGCAGGCTTGTCCGCGATGGAAGGAGCGGAATTCATGGGGTTCCTGCGCATTCGTACGACGGTGGACGAACGTCCCGGACGGCTGGCCTCGCTCGCCTCGGCGCTGGCCGAGAAGGGGGGCAACATACTGGGGCTGTCCGTGCAACCCGACACCGACGGCACGGTGGACGAATTCGTCGCCGAGATCCCCGCCTCGGCCGAGGACGTCCGCGCCGCGCTGGAGGAAGCCGGGGGCCGCCGCGTCCTCGTCCTGCCCGCCAGCGCGCACGAGCTCACCGACGAACCCACCCGCGCCCTGCTCCTGGCGGCCCGCCTGCGCGCGATGCCCTGGCGGCTCCCCGAGATCCTGCGCGAACTCCTGCGCGCCGACGACGCCCGCTGGATCTTCGGCTCGGACATCTCCGGAATGCCGGATCCGACCCTGCTGACCGTGCCCGTCGCCCCGCGCCGCTCCATCCGCCTGCGCCGCTCCGGCCTCCCCTTCACCCTCACTGAGGCCGCCCGCGCCGCCGCCCTCGTCCGCCTCGCCCAGCCCCCCGTCGACCAGCCCGCCGCCGACCACGTCATCCGCTTGCCCGACGGCGCCGAGGTCCAGGTCAAACCCCTCAACCCGCTCTACCGTGAAGCCGTACGCGACCTGCACGAACGCTGCTCGCCCGAATCCCGCCGATTCCGCTACTTCACCGCCATGCCCACCCTCACCCCCCGCATCTTCGACCACCTCTGCGACCGCAAACGCGGCCACTCCATCGTCGCCGGCCGCGACGGCCAGTTCGTCGCCCTCGCCTCCCTCAACTTCACCCCCGACCCCGGCATCGCCGAATTCGCCTTCCTCATCGAAGACCGCTGGCAGGGCCGCGGCCTCGGCACCGCCCTGGCCCGCACCCTCCTCACCGAGGCCCGCGACCTGGGCTTCGCCGAAGTCCGCGCCACCCTTCTCTCCGACAACACCCGCATGCGCCGCCTTCTGCTGTCCTTGGGCGCGACCCTCAACTACACCGAGGACCCAGGCGTTCTCGAGGCCCGCATTCCTGTGGGCGTACTGACGGCGGCGACGCCGTACTCCTGAATGCCGGGCCGGTTCTTGGTCTGGAGGGGCGGAGGCAAGACCCGCCGGGCGATGGCGGGTTCGAGCACGTCCAGGCCAGCGAAGGGGTCAATGGCTGAAGCTGCCGCATTGGCCCGTACTGGTGGGCGAGTTCGCGCTCGATGACCCGGGTCCGTACCCGGCAGCGTCCCGTTCGGTGAGTCTTTTCGTGGCCGTGGTGAGCCCCCGCGGTATCCATGTCGGCCGGCACGACGGACATCCCTGCTGTGGCGAAGCCTTCGGCGAGGGCGAGGCGTGCTCAGCGGTCGGTGGGGTTGTTTCGGGCGTCCACGGCGGCGAGTACGGCTGGGGGTTCGAGGCCGAGCATGGTCAGCGACGCGTCCCACAGCCGGGCGGCCACCTGCGGGTCTCCGGTGGTACGGCGGCTGGGCCGTTGCACCACCGGTCCGCCGCGGGTGCCCAGGCGTGGTGCGTACAACTGCCCGCTGACCGCGTTCGGATCCGTGGCGGCCCGGAGGGTCGGTCCGGCGCCCGTCTCGGCGGAATGGGACGGGACGAGCAGGTAACTGACTCGCATGACGAGTCGCTGCGTGCGACTCGCCTGCTTGGTGCCGAGTTCGGTGCGGGCGAAACCCGGGTCGACGGCCACCGAGATGGTCCGGTGCCCGGCCGCGGCGAGCCGGCGCCCGAGCTCGGCGCTGAACAGGTAGTTCGCCAGCTTGGACTGCGCATATGCGGGGAAGGCCCGGTACCCGCCCCGGTCGAAGTGGGGGTCGTCGAACCTGATCCGGCCGAACCGGTGCGCGCCGCTGGAGAGCGTGACCACCCGGGAACCGGGCGTCGCCACCACGGCCGGCAGGAGCCGCAGGGTGAGCGCCATGTGCCCCAGGTGATTGACGCCGAACTGGGTCTCGTAGCCGTCCACCGTCTTGGCGTACCTGGTGCCGCTGAGCCCCGCGTTGTTGATGAGCAGATCCAGCCGGTCGTGTTCGGCGAGGAACCCCTCGGCGAAGCCGCGCACGCTGGCCTGGTCGCCGAGATCCAGCCGGCGTACCGCGAGCTGCCGGGGATCGACGCCGGTCGCGGTGAGCTCGTCTCGCGCGGCCAGTGCCTTCGCCTCGTTCCGGCAGGCCATCACCACAAGGGCGCCCTGGCCGGCCAGCGCTCGGGCGGTCGACTTGCCGAGGCCGGTGTTGGCGCCGGTGACGATGACGGTCCTGCCGGTCTGGTCTGGCAGGCCGGCGGTGGACCAGGCGCGTGCTGTGCTCATCCTCGATCACTCCTAACCTGAACGTTGGTTCATGATTTATGATGAACTAACGTTCAGGTTGAGCGCAAGGAGTGAGAGGGTGTTCGGGTGCGATGGCTGACAGGGGACTGCGCGCGGACGCGGCGCGGAATCGAACCAACATCGTGCGTGCTGCCCGGGCCCTGATCGCCGCACACGGCGTCGACGTCGGCATGGACGACATCGCCCGCGAGGCCGGAGTCGCGGTCGGCACCCTCTACCGCCACTTTCCCGCCAAGGCGGACCTGATCGCCGCCATCGTGGGCGAGCGGATCGAGGAGATGCTTGCCGACCTTGACGCGGCATCGGCCCGCCTGGACGCCGGCGGCAGCGCCCGCGACGAGCTGGTGGCGCTCGTGACGACGGTGGCTGCCCGGGCAGGGGAGGACCGGTTGCTCAAGGCCGCGGCCGGAGACCTCGTCCGGACTTCCCTGAACGACGTCGAGCACCGCGCGATAGCGGCGCTCCGCCAGATCGTGGCGGCCGGCCATCGGCAGAAGGCCCTTTACCGCGATGTCTCCGCTGACGACGTGGCGCTCATCCTGGCCCTCCTGCCGGGCGAGGAGACGCCGGACCCAGCCCGGCGACGCTGGGTCCAACTAGTCCTGCGCAGCCTCTTGGCGGACGGCGAGGGAGAACCATCGGCGACCTGATCAACGAGCACTCACGCCCCCGCGATCAGGGGTGGCACGACATCCCAGCAGGCTGCCGTCCGGAAGGGGCACGATCTTTGTTCAGGGCTCCCAAAGGACCCAGGGCTGGGGAGCGCTCACCCACCCGGCGGCTACCAGTACCAAGTCTGCCCAAAGACAACCCGATAGCCCTGATTAGGGCTGGGCGGAACCTCCACCGTGCCGCGACTGTCGAGGGCAACCACGGCGATGCCGGGGTCGGGCGGAGCCCGAGAATGAACAGAGGGCTGGGTGGGTGGGCGGTCCACCGTGCCGCCACAGCCGTTTCGGGAGGGCAATCACGGCGATGCCGGGGTCGGGCGGAGCCCGAGGGGAAACAAAGGGATGGGTGGGTGGGAGAACCCCCGCAATCAAGAAACTTGACGAAGGCGGGCCCTAGCTTGCTTGCTCTTCTGGGGCTTCTTCGTCCGGGGTCTCTTTGATGGGAACCCCCGGGTCCGGGGGAGCGCCCATGGCGTCCAGGCGGCGGTTGATGGCGTCCAGGCTGGCCTGGATGCGGAGCAGGAGTGGGTACTGCACGTTCATTCGACGGGTCACCGCGGCGCTGAGCGGGTCGAACGTCTGGGCCAGAGGTTCGTCGGCGCGTTCGCCGGAGGGCTGGCCGAGGATGTCGAGAATTCGTTCGCGTACACGCTGGAGGTGGGCGCCCTGCTCGTACAGGACCTGGGCGGCGACGCCCTCGCCTTCGCGGATCAGGCCGAGCAGGATGTGCTCGGTGCCGATGTAGTTGTGGCTGAACTGGAGCGCCTCCCGCAGGGACAGTTCCAGCACCTTCTTGGCGCGAGGCGTGAACGGAATATGCCCCATGGGCGCGGAAGTGCCGAGACCGATGACCTCCCGGACCTTCTCCCGTACCCCCGCGAGATCGATGCCGCAGTCCCGCAGCGCCTGCGCGGCCACACCTTCGTCCTCGCGTACCAGCCCCAGCAGGATGTGCTCGGTGCCGATGTAGTTGTGCTGCAGCAGCCGTGCCTCCTCCTGGGCCAGGACCACGACGCGCCGGGACCGGTCGGTGAAGCGCTCGAACACGACAGACCTCCGTCATCAAGAAGACGCGTCTCCACTATGCGCCAGAATCAGCGGATCCGGGCAGGACGAAACGCACGAACGCTCTGGTTGGCGATCCCGTGACCGCCCGGACGCACCTGCCGGGACAGAGCTTGCCTGGTCAATGGCCGGGTTTGGGACTCGCGGTGATGTCATGGAACTGGACCCTTTCAGCTGCTCAGAAAGGTGGGACGACGATGTCCACGCACACGGATTCCCAGCCTCTGGAGGGCCGGGTGGCGGTCATCACCGGCGCGTCCAGCGGCATCGGCGAGGCGTCGGCCGAGCGCCTGGCGGGCTTGGGTGCCACGGTCGCGCTCCTGGCCCGCCGCGCCGACCGGCTGGACAGCCTGGTCGAGCGGATCACCAAGAGTGACGGCAGCGCGGTCGCGATGGCCGTCGACGTCACCGACGCCGGAGCTGTACGCGCGGTGGCCGACCGGGTGGCGGGCGAGTTGGGCGGCGCCGACCTGCTGTTCAACAACGCGGGCGTGATGCTCCCCGCGCCGATCGAGGAACTGCGCACCGACCAGTGGCAGGAACAGATCGACCTGAACGTCACCGGCCTGATGAATGTCATCGGCGCGTTCGTCCCGCAACTCGTCGAGGCGGGCGCGGAACACGGCGTCGCCGACCTGATCAACACCGCGTCGATCGCCGCGGAGAACATCTTCCCGAACTTCGCCGTCTACTCCGCGACCAAGGCGTATGTCACGCATCTGTCCCGGCACCTGCGCGTCGAGCTGGGCCCCAAGAAGGTCCGCGTCGCCGCGATCGAGCCCGGCATCGTCGGCACCGAACTCCAGAATCATGTCACCGACGAGGGCGCCCTGCAGTGGCTGGAAGGCTCCAAGAAGACGATCGAGTGGCTGACCCCGGAGGACATCGCCGAGGTCATCGCCTTCATCGCCACCCTTCCGCCCCGAGTGAACCTCCAGCAGGTCACGATCATGCCGACCGCCCAGGCCAGCTGAGGCCCCTACGACCCGGGCCGGACGAACCGTTTGAGCACGCCGTTCGGCCCCGGCCGCTCCGACTCCAGCCGCAGTCCGAGCGCGGTCGCGACCCGCTCGGAGGTCACGTTCCCCGCGTCGGTCTCGGCGACCACCTCGATCGGCCCCACATGATCGAGTACGGCTCGCGCCGCCTCGCTGGCCAGCCCACGCCCCCAATGCAATGGATCTACACTGTAAAGGAGCTCGGCCCCGTCATCCATCGCCCGCAACCCGCACACCCCGACCGCCGCGTCCCCCTCCAGCAGCAGCCACAACCCGTACCCATGTCGCGCGAAGTCGTCGTCACTCTCGTCGAGGATCTCCGCCACCAGCTCCGCCGAGACGGTCTCGTCGTCGAAAAGGAACCGCCGGACCTCCGGCCTGCTCCAGTGCGTCAGCAGCCAGGCCGCGTCCTCGCCCGCGATGGGCCGCAGGACCAGCCGGGTCCCTTTGAGCATGGTCACCCTTAGAGCAAATCACATGTCAGTGGCGACGGTGCCGCCCCAGCGCGTACGCGAAATTGACCAGGACGATGCCGCTCCAGGCGGTGATGATCCCCGGCAGGCCGGCGCCGATGGCCGCGCCCGCCGTCAGCGGGATGGCGATGCCGAGCGAGCCGAGGGCCAGCCCGAGCGCGCGTCCGCCCTCCGCGCGGTCCTCCCGGGCCCGCTCTTTGGGGTTCGGCATCCGCCGGGAGGCCTCGGCCGCGACCTGGGCCGCGATGGTGGCCTCGATCCGGTTGAGGAAGGACTCGGTCAGCGCCGCCTCGTACTCGGGGCCGAGATCGCGCCTCGCCGCGATGGTCGCGCGCAGATCGTCGCGCGGGAAGGAAGGATCCGCCATACCTGACAATCTGCCAGAGATATATCGCGACTGGGTATATGTCGGTACGTGGATCTCAATGACGCCGCGGACACCCTCTACGCGCTGCCTCCCGCCGAATTCACCGCCGCCAGGGACGCCCTCGCCAAAGAGGTCAAAGCCGCAGGAAACGCCACACTGGCCCGCGAGATCGGCAAACTCCGCCGCCCCACCGTCGTCGCCTGGGCCGTGAACCAGCTCGCTCGCCAGAATCCGCCAGAGCTCGCCGAACTCCTCGCCCTGGGCGAGGATCTACGCCGAGCCTGGCAGGACCAGGACGCCAAGACCCTCACCGCCCTCTCCGCCCGCAGAACCCCCCTCACCGCCCGCGTCGCCCGCCTGATCGCCGACCTGGCCGCCTCCTCAGGCCAGCGCCTCACCACCCTCACCGAGGTGGAACAGACTCTCGACGCAGCCGTGGTCGACGCCGAAGCCGCCACCCAGGTACGGCAGGCGACCCTCACCACCGCCCTCGCCTACAGCGGTTTCGCCCCCGCCCCCGTCACGGACCGACCGAGGGCCGCACGCCCCACCGGCCGGAACAAGACCGTCGACCTCGAAGCGCAGCGGGAGCGCCGGGCTCGGGAACTCGCCGAGGCAGCCGCGGCAGCGGAACGCGAAGCCGCGGAGTCGGAGGCGATCCACGCCGATTGGGCACGCGAGTTGGCGCAAGCCGTACAGGAAAGGGATCGGCGGGCCGGGAAGGTGACCGCCCTGGAGACGAAACTAGCGGAACTGGAGGCCAAGCTGACCGACGCGCGGGCGAAACTCGCGCTGGCGGCCAAACGGGCTGATGCGGCGCAACGTGACGAGTCGCGCGCCCGACGCACCGCCGAGGCCGCCCGCGCCCGGGCCGCTGCCGCCGCGAGCAAAACCGTCCGGGACCCGTAGAAGAGGCGTCGTGCGACACATTCGGGCCGCGACTACGTTGAGTGATTTTCGATGGCCGGGCAGTGCTCTGTGCTGCTGGTAGAGCTGAGCTGTTGGTGGAAGAACACGAGCGCGGCATCGAACGATGTCACCGATCCTCCACGGACAATTGCTGGGTTCCGCAACACCTTGAAACTCGAGCTGGCGTTCGCACGTCCGGCGAGGGCGCGGATCGCGCGATGGGCGTAATTGTCCCGGATCTGCTCGTCGGTCGGCCTGTAGGTGGCTGCCACTTCCTGTCGGATATCGGGACCTATTTCCCCGCGAAGGCCGGAGCCGTGACGATGTCCCGCCCCGGGCTTCGGTATGGCAGGCAGACCTCGGTGGGGCGTCCTCATAGCGGAGGCCCGAACTCGGCGAGAGTGCGAGAACGACCGGCCCCTTCGTGGCGAACGCTTCCACACGATCGAGGATTCCATGCTCACAGCCTGCTCGAACACGCGGGCGACCCGATGGCGATCAGCTCGTGATCTTCTGTGGGTCCTTGCGATCTTCTGTTGGTCACTGTCTCCGCACCCATGGTGATGATTTAGTCGCGCTCGTGGGGGGTGAGGTTGCCCGGTCTGCCTGTAGGCGTGCGTCGTCCGCCCGGCGAGGGGCCGGGTGTGGAGTCGGACACGTGACCGGGGTCGGGTGCGATCTCCCGGGCGAGGCCGGGGTTGGGTGCGGGGCTGGTGGGGGCCATGCCGCGGTTGGGTGCGGTATTGCGGGCCATGCCGGAGTCGGGTGTGACGCCCTGGGCGGGGCCGGGGTTGGCTGTGGTGCCCCGGACGCGGCCGGGGTTGCAGTCGGGGTTGTGGGTGCTTGCTGTCCGGGCTGTCCGGGCTGCCCGGGTTGTTGGGGCTGCCAGGAGCGGCCCGGTTGCCCGGGTTGCTGGGGTTGGCGGTGCTGCTGACTGGGCTGTTTGCGGGGGTGGAGTTTGGGGTGGCGGTGGAAGCGCATCACCACGGTGCCGTTGCCTAGGTCGATGATGTCGACCCGGTCGGGGTGGCGGGATTTCCATTTGTTGTCCGGAGTGCACAGGGGGGCGAGGTTGGCCAGGTCGGTGCGGCCGACCGGGTGCCACGGTTGGATGTGGTCGATTTCGCAGAGGTAGGCGGGGATGTGGCAGCCTTCGCGGGCGCAGGTGGTGTATTGGGCGAGGATGGCTTCGCGCTGGTCGGCAGAGGCCAGGCGGCGGGTGCGGCCCAGGTCTAGGAGGGCGCCGTCGGTGTCGCGCAGGACGCGGCGTAGGTCGGCGGTGTAGGCCATGCGGCGGGCGTCGGCGGCTGGGATGGCGGTGCCGTCCTGCAGATAGGCTGGATCCTCGCTTTCGCCGGTGAGGGTCTGTTCGGTGACCGAGACGTGCATGACGGTGCGTCGCCCACCCTGCGACAGGCGCACGGCCAGGGCGTCGGCCATCCGCCGCCCGTGATCACGCCCGTCTTCGGCGCCGTTCTTGACGGCCAGGGGTTCGAGCCAGGTTTGGAACTGCAGGGTCAGTTCCGGGTCCAGCAGGCCGGTGAGGCGGCCCATCCCGTCCAGGGTGGCGGCGATGTTGAGGTGCTGGCGTTCGGTGCGGGCGGCGGCGCGGGCCAGCCTGCCGCCCGGGTCGACGGTCTCCAGGAGCACCTGACCGGCCCGGGTGACATCTTCGACGGTGGCGGCCGGATCGGCGGCCAGGGTGAGGAGGATCGGCTCGGCCAGCCGAGCCTCATCGTCATCCAGAGGCCGGACCGCTGAGGCGACCGCCGCCGCGGCCCCGAACGGCAGGCTGCCCTCGGCCAGCCGCGCGGCCAGATCCGGCAGCCGCGACAGTTGGCGGGCCAGAGTGACCCGCTCCCCCGCCCGGGCGGCACGGGAACCGGTGGCCGCGGCCAGCCACGCCCCGATCGAACGCCGCCCGAACAGTTGGTGGCCTTTGCCGGCATCGGCCACGGCCAGCCGGACCGCGATCGCGGCCTCGGCCCGGTCGATCACCCGCGACCAGGCCACGATCTCGGCCATCGCCGTCTCGGCGTCGGAGGGCACGGGCGAGTCGGCGGCGGTGAGCGCCTCGGCCCGGCGCAGCAGTTCCCGTATCGCCGCTGCGGCCAAACCCGGATCAGGATGATCAGAACAGCCAGGACGATCAGTCATCACCGCGGACCACCTCCTGTCTTGGATCGGCCGGTCGACCTCCTTCATGATATCGCTCACACGTTCGATTCTCAACTCTTCGTATTCGCTTATGTACGAATTGTCAGCAATGTGGTGTTGTCCTTCGTGGTGTGTCAGTGCTGTCCCCTGCTGGGGGTGAGGATTCATGCGAAAGCGCTGCGGGGGCGCTGCAAAGGGGCGCTGCGGGAGCGCTGTGTGTGAGGGATGCGCACTTCGCGTGGTGCCCGGCGCGGCCCGCGGAATCGGAATTGGGCTTGCGAGCTGGCGCGAGCCGTACGGGAAAGGGATCGGTGGGCCGGGACAAGTAGAGGTTTGTTCGGTAGTCTGGGTTCATCTTGTGAACTCAGGAGGCGAGCATGGAGTGGCATTCGACGGCCTGCGTGTTGTGCGCCTGCAACTGCGGCATCGAGATCAAGCTGGACGGCCGGAGATTCGACCGCATACGCGGTGACAAGGCGCATCCGTCCTCGCAGGGCTACACCTGCGAGAAGCCGCTCCGGCTCGACCACTACCAGAACGGTGCCGACCGGCTGACCCACCCGCTCCGCCGCCGCCCCGACGGCGGATTCGAGAGGATCGACTGGGACACCGCGATCCGCGAGGTCGCCGCCGCCTTCGCCGCCACCCGCGACGCCCACGGCGGCGAGACGATCTTCTATTACGGCGGCGGCGGGCAGGGCAACCACCTCGGCGGCTCCTACGCCGGGTCGTTCATGCGCGCCCTCGGTGCCCGCTACCGGTCCAACGCCCTCGCCCAGGAGAAGACCGGCCAGTTCTGGGTCGGCGACCGCATGCTCGGCAACGTCGCCACCGGCGACTTCGACCACTGCGAGGTCGCGCTCTTCATCGGCAAGAACCCCTGGCAGTCGCACGGCATCCCGCGTGCCCGCCCGGCCCTCCGCGAGATCGCCCGCGATCCGGACCGCTGCCTGATCGTCATCGATCCCCGCCGCACCGAGACCGCCGAACTGGCCGACATCCACCTTCGCCCCAAACCCGGCACCGACGCCTGGCTGCTGGCCGCGCTCACCGCCACCCTGGTCCAGGAGGACCTGCTGCCGCACGACTGGCTCGCCGCCCACACCACCGGCCTGGACGAGGTGCGCGACGTGCTCGGCCGTGTCCCGATCGGCCGGTACGCCGACGTCGCCGGAGTGGACGAGGTTTTGATCCGGCGAACCGCCCGCCGCGTCGCCGCCGCCAGCTCGGTGGCCGTGCACGAGGATCTCGGCGTGCAGATGACCCTGCACTCAACCGTCAACAGCTACCTCGACACGCTGATCTGGGCGCTGACCGGCAACGTCGGCCGCCCCGGCACCAACAACCCGCCGATCCTGTTCGCCCCTTTGGTCACGTTCACGCACTGGGGGTCACGCCCGGACCGGTTCAGCCCCGTGGCGGGCGCCCGGATCATCTCCGGCCTGGTCCCCTGTAACGTCATCGCCGACGAGATCCTCACCGAGGATCCGAGACGTTATCGCGCCATGCTCGTCGAGACCGCCAACCCCGCGCACTCGCTGGCCGACTCCCGTCGTATGCGCGAGGCGCTCAACGCCCTCGACCTGCTGGTCGTCATCGACGTCGCCATGACGGAGACCGCCCGCCTGGCCGACTACGTCCTCCCGGCCCCCTCCCAGTTCGAGAAGTGGGAGGCCACGTTCTTCAACCTGGAGACGCCCGCCAACTACTTCCACCTGCGCCGTCCGGTCCTCGACCCTCCGCCCGGTTCCGACCTGCTCCCCGAACCGGAGATCCACGCCCGCCTCTGCGAAGCCATCGACGCCGTCCCCGACGTCACGCCCCTGCGCGAGGCCCTGGCCCAAGGCCGACCCGCCTTCGCCGCCGCCTTCCTGAACGCCCTCGCCGACCCCGCCGTGGCCAAGATCGCGCCCGTCATCCTCTACCGGACCCTCGGCCCGGCCCTCCCCGGCGGCGCCGCCGCGGCCGCCTCTCTCTGGGCGCTCGCCCACAAGGTCGCCCTGGCCCACCCCGCCGCCGTCCGCCGAGCCGGAATCGACGGCGAAGGACTGGCCCTCGGCGACAACCTGTTCGACGCCATCCTCGCCAGCCCCTCCGGGATCGTGTTCACCCTGGACGAGCCCGGTGACGGCCTGACCCGCGTCGGCACCCCCGACGGCAGGATCCACCTGGCCCTCCCCGACCTCCTCGCCGAGATCGCCTCCCTCGGCGACGGCCCTCCGTACGACCCTGACTACCCCTTCGTCCTCTCCGCCGGCGAACGCCGCGCCTTCACCGCCAACACCATCTTCCGCGACCCCGCCTGGCGCAGACGCGACCCCTCCGGCAGCCTCCGCATCAACCCCGCCGACGCCGCCACCCTGGGCCTCGCCAACGGTTCCCCCGCCCGCGTCACCACCCGCCAGGGCACCGTGCAAGTCCCCATCGAAATCACCGAAACCCTGCTACCCGGCCACATCTCCCTCCCCAACGGCCTCGGCCTCACCTACCCCGGCACTCCCGCCACCACCGGAGCCGCCCCCAACGAACTCACCGCCTCAGCCGCCCGCGACCCTCACGCCGGAACCCCGTGGCACAAACACGTCCCCGCCCGAGTAGAGAAGGTGTGAGATCACAGCTCGGTTCTGCTCACCATGTGTCCACGATTCCGGGCCAGATGCGCGAAGCGCACGGCGTCGCGGACGGCCGCGCCGGTCAGGTCGTTGTTGAAGTAGACGTAGGCGTCGTCGAGTCCGTCGAGGCGGGTCAACCACGAGCGGAAGGCGGTGTCCCCGTACGACGGGAAGTTGGCCGATCCTCCCTCATGGAAGCGGAGATAACCCCAATCGGCGGTACGCCACAGAGGCGTCTGAGGGCGGCCGAGCCGATCACTCCAGCACAGGGCGGCGGCGTTCGATTCGAGCACGTCCCGGGTCTCGTCGGTCCACCAGGAGGGATGACGTGGCTCCACGGCGACGCGTACCCCCGAGGGGAAGCAGCTCAGGCAGTCGGCCAGGGCCATCGGATCGGCGTGCAGCGTCGGCGGGAGCTGCAGCAGGACCGGCCCGAGCTTGCCGCCCAGCCCGTCGGCCGCGGCCAGAAGATGCTCGACCGGTTCCTTCGGATCCGCGAGCCGCTTGACATGGGTGAGGTAACGACTCGCCTTGATCGCCATCACGAAGTCGTCTGGCGTACGCTCCCGCCAGCTCTCGAAGGTCTCCCGCCCCGCCAGCCGGTAGAAGGTCCCGTTGTTCTCCACCGTCTGAAAGCACTCGCCATACCGCTCCAGCCACCGCTTCTGCGCGAGGCCGGGCGGATAGAGAACCCCCCGCCAGTCCGCGTACTGCCAGCCTGACGTTCCAACCAACACATAACAACCATATCCCGAGGTCAGCCGGTACGACTCAGGTGGGACACTCACCGGGCCCGCGATACACGGGACCATTCTCGGGCCCGCACGTTGCGGTGCCGGGACCGTGGCGGATCGGGGCGATGCCGTCGCCACAGATCACCTTCACCGCGTAGGCGAACACAGCCGCCTCCCGGCTGTGCTTGCCGTCCTGCTCGTCGTAGACGCCGGCGGCCAGTAACCGCCCGAAGGACTTCGACTGCTCCGGAAACCCTCTGACAAGGATCTGCCGTGCTGGTCTAGCGCAATGGGGCTGATGGCTCATCGTTTCCCCATCGCCGCAGGCGGGTCAGCCGAGGGCGCGTGCGGGGGCGCCCTGGGATTCGAACTTCGGGGAGGTTGCCGGCGTGTACCGCCAGGTGGCGGAAACGGCCCATCGCTTCGGCCACCCAGAATTGGGGGCCGAGACGGTGGACGATCAACGCCTGGGGAATCCGCACCCAGCTGACCACCTCCACGCGTACATCTCCAGGGTGGAGGCCCCACACCAAGGTGGTGCGCGACCAGTGAGCCCAGTTGACTCGGTGAGCGTGCTGGCGATGTCCCATCACCGCGATGGCCGCCGCCCGACGCTGAGCCACCTCATCTAGGTCGGTGATTGTGATCCTGTCGGGTCGCAGAGCGGGCCCATCGCCGATACGCAGGAGGCCTTCGGGCAACGGCTCGACGAAGAACCGCCATCCTGACAGCGTGACCTCGGTGCGCACGCTCGGCCTTTCAGCAGGGGATCCCGTTGGTCCTGTCGGTGGTGTTCACCGACAGGACCGAACTGGTGTGGACTGCATGGTAGGAGGTGATCCGGTAGTCATAGGCACCCTCATCGAAACAGTAGGCGACCAGGTCGCCGGTGAACATCGGACATGCGACGTATACCGATATCCGTACCCGCCTGGTCTGGTATGGCCGGATTGTGGCCCTTCTGCCGAGGACGACGAAGGCGCCTGAGGTCTACTCGGACGCGAGGGTGACGCGGACGCCCGCTGATTCGAGGTGTTTGGACCATTCGTCGGTGATGGAGTTGGTTACCAAATCGTCTACGGCGTCCCAGTTGAGGGTGCCTACTCGGGCGCGGTGGTCGAATTTGCTGGAGTCGGCGACGACGATGGTGCGGGTGGCGCGGCGGACCATCACCTGGGCGACCTCCGCGTCGACGAGGCTGTTCCAGCGGACTCCGGATTCGAGGTCGAGGCCGTCGCAGCCGATCACGGCGAAGTCGGCCGTGAACTGGTCGAGGGCGGCGGTGGCCATCGGGCCGCTGGTGGCGAAGGAGGAGCCGCGCAGGGTGCCGCCGATGACGATCACCTCGAAGACGCCGGCGCCGGCCAGGCGTTCGGCAACGTTCAGGGCGGTGGTGGCTACCCAGAGGGGGTCGCCCCGGCTGGCGAGTTCCTCGCAGAGCGCGAAGGTCGTGCTGCCGTCGTTGATGAACAGGGCCGAACCGGTGGGGATCAGCTCGGCCGCCGCGACGGCGATCATGCCCTTGTTGCGGGCGTTGCGGCGGCGGCGGAGGGTGAACGTCTCGTCCAGGGTGCTGGCGACGGGGACCAGGGACGCGCCGCCCCTGGTGCGCCGGATCAGGCCCTGGCCTTCCAGAGCCGCGAGGTCGCGGCGCACGGTGGCCGGGCTGGCGGCGGCGACCGCCTGGATCTCGTCCAGTGACGCGGTCTCCTGCCGCGCGAGCAGGTCCAGAACGTGCGCGTAGCGCTCTTCGGCGCGGCGCTCCGCCGTCGATCGAACCCCAGCCGATCGCTCATCTTCGCTCAAAGCGTTGTCTCTCGTGATTGAAGCTGATTCAATCTGTCGCATTGATCCTACTTCGCGGAGGTCACGCGATGGGCCAGCCACTGCAGCAGGACGACAGCGTGCTAACAACCTGGCGGTGTGGACCGAACTGGTGTCGGTCGCCGCCTTCGGGATCGTTCTCGTCGCCGTCGGGCTGGCCTCCGGAGGCGGCGAGGGCGTGCACAACCTGACCTCGACCTCCCCGGTGGACGCGTCCGGCTACTGGGCGCTGTTCGGACCCTTCGCCGGCACGGTCGTGCTCGGCGCCTTCACCTTCACCGGCTTCGACTCCGCCGCGGCGCTGGCGGACGAGACCCAGAACCCGCAGCGCGCGGTGCCGCTCGGCATCATCCGGGCGTCGGTCGCGGCGGCCCTCATGGGCCTGCTGTTCCTCATCGGCGTCACCGTGGCCGGGCAGGGCGACTGGGCCGCCATCGGCGCGGCCGCCTCCCCGGTCGGGCACATCGCCCAGGATCGGCTCGGCTCGGTCCTGGGCAACACCTTCATCGTCTTCGTCGCGATCGCGATCTTCGCCAACAGCATGCTGCAGACCATGGTGGCCAGCCGCCTGATCTGGGCGATCAGCCGCGACAACCGTTTCCCCGGCAGCTCGATCTTCCACCGGGTCCAGAAGGCGTCCGGCACGCCCGCGAACGCGATCATGCTCGCCACGCTCATCGAGATCGTGGTCATCGTCGGGTTCACCACGTTCAGCGACCTCATCGCCTCCGTGCTCATCCCCGTCGGCGTGTACGGCGTGATCAGCGTGGCCTACCTGTTCCGCAGATCACGCTTCCCCGTCATGCCCGGAGCCTTCTCGCTGGGGCGCTTCGATCTGGCGGCGGCGCTGGGCGCGTGCGCGTGGACCGTGCTGATACTGGTCCTGGTGATCGGCCGCGAGGAGAATCACAAACCGGCGCTGGTCGCGGCCGGGGTGTTCGCGAGTGGCCTGATCTGGTGGGCCGTTCTCCGGTTCACGGCTCCGCGGCGATTGCTTCACGAAGGAGAACGCGCGAAATGAGCATCCGTGTCTACGCGGGCGTCGACCAGGGGACCACGAGCACCTTCACCGGGCTCTACGACGAGGAAGGCCGCTGCGTGGCGTCGGCGCGGCGGCGATCGGCCACGTCGCATCCGCGTCCCGGCTGGGACGAGCAGGACGGCCTGGCGCTGCTCGCGGCCATCGAGGACACCGTCGCCGAAGCCCTCGCGCGGGTCGAGGGCGGCGCCGAACTGGCCGGGATCGGGCTGGCGAACCAGGGCGAGAGCGTGATCGCCTTCGACCGCAGGACAGGGGAGCCGCTGTCTCCGGCGATCCTCTGGTCAGATCGGCGGGCGACCGAGGTGGTCGAGCCGATGGCGGGTACGCCGCAGCAGCACGAACTGGAGGAACGCACCGGTCTGCCGCTGGATCCGTACTTCTCGGCGGGGAAGATCGCCTGGATGCTGCGGAACCTTCCCGCCGTCCAGGAGGCCGCCGAGCATCTCGCGGTGGGCACGCTCGACAGTTTCTTCATCTACCACCTCACCGGGGGCGAGTTCATCACAGATCCATCCACCGGCAGCAGGACCCAGCTGATGGACCTCGACACGCTCGAATTCGACGAAGGCTGCGCAGGGGCGTACGGGATAGATATCCGCACGCTCCCTCGCATCGTGGACACGATCGTCAGCGAGCCGCTGCCGACGCGCCTCGGCGCGCCGCTCTATGCGAGCTCCTGCGACCAGCAGGCCGCGCTGGCCGCCGTCGGCGGCATCAGCGCCGGCGACGTCAAGATCACGTACGGCACCGGCTGCTTCATCGAAGCCAACGCCGGACCCAAACCCCGGCGGCCCGGAAACGGCCTGATGCCGACGTTCGCCTGGTCGATGGGCCAGACCAGGGCGTGGGCCATCGAAGGCGGCGTGTTCACGGCCGCGACGGCGGTCGACTGGCTGGTCTCGCTCGGGCTCGCCCCGGACGCCGCCGCCGTGAGCGCGCTGGCCGCCGGCGGGAATCCGGGGACCATGTTCCTGCCGAGCTTCAGCGGCGTCGGCGCGCCCTGGTGGCGTCCCGGCGCGGCGGGCGTGCTGTCCGGCCTGCGCGCCTCGACCACCCCCGCCGACATCGCCCGCGCCGTGCTCGAGGGAGTGGCCAACCGGGTCGCCGACGTGATCGACGCCGTCGAACGGGAGCAGGACCCGCCCGAGGCGCTGCGCGTCGACGGCGGTCTGAGCGCCAGCGCCACCCTGCTGCAACTCCAGGCCGACCTGTGCGGGCGCGCGATCCTCCCGGCCGTCAACCGGGACAGCACCGCCGCCGGAGTCGCCGGGTTCGCCGCCATGGGGGCCGGTGAACTCGACCTGCCCGGGCTCGCCGCCCGGGCCGCGTTCCACCCGCCGGTCGAGCCGCGCCGCGACGCCGCCTGGCGGGAGGAGCACCGGGCCCGCTGGCGCCGTTTCGTCGCCGCGACGCGCGGCATCGATCCCAGTGAACTCGAGGTCTCCCGTTGATTTATGACGTCGCCATCATCGGGGCCGGAGTGATCGGCTCCGCCATCGCGGCGCGGCTGTCGCGCTGCCGGTTGCGCGTCCTGTGGCTCGAAGCCGCCCACGACGTGGCCGAAGGCGCGTCGAAGGCCAACTCCGGCATCGCGGGCACCGGCTACGACATGCCCACGGGAACGCTCGAATCCGATCTGGTCCTGGCCTCGCGCGACACCTGGGAGTCGACCTGCGAAGCCCTCGACGTCCCGTTCGAGCGGGTCGGCTCCCTCTCGTTCGCGTTCGACGAGGACGACCTCGCGAAAGTGGAGAAACTCGCCGAACAGGCCGCCAACGCGGGCGCCGGGTTCGAGGTGCTCGAAGGCGCGCGGCTCCGCGAAACCGCCGCCGGGATGGCCCCGGACGCGCTGGCCGCCCTGCACGTGCCCGGCGAGGCCGTCGTCGACCCGATCCGGCTGACCATCGGCCGGGCCCGGCTCGCCGTCACCAACGGGGTCGAGCTGCGCTGCTCGACCCCGGCCACCGGCTTCCTGCACGATCGGGACGGGCGCATCACCCACGTCGTGACCCCCGGGGAGACCTTCGCGGTCGGCGCGGTCGTCAACGCGGCCGGCGTCAACGGCGACGTGATCGCCCGCGCCGCCAAGGCCGAATCGTTCGAGATATGGCCGCGCAAGGGCATGTTCCTCCTGCTCGACCGGGCGGTCGGCGAACGAATCACCAAGATCCTCACGACCATCCCGACCGAGCACACCCGCGGCGTCCTCGCGGTGCCGACCACGAACCGGACGGTCCTGGTCGGGCCCACCGCCACCGACGAAACCGATAAGACCGACAAGACCACCGACGAGCAGACGCTCGACTGGATCTGGCGGCGGGCCGGCAACCTGATCCCGGCCCTGTCCCGCGACCACGTCATCAAGGTCTTCGCGGGCCTGCGCCCGGCGGCCGACCGTACCTACCGCATCGAGGTGTCCGCCCAGGTCCCGAACCTCGTGCACGCGACCGGGATCCGCTCGACCGGCGTGCAGTCCTCCCCGGCGGTCGCCGACCTGGTCTGCTCGCTGCTCGAATCCATCGGCGTCCCGCTGACCCCGCGCCCGGATTCGCGGGTACGGCTCCCGCGCGTCCCCCGCCTGGCCGAGCTGTCCAGCGCGGACGCGGCCTCGCTCGCGAATTCGACGGTGGTGTGCGCGTGCGAGCACGTGACCGCCGCCGAGATCCAGGCGGCCTGCACGGGCGCCGTGCCGGCCCGATCACTCGACGGCGTACGCAAACGCACCCGCGCCATGGCCGGACGCTGCCAGGGCGCCTACTGCTCGGTCGGGGTGGGATTCATCCTGTCCGTCCAGCACGGATATGAACCGTGGAACGTCCCGCAGGGCGAGCCGGGTTCGGAATGGGGGGTCGGCGGTGCCTGAACCGGCGCACATCGTCGTCGCCGGGTCCGGCCTGTCCGGGCTGGCCTGCGCCGCGGCGCTCGGACGGGAAGCCCGCGTCACCGTGTTCGAGCGGCTGCCCGTCATCGGGGGTGAACATTGGGAGGATCGCGCGCACGTCGACCTGCGGGCCAGGGCGGAGGCGCGAGGCGTCGAGTTCGCCGCCGGGACGCAGGCGGTGCGGTGGGAGGGGGACCGGCTGCTGGCCATCGGCCAGTCCGGCGGGCTCCACCCGGCCCACGCGCTGGTCGTCGCCACCGGTCATCGTCCCCGGACCCGGGCGGAATCACGGGTGGACGGCGCGCGCACCGGGGGAGTGATCCCGGCCACCGTCGCGGCCCACCTGCTGGCGCGACGGGTCATCCTCGGGCGGAATGTGGTGATACTCGGCGCCGGGCGATGGGCCAGGGAGGTCGCCGTCGAAGCCCTCAGGGCCGGAGCGTGCACGGTTCTCGGCTCGCCGTGGCTCGACTTCCCGGCCACCGCCGAGGTCCTGCCCGGTGTCCGGGTCGTACGCACGCTGGGGACGCCCAGGATCCAGTCGATCGAGGTCTCCGACGGCGAACGCACCTGGACGCGGGTGTGCGACTCGCTCGTGCTCGCCGACGGCCATGTCCCGTACCGCAACGTCGACGGAGCCGTGCTCGACCGCCCGGGAGTGATCTTCGCCCAGGACCTGGCCGACGACGAGCCCGGCTGGTCCCCGATCGAGGCGGGCATCCAGGCGGCCACCCTGGCCCTTCAGCAGCGCGCTCCCCGTGACCACGTCCCGACGACCCTACGGATCGGACACCCATGAAGGTCTCTTCGCCGGTAGGCACATTCCTCTTCACCTTCGACAAGATCCGACTACACGGGTCCCGAATCACCGTCCACGGACATATGGGCGCCTGGCCCTCGGAGATCGAGGTCGGCATCGAGGACGTGCCGAAGACGGCATGGCTCGCACTCGGCGCGGTCACGCTGGTTTCGGCGCTGGCGGTCTCCCGCCGCCGCGCTACCTCCCGCTGACTCCGGTATGGGGGCGCCCATGGCGCGGTCAGGCGGCCTGCCAGGCGGCGAAGGGTGCGTTCATCGGGTCGCCAAAGACCGCGAAACGGCCGGTGCCGGGCACGTCGACCGGGCCGAGCAGCACTCTGCCGCCGAGGCCGAGCGCCTGGTCGATGGTGGCGTCGAGGTTGGCGGTGCCGAAATAGACGAGCCAGCGCGGCGGGATCTCGGCCGGGAACCGGTCGTCGATGCCGAGCATCCCGGCGACCGGGCTGCCCTCGGACAACATGGGCGTGTACTGCTTCGCCGGGATTCCGGGAGTCCACCCGAAAACCTTCCCGTAGAAGCTCTTCGCCTCTTCCACGTCGTTGGTCACCAGCTCGAACAGGTTGACCGAACCCGGCTCGTTGATCAGCTCGGCGCCCTCGTGCTGGTCGGCCTGCCAGACCCCCACGTACGCGCCGGTCGGATCCTGGAAGACGGCCACGGTCCCCTCACCCGTGATCTCCATCGGCTCGGCCACGACGTTCGCCCCGGCTTCCCTGGCCAGCTCGACGCTCTTCGCCGCGTCATCGGTGGCGATGTAGATGTTCCACAGGGTGGGCGACTCGGGGCCCATGGTCGAGCCGATCCCCGCGACGGACTTGTCCCGGCGGTAGAACTGGCCGTAGCCGCCGATCTCGTCGAACTCGATGGTCCAGCCGAAGATCTGCCCATAGAACCCGACCGACTCATCGACATTCACAGTCGACAGATCCACCCAGCACGGCATCCCCGGCCGATACTTCGTGATCACTGCCATACCACCCCTCCTTCGCGTGGCCCTCTATGGCTCCGACGCCCCAGAACCCCCGAAAAATCCTGCTTTTGCGCGATCTCGTCGAAGGGTTTACTCCGGAGGCCCGGATGTCCGGGAGGGATCAACGACAGGCAATCGCCCCATGAAGCGCCCGGTTCGCGGGACCGGAGCTCACCGCTTGCGCGGCTGGTTGAAGCGCAGCATGTTGCCGGAGGGATCGCGGAAGGCGCAGTCGCGGACGCCGTACGGCTGGTCGATCGGCTCCTGCAGCACCTCGGCGCCCGCTGCGCTGATGCGCTCGAAGGTGGCGTCACAGTCGTCGGTCCTGAAGATGACACCGCGCAGCTGGCCCTTCGCCAGCAGTTCCGCCATGGCCTCCTTGTCGGCGGGCGAGGCGTTCGGGTTCGCGAGGGGCGGTTCGAGGACGATGTCCACGTCGGGCTGCGACGGCGCCCCGACGGTCACCCAGCGCATCCCCTCGAACCCGACGTCGTTGCGCACCTCGAAGCCGAGAACGTCCCGGTAGAAGGCGATCGCCTTGTCATGGTCGTCGACTGCGATGAAGCACGTTGAAAGCTTGATGTCCATGCGTTTCACGATACGGGCCGGTCAGCGGGCTTCGCTTCTCCGTTCCTGACCGGTCGCGTGAAGATCTTGGCGACGCAGGCGGGGATGGCGGCGCCCTCGTCATGGCTGCGGGCCCGATATGAGCTCGGGCTCTCGCCGACCAGCTCGGTGAACCGCGAGCTGAACGACCCCAGCGAGGTACATCCGACCGCGAAGCAGACCTCCGTCACCGACAGGTCACCCCGCCGCAGCAGCGCCTTGGCCCGCTCGATCCGGCGCGTCATCAGATAGCTGTACGGCGTCTCCCCGAAGGCGGCGCGGAAGCTGCGGGAGAAATGGCCCGGCGACATGACGGCGACGCGCGCCAGCGCCGGAACGTCGAGCGGCTTCGCGTAGTCGCGGTCCATCGTGTCACGGGCCCGGCGCAGCCGGACGAGGTCCTCCAGCGTCACGCACCCAGCATCGCACAGCCGCTGCCGACGCGGTCGAGGCCTATCGGAAAGGCGTCAGGGTGAGGCGATGCGGCCGAGGCCCGCGGGGATCTCGGCCGCGGCGGTGCGATCGAGGAGGAAGAGGGTGCGCTGGCGGCCACGGGCTCCGGCGCCGGGAGCTTGGAGGCGGCCCGCGGTGAGGGCCAGGTGGACGGCGCGGGCCTTTTCCGCGCCCGCGGCGACGACCCAGACTTCGCGGGCGGCCTGGATGGCGGGGAAGGTGAGGGAGATTCTGGTGGGCGGGGGTTTGGGGGAGTGGTGGACGGCCACCACGGAGCGTTCCTCCTCGTAGAGGGCCGGGTGGCCGGGGAAGAGGGAGGCGACGTGGGTGTCGGGGCCGAGGCCGAGCAGGAGGATGTCGAAGGACGGCACGGGGCCGTGGTCCTCCGGGTAGGCGGCTTTGGCGAGTTCGGCGGCGTAGGAGTCGGCGGCCTCCTCGGCACTCTGGCCGGAGTCGGAGGGGGCCATCGGGTGGATCCGGGACGGGGTCAGGTCGACCTGGTCGAGCAACGCCTCGCGGGCTTGGGTTTCGTTGCGTTCCGGATCGCCGGCGGGCAGGAAACGTTCGTCGCCCCACCACAGGTCGAGGTTCCGCCAGTCGATCGCGTCCCGGGCGGCGGTGGCCGCCACGGCGGCGAGGGTGGCGATGCCGAGCGTGCCGCCGGTGAGGACGAGGTGGGCGGAGCCGCGGGCGGCGTGCACGTCCACCAGGCGGGTGATGAGCCTGGCGGCCACCGCCTCCGCCAGCACGTCGGCGTTCTGGTGCACGAGGACGTTCGGACCACTCACGAGTTCTTCCTTAGCTTGGCGGCGGACGGCCACCTGATAACCGGAGGCCGGGCCCGGAGACCCGGCCTCACGTTCACTTCGTGCCGATGGCCAGATGGCGGAGGGCCGAGGCGTAGATCTCATCGGGGTCCAGGCGCCGGAGCTCCTCGGCGATGAGCTCCGAGGTCGGGCGGCGGGCCAGCGCCACCCGGCGGTCCGGCTGGCCGGGGCGGGACAGTGTGGCCAGGCGGGCGTCCGACCGGGTCAGGGTCAGGTCGCCGCCGGAGGCCAGCGTCATCCGCACCGCCGTAAGGCCGGGACCGGAGGATTCGCCCACCTGGATGGGCGCCCCGAGGCGTTCCGACAGCCACGACGCCAGCAGGACGGCGCTGGCGTGGCCGGGGGACGCCTCCACGATGCCCTTCTTGACCTTGCCGACGTTCTGGTCGAACGCCGCGGCCAGCAGCGAGCGCCAGGTCGTCAGCCGGGTCCACGCCAGGTCGGTGTCGCCGGGCACGTAACCGCCGGACCGCCCGGTGATCGCCTTCACCGAGTCCTTGGCCGCGTGCGCGTCGGTGATGCGGCGGCTGGCCAGCTTGCCGACCTTGTCCTCGGCGGGGACCTCGGGGCTGGCGCCCGGCCACCAGACCACCACGGGCGTGTCGGTCAGCAGCAGCGGGCTGATCACCGACTCGGCGTGTTTGGTCAGCTGGCCGTACAGGCGCAGGAGCACCACCTCGCCGGGGGAGGACTCGCCGACCCGCAGTTCCGCGTCGAGCCGGTTGGGCTCGTTCGGGTCGCGCCCGATCACCACCAGGATCCTGGACGGGTGCTCGCGGGCCGCGTCGGTGGCGGCGCGGACCGAGTCGTACTGCCCGGCCTCGTCGCAGACCACGACCAGCGTGAGCACCATGCCCACGGCGGGCGCGCCCATCTGGTGGCGCAGCTTGGTGAGCGTCGAGGAGATCTTCGACGCCTGGGTGTCGGTCAGGTTGAAGCTGGTCACAGCCGCCTCCAGACACGTCCGTCGCGGGCCAGCATGGCGTCGGCCGACGGGGGGCCCCAGGTTCCGGCCGGGTACCCCTCGGGACGGCCGTGCGTCGCCCAGTACTCCTCGATCGGGTCGAGGATCTGCCAGGACAGCTCCACCTCCCGCTGGTGCGGGAACAGCGGCGGATCGCCGATCAGCACGTCCAGCAGCAGCCGCTCGTACGCCTCAGGCGAGCTTTCCATGAACGACTCGCCGTAGGCGAAGTCCATCGACACGTCCCGGACCTCCATGGCCGTGCCCGGCACCTTCGACCCGAACCGCACCGTGATGCCCTCATCCGGCTGAACCCGGATGACGAGCGCGTTCTGCCCGAGGATCTCGGTGTCGTCCTTGCTGAACGGCAGGTGCGGCGCCCGCTCGAACACCACGGCCACCTCGGTCACCCGGCGGCCGAGGCGCTTGCCGGCGCGCAGGTAGAACGGCACGCCCGCCCAGCGGCGGTTGGCCACCTCCAGCCGGATCGCCGCGTAGGTGTCGGTCATGGAGTCGGCCGGGATGCCCTGTTCCTCCAGGTAGCCGATGACCGACTCGCCGCCCTGCCAGCCCGCCGTGTACTGGCCGCGGGTGGTGCCCAGGCCCAGATCGTCGGGCAGCCGGACCGCCTTGAGCACCTTCTCCTTCTCGCGCCGCAGCGAATGGGCGTCGAAGGAGGTCGGATCCTCCATCGCGACCAGCGCCAGCAGCTGGAGCAGGTGGTTCTGGATGACGTCCCTGGCCGCGCCGATGCCGTCGTAGTATCCGGCCCGGCTGCCGATCCCGATGTCCTCGGCCATGGTGATCTGCACGTGGTCGACGTAACCCCGGTTCCAGATCGGCTCGTACAGCGTGTTGGCGAAGCGGAGCGCCAGGATGTTCTGGACGGTCTCCTTGCCCAGGTAGTGGTCGATCCGGAAGACCGAGCTCTCCGGGAAGACCGCGCTGGTGATCGCGTTCAGCTCCTGCGCGCTCTTCAGGTCGTGCCCGAACGGCTTCTCGATCACGACCCGGCGCCAGGAGCCCTCGGGGGCCTGGGCCAGGCCGGTGCGCTTGAGCTGCTCGACCACGGTCGGGAAGAACTTGGGCGGGACCGACAGGTAGAAGGCGTAGTTGCCGCCGGTGCCGCGGGTCTCGTCGATCTCCTTGAGCATCATCGCGAGCACGTCGAACGCGCCCTCGTCGTGGAACTCGCCCGGGCAGAAGTGGATGCCCTCGCAGATCTGCTTCCAGACCTCGTCCCGGAAGGGGGTGCGCGCGTACTGCTTGACCGCCTCGTACGTCACCTGCGCGAAGTCCTCATGCGCCCAGTCCCGCCGGGCGAACCCGACCAGCGAGAACCCGGGCGGCAGCAGCCCCCGGTTGCCGAGGTCGTAGATGGCGGGCAGCAGCTTGCGCTTGGCCAGGTCCCCCGTCACCCCGAACAGCACCAGCACGCACGGCCCGGCGACGCGCGGCAGCCGCTTGTCCCGGGGGTCACGCAGCGGATTGTTCTCGAACACCTCCGCGGTGGTGGCGGTGGCCGCCACCGCGGCCGCGGCCGTATGCGCCTCTTCCGAGATCGCGGCCGCCTCCTTGCCCCCAGTGTTGCGTGCCATTGCTCAGAGCTCCTCGGCGACGGCGAGCAGATGGGCGACCCCAGCCTCCCGATCGGTCAGATGCAACCGTAGGGTAGGCCGGTTACGGGACCGTAGCGCCCCGATGTCTCCCAGGGCCTGCGCGAGTTGCAACTGCCCCAGCGTGTACGGCTTGCCCGGCACCGCCACATCGTCGGAAACCGCACCGGTGATCTGCAGGAACACCCCGACCTGCGGCCCGCCCTTGTGATACTGCCCGGTCGAGTGCAGGAACCGGGGCCCCCACCCGAAGGTGACCGCGTGCGTGGTCCGGTAGTCCAGCAGCGACCGCAGCGTGGCCACGTCGGCGGCGGCCCAGGCCTCGGCGGTCCGCTCGAAGTCGCGGGAGCCGAGCGCCGCCGCGTCGAAGGCCGCCTCCCGGTCCAGATACGCCATGATCGCGAGGTACCCCTCGGACGGGATCGCGTGCAGCAGCGCGGTCAGCGCGTCGGCCAGGTTCCTGGGGTGCCCGGGCAGCTCGCCGTACACCTCGACCGGGCCGTCGACCAGCAGCGGCGCGCCGATCTCCGGAGCCGCCTGCAGGATCTTGGCGGTGTTCTCCTTGGATTCGGCCACGTTCGGCTGGTTGAACGGGTCGATGCCCAGGATTCGCCCGGCGATCGCCGTCGCGTACTCCCAGACCAGGAACTGCCCGCCCAGCGGTCCTTCGACCCGGATATCGCCCTCGGCGCCGATGTTGACCACGAACTGGTCCTGCGCCTCGGCCGCCTCCGCGCCGACCACCGGCAGGATGCCCGTGCCGGACTTGCCGGTGGATTCGGCGATCAGCTGCTCGATCCAGTCGGGCAGGCCGTTGATGTCGGACAGGCTGTCGCGCAGGATCAGCTTGTCCTTCCCGGCCAGCGCCATCGCGCCGAGCAGCGCGCCCAGCTCCAGGCCGGGGTTGCCCTCGTCCTGGGCCAGCGAGCCCTGGACGGCGGCCGCGTCGTCGAGCAGCCGCTCCACGTCCGCGCCCGCCAGCGCGCTCGGCACCAGGCCGAACGCGGTCAGCGCGCTGTAGCGGCCGCCCACGTTGGGGTCGGCCAGGAGCACCTGGTAGCCGGCCTCGGCGGCGGCCTTCTCCAGCGGCGAGCCCGGGTCGGTGACGACCACGATCCGCTCGGCCGGGTCGATCCCGGCGTCCCGGAACGCCTGCTCGTAGATCCGGCGGTGGCTGTCGGTCTCGACCGTGCCGCCGCTCTTGCTGGAGACGACCACGATCGTGTGGTCGAGCCGGTCGCTCAGAGCGCGCCGCACCTGCCCGGGGTCGGTGGTGTCCAGCACGGTCAGCGGCACGTCCTCGGTGGCGCAGATGACCTCGGGGGCGAGCGAGGAGCCGCCCATCCCGGCCAGCACCACGTGGTCGAGCCCTTCGGCCCGCACCCGCTCCACCAGCTTGACGATCTCCGGCAGCAGTTCCCTGCTGGTCCGCGGCAGCGTCAGCCAGCCGAGCCGGATCTCCGCCTCGGCACGCGCGTCCGGACCCCACAGCGTGGCGTCCCCGGCCGCCAGCGCCGCGGGCACCCCGTCCGCGACCAGCTGGGCCTTCACGTCCTGGACGGCGCCGGCGGCGTCGCCCAGAAACACCTCAACGGTCATGATCAGGCCTTCCCCAGCTCGGCCTGGACGGTGTTGAGCAGCTCCTGCCAGGACGCCGCGAACTTCTCGACGCCCTCGTCCTCCAGGACGCGAACCACGTCGTCGTAGTCGATGCCGATCTCCTTGAGCGCGGCCATGGCGTTCCAGGCCTGCTCGTAGAAGGGCCGGATGGTGTCACCGGAGATCTTGCCGTGGTCGGCGGCGGCGTTGAGGGTCTTCTCCGGCATCGTGTTCACGGTCCCGGCGGTGACCAGCTCGTCCACGTACAGCGTGTCCGGATATTCCGGGTTTTTCGTGCCGGTGGAGGCCCACAGCGGCCGCTGCGGCCGCGCTCCGGCCGCGCGCAGCGCCTGCCACCGCGGCGTGTTGGTGACCTCTTCGAAGGCCGCGTACGCCAGGCGGGCGTTGGCCACCGCGGCCTTGCCCTTCAGCTCCAGCGCCTCCGGCGTCCCGATCTTGTCCAGCCGCGCGTCCACCTCGGTGTCCACCCGGCTCACGAAGAACGAGGCCACCGACTCGATCCCGGCCAGCGGGATGCCCTTGGCCTGCGCCTGCTCCAGGCCGGTCAGCCAGGCGTCCATGACCGCGCGGTACCGCTCCAGCGAGAAGATCAGCGTGACATTGACGCTGATGCCCTCCGCCAGAGCTTCCGTGATCGCGGGCAGCCCCTCCACGGTGGCCGGGATCTTGATGAACAGGTTGGGCCGGTCCACCAGCCACCACAGCGCCCGCGCCTCGGCGATCGTCGCCGCGGTGTCCCTGGCCAGCCGGGGATCCACCTCGATGGAGACCCGCCCGTCCCCGCCGCCGGTCGCGTCGTAGACCGGGCGCAGCACGTCGGCCGCCCACCGGATGTCGAACGTCGTGATCGCCCGCACCGCCTCGTCCACCGAGACCTTGCGGATGGCCAGGTCGTGCAGCTGCGTCCGGTAGGCGTCGCCCTTGCTGAGCGCGCCCGCGAAGATCGTCGGGTTGGAGGTGACCCCGGTGACGCGCTTGTCGCGCATCAGCGCGGCCAGGTTCCCGCTCTTGAGCCGGTCCCGGCTGATGTCGTCCAGCCAGATCGACACCCCGAAACCGGTCAGCTTGTTGAGGTTCTCGCTCATGTCTAGTTTCCCGTCGTCTCGCCGGGGTCGCCGCCCAGCTTCGCGATGCTGCCCTTGGCCGCGGCCACCACACGCTCGGCCGTCAGGCCGAACTGCTGATACAGGGTCTTGTACGGCGCGGACGCGCCGAAGTGCTCCAGGCTCACCACGTTCCCATGGTCTCCCACGAACTCCCGCCAGCCCAGCGCGATCCCCGCTTCGACCGCGACCCGCGCCTTCACCGCCGGCGGCAGCACGGTCGTCCGGTAGGCCAGATCCTGCGCGTGGAACCACTCCACGCACGGCATCGACACCACCCGGGTGGGAATGCCCTCCGCCTCCAGCAGTTCGCGCGCCTCCACGGCCAGCTCCACCTCGCTGCCGGTGCCGATGAGCAGCACCTCGGGCTGCCCGGTGGAGGCCTCCGCCAGGATGTAGCCGCCCTTGGCGACCTTGGTGGCGTCGCCGGTGCCCGCGTAGACGGGCAGGTTCTGCCGGGTCAGCGCCAGCGCGGCCGGGCGGTCCTTGTGCTCCAGCACGGCATGCCAGGCGGCGGCCGTCTCGTTGGCGTCGGCCGGCCGGACCACGTCCAGGCCCGGGATGGCGCGCAGCGCCCACAGCTGCTCGACCGGCTGGTGGGTCGGGCCGTCCTCGCCCAGGCCGATCGAGTCGTGCGTCCACACGTAGGTGACCGGCAGCTTCATCAGCGCGGCCAGCCGGACCGCCGGGCGCATGTAGTCGCTGAACACCAGGAACGTCCCGCCGTACGGCCGGGTGCCGCCGTGCAGGGCGATGCCGTTGAGGATCGAGCCCATGCCGTGCTCGCGGATGCCGAAGTGCAGCGTCCGGCCGTACGGGTTGCCGGGGAACTCCTTGGTCTGGAACTCCTCGGGGATGAAGGACGGCTGGCCCTTCATCGTCGTGTTGTTGGATTCGGCCAGGTCGGCGGAGCCGCCCCACAGCTCGGGCAGGACCGGGCCGAGCGCGGACAGCACCTCGCCGGACGCCTTGCGGGTCGAGATCGAGGAGCCCACCTCGAAGCCCGGCAGCGCCAGGGACCAGCCGTCGGGCAGGGTCCTGGTGGCCATCCGGTCGAACAGCGCGGCCCGGTCCGGGTTGGCGTCCCGCCACTCCAGGTAGGACTTCTCCCATTCGGCGTGCGCGGCCCTGCCCCGGTCCACCACGTGGCGGGCGTGCTCCAGGAGGTCGTCCGGGACCGCGAAGTGCTGCTCCGGGTCCATGCCCAGCACCAGCTTGGTGGCGGCCACCTCGTCGGCGCCCAGCGCGGAACCGTGGATCTTGCCGGTGTTCTGCTTGTGCGGGGCGGGCCAGCCGATGATCGTGCGCAGCCGGATGAACGAGGGCCGCTCGGTCTCGGCGCGGGCCGCCTCCAGGGCCTCGTTGAGCGCGTGGACGTTCTCCACGTACTCCCCGGTCTCGGTCCAGTCGACCGTCTGGGTGTGCCAGCCGTACGCCTCGTAGCGGGCGACCACGTCCTCGGAGAGGGCGATCGTGGTGTCGTCCTCGATCGAGATGTGGTTGGAGTCGAACAGCACGGTCAGGTTGCCCAGCTGCTGGTGCGCGGCCAGGGCGCTGACCTCGTGGCTGATGCCCTCCTCGATGTCGCCCTCGGAGGCCACGCACCAGATGTGGTGGTCGAAGGGGGAGGCGCCGGGCTCGGCGGCCGGGTCGAACAGGCCGCGCTCGCGGCGGGCCGCCATGGCCATGCCGACCGCGTTGCCGATGCCCTGGCCGAGCGGTCCGGTGGTGGTCTCGACGCCGGCCGTGTGGCCGTGCTCGGGGTGGCCGGGGGTGAGGCTGTCCCACTGGCGCAGGCCGCGCAGGTCGTCCAGCGTCAAGCCGTACCCGGACAAGTAGAGCTGTATATAAAGCGTCAGGCTGGAATGCCCGCACGAAAGGACGAATCTATCCCTGCCCACCCATGTCGGGTCGGACGGGTCATGTCGCATGGTCTTCTGGAAAAGAAGGTAAGCGGCGGGGGCGAGGCTCATCGCGGTGCCGGGATGGCCGGAACCCGCCTTCTCCACCGCGTCCATCGCCAGGGCCCGCACCACGTCGACGGTCCGCCGATCGAGGTCGCTCCACTCAAGGCTTGCGCTGCTCAACTGCTCGATCCCCTCTGATTTTTTCGCGCCGGTTTTGGCAATTCCCGCCCACACGGGACCTTAACGGGTCGGGTGTCGTACCGTTCGGTAGACCACCGTGTATCCGCCCTGGATCCGCGCTCGATCCGACCTGAGCAGCCCCGATTCAGGGACCACCGGTTCCCCGGACTACAGTGAGTCCTCAAGTTACCGGCGGCTGTCCGGAGATCCGCTCTAATCAGAGGTTACGCGTTGACCCCGCACGTGCTGGAAGCGCCTTGACGGTGCTGACGAACAACCCGACGATGGCCCCGGCAGGGGCCGCGAGAACGGCCCGCCGCACCGTCGGCGAGGTCGTGCGGGCCTATGTGGCGCTGACCAAGCCGCGGATCATCGAACTGCTGCTGATCACCACGCTGCCCGTCATGTTCCTGGCCGCCCGAGGGCTGCCCGGCCTGTGGCCCGCCACCTGGACGATGGTGTTCGGCACCCTCTCGGCCGGCAGCGCGAACGCGCTCAACTGCTACATCGACCGGGACATCGACGAGGTGATGCGGCGCACCCGCCGCCGCCCGCTGGCCCGCCACCAGGTCTCGCCGCGCGGCGCGCTGATCTTTGGTGTGATTTTGGGCGCGCTGTCCACTCTTGGCCTGGCCTTGACGGTCAACTGGCTCGCGGCGTGGTTGTCGCTGGGCGCCATCCTGTTCTACGTGCTCGTCTACTCGATGATCCTGAAGCGGCGCACGTCGCAGAACATCGTGTGGGGCGGCATCGCCGGCTGCATGCCGGTGCTGATCGGCTGGGGCGGGATCACCGGCGAGCTGGCCTGGGCGCCCGTGGTGCTGTTCGGCGTGGTGTTCTTCTGGACGCCGCCGCACACCTGGACGCTGGCCATGCGCTACCGCGAGGACTACGCCGCCGCCGCCGTCCCGATGCTCCCCGTGGTCGCCTCCGACCGGGTCGTCGTCCGCCAGATCATCGCCTACACCTGGGCGACCGTGCTCTGCTCGCTGCTGCTGTGGCCGATCGCCCAGACCACCCCGCTCTATCCCGCCGTCGCCGCCGCCCTCGGCGCCGCCTGCCTGTTCGAGGTGTACGCGCTGCGCCACCGCCTCAACGCCGGCAAGACCGGGGTCGACCTGCGGCCGATGCGGTTCTTCCACTGGTCCAACATCTACCTGGCGCTGCTGTTCCTGGCCGTGGCCGTCGACTCACTCCTGGTCTGATGAGAATCTTGGTCACCCAGAGCGGACAGGACGTTGGGGGTCGGTTACGCTCGCGGAATGGCGAGCCTTGATCCGCGCGCGGTGCTGAGGGAACGCCCGTCGGTCGGCCTGATTCTCGGTCTCGTCGTGGCGGGGATCTGTGCCCTGGTGTCGTTCTCCTTCGACATCCTCAACGGGGATCCGGTGCAGTTCTTCATCGCCCTGGCGCTGGCCATCGCGCCGGTGCCGCTGCTGCTCGCGGGCGTGCTGGCGCTGGACCGGATGGAGCCGGAGCCGCGCAGCAACCTGATCTTCGCGTTCGCCTGGGGCGCGGGCGTGGCCGTGCTCATCGCGGGCATCCTCAACTCGCTCAACCTGATCTACGTCGAGAACCGGCTCGGCGACGCGGTCACCGCCCGCAACTACGTCGCCACCATCGGCGCGCCGGTGGTCGAGGAGACGATGAAGGGCCTGGTCCTGCTCGGGCTGCTGCGCTTCCGGCGGCAGGAGCTGGACGGCCCCACCGACGGCATCATCTACGCCAGCATGGTCGGCCTCGGCTTCGCGATGTCGGAGAACGTCAGCTACTACCTGGCGGCGCTCGCCGACAACGGCCCCGAGGGCCTGGCCGCCACCGTGGTGCTCCGCGGGGTGCTGTCGCCGTTCGCGCATCCGCTGTTCACGTCGATGATCGGCATCGCGGTGGCGTACGCGGCGCTGCACAAGGGCGCCGGCTGGGTGGTCCTGCTCGGGTGGCTCGGGGCCATGGTGTTGCACGGGCTCTGGAACGGGCTCGCCTCCTTCGGCGGGTTCCAGGGCCTGGCGGTGGCCTACCTGCTCCTGATGGCGCTGCTCGTCGTGGAGCTGTGGGTGATCGTCCGCGACCGGAAGCGGATCGTCGGGCTCATCCACCACTACCTGCCGCCGTACGAGGCGAACGGGCTCATCAACGCCTCCGACATCTTCATGCTCTCCTCGCTGCAGAAGCGCCGCCAGGCCCGGCAATGGGCCAAGGCGCACGGCGGCAAGGCGGGCGTGCGCGCCATGACCGACTACCAGCTCGCCGCCACCGAACTCGGCCTCCTGCACGAACGCGCCGTCCGCGGCGGCGTCAACGAGCCCGACTTCCGCGCCAGGCAGCGCGCCTTCGCCGACCTCATGGCCTACGCCCGCACCAACTTCCCCATCCCGGAACGCCACCAGGCCTCCGCCGCCCGCGGCGTCCCCCCGCCCGGCTACGCCCCCGGCGCGCCCCCGAACGTCCCCCCGGGCACCCAGTACCCCCCGCCGGTCTAACGTGATTCCGCGTGGGCGAATACGGGTCCGGCGCCCACCAGGGCGCCGCGGTCGCGCATGAGGAACACCACCCGGAGGGTCGCGATCCAGACCAGGGTGGAGCCGAGGACGTGGAGGCCGACCAGGAAGGCGGGGACGGCCAGGAAGTACTGGACGTAGCCGATGACTCCCTGGGCGAGTTCGACCAGGAAGAGGGTCAGCGCGGCGCGGCGGGCGAGGCCGGGGGCGTTGGTGACGTGGAGGGCGAAGGCCAGGGCGATGGTGAGGCCGACGGCGACCCAGACGAGGTCGGCGTGGATGCGGGCGACGGTCTCGATGTCGAAGGCGAAGCGGGAGGCGGCCTCGTCGCCGGAGTGGGGGCCGGTGCCGGTGACGACGACTCCGGCGACCAGGAGGGTGAGGACGGCGCCCACCAGGACGAAGCCCAGGGTGCGGATGTCGCGGTGGACCAGGCGTTGCGGGGGGTTGTCGGCCTCGCCGGAGCGGGCGTAGAGGGCGAAGGCGGAGGCGATCATGCCGATCGAGATGAGGAAGTGCACGCTCACGGTGACCGGGTTGAGCGCGCTGCGGACGACCAGGCCGCCCCAGAGGCCCTGGGTGAGCACGCCGATCGGCTGGAGCACGGCCAGCCTGACCAGGGCGGGGCGGCGGGGGGTCAGGCGGAGGGCCGCCAGGAAGCAGGCCACCGCGACCGCGAGGACGAGGAAGGTGAGCATGCGGTTGCCGAACTCGATCGCGGTGTTGATCGGGGAGATCTCGGGGTGCGCGACCGGGATGAAGCTGTCGGGGGTGCATCTCGGCCAGGTCGGGCAGCCGAGGCCGGAGCCGGTCAGGCGGACGGCGGCGCCGGTGACGGTGATGCCCGCGTTGACCACGACCGCCGCGAGGGCCCATGAGCGCATGCTTCGCTGGGTGGGGGTCCAGAACGACTGATGGAGGGAGCGCAGGTTCACGCCTGACATCGTAGGTGGCCAGGGGTGCGGTCCCCGTTTCGCCCTCTTGCGAAGGCATAGTGGAATGTGACATTTTACTTCCATGCCGGACGTGGTGGTGATCGGAGCGGGGGTCGTGGGGGCCGCGTGTGCCTTCTATGCCGCGCGGGCCGGGTTGAGCGTCGTCGTGGTGGATCAGGGGACGGTCGCGGGCGGAACCACGGGGGCCGGCGAGGGCAATGTCCTGGTCTCGGACAAGGAGCCGGGGCCTGAGCTGGATCTGGCGTTGTTGTCGTCCGGGCTCTGGGCGGAGCTGGCCGTGGCGGTCGGCGGGTTCGAGTACGAGCCGAAGGGTGGCCTCGTCGTGGCCGAGACGCCCGAGGTGCTGACCGCGCTGACCGGGCTCGCCGCCAAGCAGGAGTCCAGCGGGGTGCGGGCCGCCGTGGTGGATCCGGAGGAGTACGAGCCGCATATCGCGCGCGGGCTGGCGGGCGGCGTCCACTACCCGCAGGACGCCCAGGTCCAGCCCATGCTCGCCGCCGCCCGCCTGCTGCGCGCTTCCGGCGCCGAGGTTCGTACGGGGGTACGGGTGACCGGTTTCGCCCGATCGGGAGACCGGGTCACCGGAGTCCGGACCGATGCGGGCGATCTGCGCGCCGGCGCCGTCGTCAACGCCGCCGGGACCTGGGCGGGCGACGTCGCCGCCCTGGCGGGGATCAACCTGCCGGTGCTGCCGCGACGCGGCTTCATCCTGGTCACCGAACCGCTCCCCGAGCCGCTGATCCGGCACAAGGTCTACACGGCCGCGTACGTCACCAACGTGGCCAGCGAAGACGAGGGCCTGGAGACCTCGGCGGTCGTGGAGGGCACCCCGGCGGGAACGATCCTCATCGGCGCCAGCCGCGAACGAGTCGGATATGACCGAAATATCGCCTATCCGGTTCTCGCCCGGCTGGCCGAACAGGCGATCGCGCTGTTCCCCGCCCTCGCCGGCAGACAAGCGATCCGCGCCTACTGCGGTTTCCGCCCCTACTGCCCCGACCACCTCCCCGTCATCGGCCCCGACCCGCGCGCCCCCGGCCTCTACCACGCCACCGGCCACGAAGGCGCGGGCATCGGCCTCGCCCCCGCCACCGGCCTACTGATCTCCCAACTCCTCACCAGCTCCTCCGGCCAACTGGGCTCTTCCGACCGCCCCGGCCCCTCCAGTCGATTCAGCACTTCCAGCGGATCCGATCCCTCCGGTGGCCCCGGCCCCTTCGCCGAATCGAGCGAATCCGGTGGATTGGGAGAGTCCGGCATGTCCGGCGACCGACTGGATATCGACCTCTTCCCGTTCCGTCCCGAGAGGTTCGCATGACCGCCCCCTTTGAGATCCTCTTCTCCGGGCGGCCCATCCCGGTTCGGCCCGGCCAGACGATCGGCGCGGCTCTCCACGCCGCCGGAATCCGATCCTGGCGCACCACCCGGATCAACGGCCGCCCGCGTGGCCTGTTCTGCGGCATCGGCGTCTGCTTCGACTGCCTGCTCACCGTCAACGGCGAACCCAACGTCCGGGCCTGCCTGACGGTGGCCCACCCCGGGGACGAGGTGACCCCGTCATGAAATATGACCTCATAGTCATCGGGGCCGGTCCGGCCGGGATGGCGGCAGCGGGCACCGCGGCCCGGAAAGGGCTGGACGTCGCACTAATCGACGCCGCCCCACAGCTCGGCGGTCAGTTCCATCGCCAGCCGCCGCCAGACTTCGGCGTATGGAAGGAAACCTCGCGAGATAGGGCGACCCGCGACCGGCCTCATCGGGGTGGCGGTGCAGGCGGCGAGCTTCAGCTAGACGGGCACGCCGGTGTCGAGGTCGAGCGGGCTGGTGGCGCGGGCGGCGGGCCTAACCCAGGCGGTGGGTCTGGATCGCCAGTTTCCGGGCCTTCACCCAGGCGGGACTTTCTGCGGCTTCGTGATCGTCTGGCTGGGGTCGATCTTCACCTGGGATGCCGGGTGTGGGCGGTGGAACCTTCGTTCTCGGTGCACCACGACGGTGGGACGCTGGCGGCCGAGCGGTTGCTGATCGCGACGGGGGCGCACGATCGGGTGGTGCCGTTTCCCGGCTGGGATCTGCCCGGGGTGATGACCGCCGGGGGCGCGCAGGCGCTGCTCAAGGGGAATCTTGTGGTGGCCGGGCGGCGGATCGTGGTGGCGGGGACCGGGCCGTTCCTGCTGCCCGTCGCGGCTGGGCTCGCCGCCGCCGGTGCGCACGTTGTCGGGGTGTTCGAGGCGGCTCGCCGGGTGGGCGCATTGGCGCGGTATCCCGCCAAAGTCCTCGAAGGTGCCGGTTATGGGGTACAGCTGGCGCGGCATCGAGTGCCGTACCACCGGGGGCAGGCCGTCGTCGCGGCGCATGGGACCGATGAGCTCACGAAAGTCACCGTGGCGAAGATCGACGCGGAGTGGCGGGCGGTCAAGACGCGGGACATCGAGTGTGACGTGCTCGCGGTGGGTTACGGGTTCGTCCCGCAACTCGATCTGCCGGTGCAGCTCGGGTGCGCGACCACGCGGGACTCCGATGGCAGCCCGATCGTGGCCGTCGACGCGGAGATGCGGACCTCGGTTCCCGGCGTGTACGCGGCCGGGGAGACCACCGGCGTCGGCGGCGCGGAACTGGCCGAGCTCGAAGGGGTCATCGCCGCGCACTCGATCACCGGCAGGCCCGTCCCGCCCGGAATCGCCCGCCGGAGGGCTCGGGCGTGGGCGTTCGCGCGGCTGCTGCACGAGGTGTTCCCGGTCCGGGACGGCTGGAAGAGCTGGCTGCGGGAGGACACGATCGTCTGCCGGTGCGAGGAGGTTCCGTACCGGGCGATCGGCGCAGCGCAGGAGCTGGGAGCCACCGACGCGCGGTCGATCAAGTCGCTGGCCCGGCCGGGCATGGGCTGGTGCCAGGGCCGGATGTGCGGCTACGCCGTCGCCCGGCTGGCCGGGGAGGACCCGCCACCGCCGCGCCGCCCGTTCGCGCAGCCCATCAGCTTGCAGGACCTGGCGGCCTACCCTTTGAGGAGATCCAACGATGACACGTGACAAGCCGTGGCGCGGCGTGATGGTGGCCACGGCACTCCCACTAAAAGCTGATTTGTCCGTAGATTTCGATGCTTTTGGCGAGCATTGCCGGTGGCTGGTGGCGTCCGGCTGTGACGGTGTCGTGCCGAACGGGTCGCTGGGGGAGTACCAGACGCTGACCGCCGGCGAGCGGGCCCAGGTTGTTCGCACGGCCGTCACGGCGATCGGCGCGGACCGCGTCATGCCGGGCATCGCCGCCTATGGCGCCCAGGAGGCCAGGCGCTGGGCCGAGCAGGCCGGGGAGGCCGGATGCGGCGCGGTCATGCTGCTGCCGCCCAACAGCTACCGCGGCGACGAGCGCGCCACGATCGAGCACTACCGGATCGTGGCCGAGGCGGGCGTGCCGATCGTCGCCTACAACAACCCGATCGACACCAAGATCGACCTCACCCCGGCGCTGCTGGCCCAGCTGTACGCCGAGGGCTTGATCGTGGCCGTCAAGGAGTTCACCGGCGACGTCCGCAGGGCGTACGAGATCGCGGAGCAGGCGCCGGGCCTGGACCTGCTGGTCGGCTCCGACGACGTGCTGCTCGAACTGGCCCTGGCCGGCGCGGTCGGCTGGGTGGCGGGCTACCCGAACGCGCTGCCCGAGGCCACGGTGCGCCTCTACCGGGCGGCCATGGCCGGGGATCTGGGCGTCGCGCAGCCGCTGTATCGTGCGTTGCATCCGCTGCTGCGCTGGGACGCCAAGATCGAGTTCGTCCAGGCCATCAAGCTTTCCATGGACCTCGCCGGACGGCCGGGCGGCGGTTGCCGTCCGCCCAGGCAGCCGCTGCTGCCCGCGCAGGCGGCGGCGGTCCGGGCGGCGACCGAGAAGGCCCTCGCGGAAGGGCTGCGCTGACATGCGGACCAAACGGGTGTTCCACGCCGTCGACTCGCACACCGAGGGCATGCCGACCCGCGTCATCACCGGCGGAGTCGGGGTGATCCCGGGCGCCACCATGGCGGAGCGCCGCGAATATTTCATGGCCAACCTGGACCATGTCCGCACCCTGCTCATGTACGAGCCGCGCGGCCACGCGGCGATGAGCGGCGCGATCCTGCAGCCGCCCACCCGCCCGGACGCCGACTGGGGAGTGCTTTACATCGAGGTGTCCGGCTGCCTGCCCATGTGCGGGCACGGCACGATCGGCGTCGCCACCGTCCTGGTGGAGACCGGAATGGTCGAGGTGACCGAGCCGGTGACCACGATCAGGCTCGACACGCCCGCCGGTCTGGTCACCGCGTCGGTCGCCGTCGAGGACGGTGCCGCGACCTCGGTCACCATCCAGAACGTGCCCTCGTTCAGCGTCGCCCTGGACCAGACGATAAAAGTCACCGGATACGGCGAATTAACCTACGACCTCGCCTATGGCGGGAATTTCTACGCGATTGTCCCCATCGAAGCCGTCGGGCTTCCGTTCGATCGGGCGTACAAGCAGCAGATCCTTGACGCCGGGCTGGCGATCATGGACGCCATTCCCGAACCCGCGCACCCGCTCGATCCCGGCATCAAAGGCTGCCACCACGTGCAGTTCCTCGCCCCAGGATCCGACGCCCGGCTGTCCCGCCACGCCATGGCGATCCACCCCGGCTGGTTCGACCGCTCCCCGTGCGGCACCGGCACCAGCGCCAGAATGGCCCAGCTCCACGCCCGCGGCGAACTCCCCGTTGGTACGGACTTCGTCAACGAATCCTTCATCGGCACCCGCTTCACCGGCCGCCTGATCGAGGAGACCACCGTCGCCGGCCTCCCCGCCGTGATCCCCACGATCACCGGCCGCGCCTGGATCACCGGCACCGCCCAATATTTCCTCGACCCCTCTGACCCGTTCCCCAATGGATTCCTACTCTGATCACCTGATGCCGTTTGTCCGGATGCGAAACGGTACGATCCCCCTTTGGCCATCCCGCCGGAACCATTCCGGCCCCGGAAAGCCCCGGAACGGATGTCATGCTGGCAGGGAGTACGCGAGTGGGGAGTGGGATGGCTCGGGGAGCTGAAGGGCTCGGCCTGCCGGCGGTGGGGGAGCGGCTGAGCCTGCGCGAGCAGGTCGCCCAGGCGTTGCGGGGGGCCCTGGTCGCGGGGGAGATGCGGCCGGGGGTGGTCTACTCGGCCCCCGTGCTGGCCGCCCAGTTCGGCGTCTCGGCCACCCCGGTCCGGGAGGCCATGCTCGACCTGGCCAAGGAGGGCCTGGTCGAGGCCGTGCGCAACAAGGGTTTCCGGGTCACCGAGATGTCGGAACGGGACCTGGACGAGATCACTGAGCTCCGCCAGCTGATCGAGGTCCCCACCGTGGCCCGGCTGGCCGACCCGGCCAGGGCGGCCGAGTTCGAGCGCCTGCGCCCGCTGGCCCGCGAGATCGTCACCGCCGCCGTCCGCGGCGACCTGCTCACCTACGTCAACGCCGACCTGCGCTTCCACCTGGAGCTGCTGGGCATGTCCGGCAACGCGCACCTGGTGGAGGTCGTGCGCGACCTGCGCGGCCGGGCCCGGCTCTACGGGCTGAAGGGCCTGGCCGACCGGGGCGTGCTGGCCAACTCGGCGCACGAGCACCTCGACCTGCTCGACGCCCTCAGCCGCGGCGACGGGACCGCCGCCGAGCACCTCATGAACCACCACATCCAGCATGTGCGGGGGATCTGGGCCAACAAGCCTGAGTGATTTAACTGGAAAGTCGTGATCTTGGACAGCCGCGGCGGTGAGTTGCCTGGTCGGGGTTATGCGGCTGGCTATGGGACGGGTTTCTGGTTAATTGGATCTGGTGGCGCCGATCGAGGCGATGATCACGCAGCCGATGGCCGCCCACTCGCGCAGGTGCAGCACCTCGCCCAGGATGAACAGCCCGGCCAGCGCGGCGGCGGCCGGTTCCAGGCTCATCAGGATGCCGAACACCCGCTTGGGCATCCGGCGCAGCGCCTCCAGCTCCAGCGTGTAGGGAATGACCGACGACAGCAGCCCGACGCCGAGCCCGAGCAGCAGGATCTCGGGCCGGAGCAGGTCCATGCCCCCGGCGGTGATCCCCACCGGCGCGACCACCAGCGTGGACACCAGCATCGCGAAGGATAATCCCGTGGTCCCGGGGAAGCGCCGCCCGACCGAGGCCGACAGCAGGATGTAGGCCGCCCAGAGCGCCCCCGCCCCCAGCGCGAACCCGATCCCCGCCCAGCTCGTGCCCGCGGCCTTCCCCCACGGCGCGAGCAGCATGATCCCGGCCGCCGCCAGCACCACCCACAGCAGGTCCAGCCTGCGCCGGGACGCCACCACGGCGACCGTCAGCGGCCCGATGAACTCGATCGCCACCGCGATCCCCATCGGCAGCCGCGCCAGCGCCTCGTAGAACGAGAGGTTCATCAGCCCGAGACTGACCCCGAACGCCGCCCCCGCCAGCAGATCCTTGCGGCTGAGCCCGCGCACCCGGGGCAGCGCGAGCGCCACCAGCACCAGCGCCCCCGTGCTGATCCGCAGGAACACCACCGCGCTCGGCGGCAACATCGCGAACAGGTTCTTCGCCAGCCCCGCCCCCACCTGCACCGACACGATCCCCAGCAACACCAGCCCCGACGGCGGCACGGCATCGGACGCGGCCCTGACCCCCGCCCCGATCCGAATCCTGTACGGCCGTGCGGACCCGGAAACGGTCTCGGCGGTCACGAGCGCAACTCCTCACACATATGAGCCAGGCAGCCCTCAAATCGTAGAGGTATGCCCCCAATTCGGGCGAACAGTTAAATATCCCTCATGGGAAGGTCGGGCTTCGCGGTCATTCCCATCGGAATGTTCTCGCGGCCAGCGTCAGCGACACCGCCGCCCACCCCGCGAGCACGCACACCGCCAGCCACGGCAACCCGCCGCCGTCGGCGAGCACCGAACGCATCCCGTCCGTGAAGGCGCCCAGGGGAAGGAACTCCAGCACGGGCTGGATCCCCTGGGGATACGTCGACAGCGGAAGCACCACCCCACCGAGACCCAGCATCACCAGGTAGACCAGATTCGCCCCCGCCAGCGTCGCCTCCGCGCGCAGGGTCCCGGCCATCAGCAGGCCGAGACCGCTGAACGCCGCCGTGCCCAGCAGGATCAGCGCCGCGGCCCATAGCGGATTACCCCGCGGCGACCAGCCGAGCCCCAGCGCGACCGCGACCAGCACCACGACCTGGAGCACCTCGACCGCGAGCACCGCCGCCGTCTTGGCCAGCATCAGCCCGGTACGCGACAGGGGAGTGGCCCCCAAGCGCTTGAGCACGCCGTAACGCCGCTCGAAGCCGGTCGCGATCGCCTGGCCGGTGAAGGCGGTGGACATGATGGCCAGCGCCAGCACGCCCGGCGCCACGAAATCCACCCGCTCGCCCGCCACATCCAGCAGCGGCGCCTTGGAGAAGCCGACCAGCAGCAGCACCGGAATGATCATGGTCAGCAACAGCTGCTCGCCATTGCGCAGCATCGCCCGGACCTCGGCCCCCGCCTGCGCGAGCACCATCCGCCCGAGCGGCGCGGCCCCGGGCGCGGGACTGAAGTCGAGAGTTGTCATCGCCATGCGTCCGCCAGGATCTGTCGGAAAAATCGGATTTGGAACGCCGGGGCCTGTCGGACTCTCGCCATTCGGATCGGTTGGCAATGCCGAAATCTCACGATCAGGCGAACCGGTTGGGCATTTCGGACTTGCCGGATCCGGATGGGTTCGTCCTGGCGTGTCTGTGCGGGCTCCATGACCTGGCGGCGGTTCACCTGAGCTCCCTTCCCGTCAGCTCTAGGAAAACGTCCTCCAAGGTGCGGCGTTCGATGCTCAGGTCCTCGGTCGTCACGCCCTCGGTGGCGCACCAGGCGGTCACGGTGGCCAGCAGCGACGGATCGACCAGGCCCTCGATGATGTAGTGGCCCGCCGGGGACTCCTTCGCGGCGCTCCCCGCGGGCAGGGCGGCGAGCAGTTCGTCGAGGTCGAGCCCGGGCCTGGCGCGGAAGCGGAGCTGGCGTTCCGCGCCGGTGAGGGCGGCGGGGCTGCCCTCGGAGACGACGCGGCCCCGGTCGATGATGACGACGTGGTCGGCGAGTTTCTCCGCCTCGTCCATGTAGTGGGTGGTCAGCACCACCGAGACCCCCGCCGCCCTGAGCTCGCCGACGACCTCCCAGCAGGCGTGCCTGGCCTGCGGGTCGAGCCCGGCGGTCGGCTCGTCCAGGAACACCAGTTCCGGACGCCCGATCACGGCGGCGGCCAGCGACAGCCGCTGCTGCTGCCCGCCGGACAGCCGCCGGAACGGCGTGCGCGCGTGCTCGGTCAGGCCCAGCCGGTCCAGCAGCGCGGCGGCCGGGAGCGGATGGGCGTGGAACCGGGACACCAGGCGCAGCCACTCGCCCGCCCTGATCGCCTGCGGCACCCCGCCGGACTGCGGCATCACCCCGACCCTGGCCCGCAGACTCGGGTCCCCGGGAAGCAGGCCGAGCACCCGCACCGAACCCGCGTCGAACCGCAGGAACCCCTCGCAGATCTCGATCGTGGAGGTCTTCCCCGCGCCGTTGGGGCCCAGAATCGCCGTCACCTCGCCACGAGCGCACCTCAAGGTCAGCCCGTCGACGGCTGTGGTCCGCCCGTACCGCTTCACCAGGCCGGTGATCTCGACGGCAGGGGAAATCATGCCTACGAGTTTAGGGAGTGCCGAGCCCGCTCCCGCCTCCGGCGTCCCAGGTAAACCCTTGCATGGAATCCCGCAAAGTCAGCAGATTTCGGGACAAATGCCGTGTAACGCTTAAATCGTCCTGTGTCACCGAGAAGGGGGATCGGCATGCCGGAGTTCACGAGGTATCGACCGGGCACGGCCTGCTGGGTGGACCTGTCCAGCACCAACGTCGAGGAGTCGGCGGACTTCTACGGGCAGCTCTTCGGCTGGACGGCCGAGTTCGACGACCGTCCGGAAACCGGCGGATACGGCATGTTCCGCCGCGGCGGCAAGGCGGTGGCCGGGATCGGCCGGACGATGAGCGAGAACCAGCCCACCAGCTGGAACACCTACTTCGCCACCGAGGACGCCGGCAAGACCGCGCAGGCGGTCCGGGAGGCCGGCGGCACCGTGATCATGGAGCCCATGGAGATCGTGGACGAGGGCACCATGGCCGTCTTCCAGGACCCGACCGGCGCGTACGTCAGCGTCTGGCAGTCCAACCGCCACCCCGGCGCCCAGGTGGCCGGCGAGCCGGGCACGCTCAACTGGGTGGAGCTGCTGACCCGCGACGTCGAGGCGGCCAAACACTTCTACACCCGGGTCTTCGGCTGGACCACGGAGAACCGCATGATGGGCTCCATGCCGTACACCATGTTCATGATGGCCGGGGAGACGGTCTGCGGGATGATGGAGATGGGCAGCCAGTTCCCGGCCGACGTGCCGGCGCACTGGCTGGTCTACCTCGGGACCGCGGATCTGGACGCCACCATCGCGCAGGCGCGCGGCCTCGGCGCGCGGCAGCTCTACGGGCCGATGACCGTGCCCGACATGGGGCGGTTCGCGGTGTTCGCCGACCCGCAGCGCGCGCCTTTCGCCGCCTGGCAGCAGGCCTGATCGCGAATTAGGGGCCGGGGCCTTGATCGGTTCCGGCCCATCATCGCGTTTGCCCAGGTTAGGTAAGGCTTACCTGCGTGACAAATTACATTCTTCGCGTATCCCGCTTCCGTTTGTGGTGAGGGAAGGAATTACGCCACACTGATGTTGTGAAATACGTGACCGGGACGGCGAACACTAGGGAGACCGCGGCCTCGCGGCCCTCCGCTGTGCCGTCGGCCGAGCGTGGGACGCGTGCCCACGTCGCCCGGCTCATCATGGAGCACGGCCCGGTGACCGCGGCCGCGCTCGGCGAACGGCTCGGGCTCACCCCGTCCGCCGTCCGCCGCCACCTTGACAACCTCCTGGCCGAAGGCATGATCGAGCCGCGCACCGCCCGCCAGCGCGGGCAGCGCGGCCGGGGCCGCCCGGCGAAGCTGTTCGGCATCACCGACGCCGGCCGCAGCGCCTTCGAACACGCATACGATGACCTGGCCGGGAGCGCCCTGCGCTTCCTGGCCGACCGCCTCGGCGGCGAGGCCGTGACCGACTTCGCCCGCTCGCAGGTGTCCGCCCTGGTCGCCCGCCTCACGCCGATCATGCGCGAGGTGCCGGAGGACCAGCGGCTGCGGGTGCTGGCCGAAGCCCTGTCCGCCGACGGCTACGCGGCCTCGGCGAGCAAGACCGGCACCGGCGGTGAGCAGCTCTGCCAGCACCACTGCCCGGTCGCGCACGTGGCCGCGGAGTTCCCCCAGCTGTGCGAGGCCGAGACCGAGGCCTTCGGGCAGCTGCTCGGGACGCCCGTGCAGCGCCTGGCCACCATCGCGCACGGCGACGGCATCTGCACCACCCATGTAAGCCCCCGATCGCATGTAATCCTCAGCCCGCAGCAAAGAGAGAGCAAGGAGTCCGGAAGGTGACTATCACCGACCGCCCGGAGCTGGAAGGCCTCGGGAACTATAAGTTCGGCTGGTCCGACTCGGACGCCGCGGGAGCCGTGGCGCGCCGTGGCCTTTCCGATGACGTGGTCCGCAACATCTCCGGACTCAAGAACGAGCCGGAATGGATGCTCGACCTGCGGCTGAAGGGCCTGCGGCTGTTCGGCAGGAAGCCCATGCCCACCTGGGGCGCCGACCTGACCGGCATCGACTTCGACAACATCAAATACTTCGTCCGCTCCACCGAGAAGCAGGCCGCGTCCTGGGACGAGCTGCCCGCCGACATCAAGAACACCTACGACAAGCTCGGCATCCCCGAGGCGGAGAAGCAGCGCCTCATCGCCGGCGTCGCCGCGCAGTACGAGTCGGAGGTCGTCTACCACAAGATCCGTGAGGACCTTGAGGAGAAGGGCGTCATCTTCGTCGACACCGACACCGGCCTGCGCGAGCACGAGGAGCTCTTCAAGGAGTACTTCGGCACGGTCATCCCGGTCGGCGACAACAAGTTCGCCGCGCTCAACACCGCGACCTGGTCCGGCGGCTCCTTCATCTACGTGCCGCCGAACGTCAGCGTGGAGATCCCGCTGCAGGCCTACTTCCGGATCAACACCGAGAACATGGGCCAGTTCGAGCGCACCCTGATCATCGTCGACGAGAACTCCTACGTGCACTACGTCGAGGGCTGCACCGCGCCGATCTACTCCTCCGACTCGCTGCACTCCGCGGTCGTGGAGATCATCGTGAAGAAGGGCGCCCGCTGCCGTTACACGACCATCCAGAACTGGTCGAACAACGTCTACAACCTGGTCACCAAGCGCGCCGTGGCGTACGAGGGCGCGACCATGGAGTGGATCGACGGCAACATCGGCTCCAAGGTCACCATGAAGTACCCGGCCGTCTACCTGATGGGCGAGCACGCCAAGGGCGAGACCCTGTCGGTCGCGTTCGCGGGCGAGGGCCAGCACCAGGACGCCGGGTCGAAGATGGTGCACCTCGCGCCGAACACCTCCTCCACCATCATCTCCAAGTCGGTGGCGCGGGGCGGCGGGCGCACGTCGTACCGCGGCCTGGTGCAGATCGAGGAGGGCGCGTACGGCTCCGCCTCGACGGTGAAGTGCGACGCGCTGCTGGTCGACCAGATCAGCCGTTCCGACACCTACCCGTATGTGGACGTGCGGGAGGACGACGTCTCCATGGGTCACGAGGCCACCGTCTCCAAGGTCTCCGAGGACCAGCTCTTCTACCTGATGAGCCGCGGCCTGGGCGAGGACGAGGCGATGGCGATGATCGTCCGCGGCTTCGTCGAGCCCATCGCGCGGGAGCTCCCGATGGAGTACGCGCTGGAGCTCAACCGGCTCATCGAGCTGCAGATGGAAGGAGCGGTGGGCTGACCATGGGCCTGGAGACCAAGCCTCTCGTCACCCTGCACGAGAAGGCCTCATATGACCTCGCCGATTTCCCGGTCCCCACCGGGCGCGAGGAGGAATGGCGGTTCACGCCGCTGTCCCGGCTGAAGGGCCTGCACGACGGCTCCGCCGTCTCCGACGGCACCGACAAGGTGGAACTGGTCCTCCCCGAGGGGATCGGTGCCGAGCTGGTCGGCCGCGACGACCCCCGGGTCGGCAAGGCCGGCAAGCCCGCCGACCGGGTCGCGGCCCAGGCGTTCGCCTCGTTCGAGAAGGCGACCGTGCTCACCGTGCCGCGCGAGGCGGTAGTCGCCGAGCCGATCCGGATCGACGTGCACGGCGAGGGCGGCACGCTCTTCACCCACCTGGTCGTGGACGTCAAGCCGATGGCCGAGGTCGTCGTCGTGGTCACCCACACCGGCACCGGCGTCCGGGCCGGGAACGTCGAGTTCCTGGTCGGCGACGGCGCGAAGGTCACTTTCGTGGCCCTGCAGGACAGCGACCGGGACGCGGTGCACCTGGCCCAGCACACCGTGCTGGTCGGCCGGGACGCCACCTTCAAGTCGATCCTGGTGACCCTCGGCGGCGACGTCGTCCGGCTCTCCCCGCGCGTCGGCTACGCCGGTCGCGGCGGGGACGCCGAGCTGGTCGGCCTCTACTTCGCCGACACCGGGCAGCACCTGGAACACCGGCTGCTGGTGGACCACAGCGTCCCCGACTGCCGCAGCAACGTGATCTACAAGGGCGGCCTGCAGGGCGAGGGCGCGCACACCGTCTGGATCGGCGACGTCATCATCCGCGCCGAGGCCACCGGCACCGACACCTACGAGCTCAACCGCAACCTGCTGCTCACCGACGGGGCCCGGGCGGACTCCGTGCCGAACCTGGAGATCCTCACCGGTGAGATCACCGGCGCGGGGCACGCCTCCGCGTCCGGGCGGCTGGACGACGAGCACCTGTTCTACCTGCAGGCGCGCGGCATCCCCGAGTCGGAGGCCAGGCGGCTGGTCGTGCACGGGTTCTTCAACGAGCTGATCCAGCGCATCGACGTGCCGGAGATCCAGGAGCGCGTGCTGGCGGCGGTGGAAGCGGAGCTCACCCGATGACATTCGAAAAGGTCTGCAAGCTGGCGGACATCCCGGACGAGGGAGTCATCCCCGTCGAGGTCGACGGGACCCCGGTCGCGGTCGTGCGTACCAGCGAAGGGGTGTTCGCGCTCCACGACGTGTGCTCGCACGCCGAGGTCAGGCTGAGCGAGGGCGACGTCTACGACGGCACCCTCGAATGCTGGCTGCACGGCTCCTGCTTCGACGTGGCCACCGGCAAGCCGACCGGGCCGCCGGCCACCAGGCCCGTTCCCACCTATCCAGTCAAGATCGACGGCGACGACGTCTATGTCTCGCTCTCGAAGGAGTCATGACCGTGTCCACGCTTGAGATTCACGACCTGCACGTCTCCGTCGGCGACAAGGAGATCCTCAAGGGGGTCGACCTGGTGGTCAGCTCGGGGGAGACGCACGCCATCATGGGGCCCAACGGCTCCGGCAAGTCCACCCTCGCGTACGCGATCGCCGGCCACCCCAAATACACGATCACCTCCGGCCGGGTCCTGCTGGACGGCGAGGACCTGCTGGACATGACCGTGGACGAGCGCGCCCGCGCCGGTCTGTTCCTGGCCATGCAGTATCCCGTCGAGGTGCCCGGGGTCTCGGTCTCCAACTTCCTGCGCAGCGCCGTCACCGCCGTCCGCGGCGAGGCCCCCAAGCTGCGCGAGTTCGCCAAGGACCTGAAGAAGGGCATGGACGCGCTGGCCATCGACGGCTCCTTCGCCACCCGCAACACCAACGAGGGCTTCTCCGGCGGCGAGAAGAAGCGGCACGAGATCCTCCAGCTGGAGCTGCTCAAGCCGAAGATCGCCGTCCTCGACGAGACCGACTCCGGCCTGGACGTGGACGCGCTGCGCGTGGTCTCCGAGGGCATCAACCGGTTCCGCGAGTCCGGCGACACCGGGGTGCTGCTGATCACGCACTACACCCGCATCCTGCGCTACGTGACGCCCGACTTCGTGCACGTCTTCGCCGCCGGCCGGATCGTCGAGGAGGGCGGGCCCGAGCTGGCCGAGAAGCTGGAGGACGAGGGCTACGAGGCGTACACGAAGGCCGCGCTCTGATGGACGGCCTTGATGTGGAGCGGATCAGGAAGGACTTCCCGGTCCTCTCCCGCGAGCTGCCCGGCGGGCGGCCGCTGATCTACCTGGACTCGGGCAACTCCTCGCAGAAGCCGGTCCAGGTGATCGAGGCCATGCGGGACCACCTGTCGATGCACTACAGCAACGTGGGGCGGGCCCATCACGCGCTGGGCGCCGAATCCACCGAGGCGTACGAGAACGCCCGCGACAAGGTCGCCGCCTTCATCGGCGCGCCCTCGCGGGACGAGGTGATCTTCACCAAGAACGCCTCCGAGGCGATCAACCTCGTCGCGTACGCCTTCGGGAACCCCCTCAACACCGACGAGCGGTTCCGGCTCGGCCCCGGTGACGAGATCGTCATCACCGAGATGGAGCACCACTCCAACATCGTGCCGTGGCAGTTCGCGGCCCAGCGAAGCGGCGCCACGCTGCGCTGGTTCGGCGTCACCGACGAGGGCCGCCTGGACCTGTCGAACCTGGACGAGCTCATCAACGAGCGGACGAAGGTCGTCGCGTTCGCGCACCAGTCCAACGTGCTCGGCACGGTCAACCCCATCTCGCCCATCCTGGCGCGGGCCCGCCAGGTGGGCGCGCTGGTGCTGCTGGACTCCTCCCAGGCGGTGCCGCACAAGCCGGTGGACGTGGCCGAGCTCGGCGTGGACTTCATCGCCTTCACCGGGCACAAGATGGTCGGTCCGTCGGGGATCGGGGTGCTCTGGGGCAAGGCGGAGCTGCTGGACGCGATGCCGCCGTTCCTGGGCGGGGGCGAGATGATCGAGGCGGTCTGGATGGACCGGTCGACGTTCGCGCCGCTGCCGCACAAGTTCGAGGCAGGGACCCCGCCGATCGTCGAGGCCATCGGCCTGGGCGTCGCGGTGGACTACCTCACCGACGTCGGCATGCCCGCCATCAAGGAGTGGGAACAGCAGCTGACCGGGTACGCGTTGGAAGCCTTGTCGGAAATTTCGGGATTGCGGGTGATCGGTCCGCGGTCGGTGGTGTCGCGGGGAGGCACGGTGTCGTTCACGTTGAAGACGCCGGGTGGCTTCGACATACATCCGCATGATGTGGGGCAGATCTTGGACGACGTGTTCGGCATCGCCGTCCGGGTCGGGCACCATTGCGCGCGGCCGCTGCACCTGCGGTTCGGCATCCCGGCCACGACGCGGGCCTCGCTGTATCTTTACAACACCACCGACGAGATCGACGCCCTGGTTCGCGGGCTCCATCATGTGCAGAAAGTGTTCGGATGATCGCGGAATCGATGTACCAGGAGTTGATCCTGGAGCATTACAAGCACCCGCAGGGGCGTGGCCTGCGAGAGCCGTACGACGCCGAGGTTCACCACGTGAACCCGACCTGTGGCGACGAGATCACGCTGCGGGTCAAGGTGGAGTCGGGCAAGGTCGCCGACGTGTCGTACGAAGGGCAGGGCTGTTCGATCAGCCAGGCCGCCGCGTCGGTGCTGCACGAGCTGGCGGCCGGATCCACGGTCGAGGATTCGCTCGCGGTGGTCGACGAGTTCACCCGGCTCATGCAGGGCCGGGGCACGGTCGAGGCCGACGAAGAGGTGCTCGGTGACGCCGTCGCGTTCGCCGGGGTGGCCAAGTTCCCCGCGCGGGTGAAATGCGCGCTGCTGGCCTGGATGGCATACAAGGACGCTGTGGTGAGGAGTTCCTGATGAGCAAGCCCACTGAGACGCCGACTGTGGCGGCATATGACGGCGATCTGGCTCTGGACGACGTCATGGAGGCGCTGAAGGACGTCGTCGACCCCGAGCTGGGCATCAACGTCGTCGACCTGGGCCTCATCTACGGCCTCAACCTGGACGCCGCCGGCGAGGGTGAGCGGCCGGTCGCCACCATCGACATGACGCTCACCAGCGCGGCCTGCCCGCTCACCGACGTCATCGAGGACCAGGCCAACTCGGCGCTGGCCGACATGGTCTCCGGCGTGGTCATCAACTGGGTGTGGCTGCCGCCGTGGGGGCCCGACAAGATCACCGATGAGGGCCGGGACCAGCTGCGCATGCTGGGCTTCAACGTGTGATGGTCATGACGCCCGGAAATCCGGGGTAAGATACATCGGACTCCGGCTTTTCCAAGCCGCTGGGTCGGTCACGAACAGTGACTACGCGCCGCGACTGTGAACCGCGGCACCTGCACACTGCTGAGCAGACTTCGCGCCACGCTGACGTGGCTGCGACGTGGCCGGGGACGGATCCCCGGCCTCAGGGGCGGTGCGCAGAACCGGCACCGTCCGGCACCTGAAAGGGGTGCCTCGTCCGGAACGGCTTGAGGCCGTCCGGACCACCTGGCTCGTCCTTACGCAGAAGTGACGCGCCCTAACGCCCGTGCTGCGGCACGTCATCTTCTATGGAAAGGCACGACTTCGTGACCACGCTTGACCCCGCTATGCCCGTCACCGCCGACGTTCTCGCCCCCGAGACCCCGGCGGTGTCGGAGTTCACCCTGCTCGGATTGCCCCGCCCGCTCGTCACGGGCCTGGCCCGCGCCGGCATCAACGCGCCGTTCCCGATCCAGCGAGCGGCCATCCCCGACATCCTCGCCGGGCACGACGTGCTCGGACGCGGCCAGACCGGCTCTGGCAAAACCCTTGCTTTCGGCCTGCCCATGATGGCCAGGATCGCTGGTGAGAAGGCGCAGCCGCGCCGTCCCCGGGCGATCATCCTGGTGCCCACCCGCGAGCTGGCCCTCCAGGTCGCCGACGCTTTGGAGCCTCTCGGCCGCGGCCTCAGCCTGCGGATGAAGACCGTGGTCGGCGGCATGTCCATGGGCAAGCAGGTCGAGGCGCTGCGCCGCGGCGTCGAGGTCATCGTGGCCACCCCCGGCCGGTTGACCGACCTGATGGAACAGGGCGAGTGCTCCCTTGAGGACGTCCAGGTGAGCATCCTGGACGAGGCCGACCACATGTGCGACCTCGGCTTCTTCCCCGTCGTCAGCGCCATCCTGAACGAGACCCCCGCCGACGGCCAGCGCCTGCTGTTCTCGGCCACCCTCGACGGCGACGTCGACAAGCTCGTCCGCCGTTTCCTCACCAACCCGGTGACCCACTCGCTCTCCCCGGCCACCTCCTCGGTCGAGCTGATGGAACACCACATGTTCCAGGTCACCTTCCATGACAAGCCCGACGTCACCGCCGAGATCGCCGCCCGCGAAGGCCGCACGATCATGTTCGTCCGCACCCAGCACGGCGTGGACCGCGTGGTCAAGCAGCTCGCCCGGGTCGGCGTCAAGGCCGGCGGCCTGCACGGCGGCAAGCGCCAGAACCAGCGCACCCGGATCCTCGGCGAGTTCCGCGAGGGCAACGTCCAGGTCCTGGTGTGCACGGACGTCGCGGCCCGGGGCATCCACGTCGACGACGTGACCCTGGTGCTGCACATCGACCCGCCGGCGGACCACAAGAGTTACCTGCACCGCGGTGGCCGTACGGCTCGCGCCGGGGAGCGGGGCTCGGTGGTGACGCTGGTCATGCCGAACGAGCGCAGGACCACCGAGGCGATGGCGCGGCGGGCCGGGATCAACCCGTCCCGGCACAAGGTCGTGCCCGGGGACCCGGTGCTGGCCGAGATCGCGGGCGCGCAGCAGCCCTCCGGCGAGTCCATCCCGGTCTGGGAGCCCGACGTACGCAAGCCGCTGCGGGCCACCAAGGAGCGCGGCCCGCGCGGCGGCTTCGGCGACGGCGAGCGGCGCCCGCGCCGGTACGCCGACCGCAACCGTTCCGAGGACTTCAACCGCCGCCCGGCGGAGGACGGCGAGGCACGGCGTCGGGACAGTCGTGACAGTGGCGGCGGAGCCCCGCGCGGGCAGTTCCGCGACGACCGCGGGCCGCGCACGTTCGGCGGCGACCGTCCGCGCGAGAACGGCCGCCCGGCCGACCGTCCCAACGGGCGTTCGTACGACCGCGACGATCGCCGTGGATTCGGCAACGACCGCCCGGCGTATGACCGGCCCGCTTACGACCGTCAGGATCGCCCGGCCGGCGGCGACCGGCCGTACGGCAACAACCGGCCGTTCAACGGCGACCGGCCCGCCGGGCGCGGGCGTCCGTTCACGGGTGACCGGGACGGCGGGCGCCGGTTCGAGGACCGGGGCGCCGAGCGTGGCGGATACCGGGGCAACGGCGACAACCGTGGGTCCTACCAGGGCGGGGAGCGTCCCCGTACCGAGACGCGGGGCGGCTACAACGGCGAAGGCCGGTCCGACTCGCGCGGCGGCTGGAACGGTGAGGCTCGCCCGGCCGAGCAGCGGGGCGGCTTCCGCCCCCGCACGGGCGGCGGCTTCCGCCAGGGCGGCCGCCCCGGCGGTCACTCGGGCAGCCGGCACGGCCGCTAGCTGATTCGTTCGTGAGCCCACTGGAGCGCGCTCCAGTGGGCTCACGCGTTCAGGGCGCGCCCGCCGTCCACGACGATCCGCTGTCCGGTGATGAAACCCGCTTGTTCCGAGGCGAGGAAGCTCACGGCGTGCGCGATGTCCTGCCCGGCGGCGGCCGGTGGGCGACCTCGGAGTCGATCTGGATGATGCGGCCGTATCGTCGCGCTCGCATCTGGGGGAGTGCCGCATGCCCGAGCAGCACCGGGCTCTTGACGAAGAAGTCCAGCTGGGCGAGGTGCTCGGCCCACGACACCTCGGCTAACGGGGCCTCCGGCTGAGGCCCTGTCGCGTTCGGATTTAGTGATCCGAAACTGAACCGGATCAGTTGCAAGCGGGCCGCGTGGTGGCGGCTGCCGGTCGTGCTCGGCGTGCTCTATCCGCTGGTGGAATTCGCCGACCGGTCCGAATGAACGTTTCATCGGGAGTCGATCCTGGCGCGGTGTCGGCCCAGTTGATCGAAGAGGCATGCTCGTGCCTCTTGTGACTTAACCGGTCCATTACTTCACTGGGTTTCGACAACGGGTCAGGCGCTGTCTTCGATCAGATCCCGTACCGAGGAGATCCTTTGCCCGCCCATCGCTCCCATCGCGTTCTGCTCGCCGCGCTGCTCGCATTCGTCCTCGCCGTCTCCGGCGTTCTGGTGGCACGCACTCCGGCGCGTGCCGCCGTACCGGCGGGGTTCGCCTACCGTTGCGGCATTCACTTCTGCCTTGACGGGCGTACGTTCTACTTCGCCGGCGCCAACACCTACGACGTGTTCACCTTCGGCGGCAGTTTCGGCGACACCGAGACCCAGTACATGGACAAAGCCAAGATCGACTCCCACTTCGCCGATCTGCAGGCCGACAAGGTGAGCGTGCTCCGCCTCTGGATGTTCAGTCATGAGGACTGGCACGGCTTCGAAAAGACCAAAGGCGTCTACAACGACCAGCAGTTCGCGTTGTTCGACTACGTGATCCAGTCCGCCAAATCGCATGGGATCAAGCTGATCCCGGTTTTCGAGAACTACTGGGAGGCGTACGGGGGGATCGACACGCGACTCCAATGGGAAGGGCTGAGCGGCGGGCATCCCGGCCGCGCTAAGTTCTTCAACAAGACGCAATGCGCTGGCTGCTTCGTGCAGTACAAGAACTACGTGTCGTACGTGCTGAACAGGACGAACCACTACAGCGGCGTCAAGTACAAGGACGAGCCCGCCATTTTCGCGTGGGAGCTCATGAACGAGCCTCGGTACCAGGACGTCAGCGCGGCCGAGAATGTCAGCGGAGCCACGTTGCGGGCGTGGGTGGACGAGATGGGTGCGCATGTGAAGGGGATCGATCCCAATCACCTGCTCGGCACCGGTCTGGAAGGTCATGAATCGCGTTACGGGTTCGGTGGGGACGAGGGTAATCCGTTCGTCTACATTCACCAGTCGCCGTACATCGATTTCACGTCGGCTCATCCGTATCCGCAGGCCGCGTGGGCGGCGCTCAGCCTGGAACAGACGAAAACGCTGATCACCCGGTGGATCTCCGACTCCCATGACCTGGTCGGGAAACCCTTCTTCATGGGCGAGTGGAACACCGACATCAACGGCACACGTAACCAGTGGTGGACCGAGATCTACAACCATTTCGAAGCGCAGGGCGGGGACGGCTCCGCCTTCTGGTGGTACCCCCATCGATCCGCGGGTGGCGACAATCACGCGGTCAAATTCGGCGACCCCGCCCTCACCATCTTCCGCGACCACTCCACCCGAATGGCCGCCAAGAACGGCCCTGCCTCCCCGTCACCATCTCCCAGCCCTTCACCTTCTCCGTCCCGCTCACCTTCCCCCTCTCCGTCGCCTTCACCTTCCCCCAGTCCCACCCCGTCCCCGTCGCCCGTTCCTGGGAAAGCCTGTACAGCGACTTACGTCGTGACCAACCAATGGCCCGGCGGCTTCGGCGCGACGGTGACCGTGAAGAACACCGGCACCACCCCCACCACCGCATGGTCGGTGAAATGGGCGTTCCCTAACGGCCAGACCATCACCCAGCTGTGGAGCGGCACCCACACCACCAGCGGCGCCAACATCACGGTTACCAGCATGTCCTGGAATGGGGCACTCACTCCGAACGCCACCACCTCCTTCGGCTTCAACGCCGGCTGGTCCAGCACCAACGGCCTCCCCAATCCCGTGACCTGCGCGGCCACCTGACCATCCCCGGACCGGCTCCCGCTCCTCGGCGGGAGCCGACCGCCCGATGATCATGTGGTGCGCGGGGCGTCACATCGGTTTCCGCGGGGTGTAGGACACAATCGTAGGTTCCTGTGATCGGTCCTGGTCGTCGAGTACTCTGGTTACGGATCAAACAACCAGATTGCGGAGGCGTGATGACCGTTCCTCCTCTCGAAGACCTGGAGGCCCGG
>NZ_JBDPLV010000060.1:0-75338 GCF_039871605.1 Acrocarpospora sp. B8E8 | reverse complement strand
GAGTCGCGACCCGCGCGCGGCAGCCCTCCCACGCCCGAAAACACTGCGTTCAACTGCGGAATCGGCCCTCGTGGAGGAATTGGGCTGGGAATTGATCACAGAAATCAAGCGGTGGATCCAGGCTTAGGAACGGCCGGAACACTCACATAAGCCGCCCCCGAATTCCCCGACCCCACGCTCCCCCCGGCCCCATCCCCACGAAACGCTTTAACCGAAAACCCCAACCTCTTCCCCGCCGCAGCCCCAGGAACCGCAAACGCCGCCTGACAACGCTCCCCAGAACAAACATCCCCCACAGAGAACACCCCCGCTGCCCCGCCCTGATCGTTAGCAACCGCATACGACTGCAGATCAGACTCCGCCCCCTTATCCCAGCTCACCACCACCTTCTTCCCCTGCATCTCCGCCGCCACCCCCGCCGGCGAAGCAGGCGGCCTCCGCACCACAAACGTATGCTCAGCCCCCTCCCCAAGCCCCTTAATCGTCAGCCTGGCCAAATACACCCCGTTACTGGCAGACTCCTCCAACTCCACACCGAACTGAATAGAAGCCCGCCCAAGACAAAGCGAAGAAATCCGCTCAGTCTCACTTCCAAGCACTTCCCCCGATGGCCCAAGAACGGAAAGCGTCCCCTCGCAAACATTCTCAATATGCGCAGCCGCACTAATCCCCGCACCTTGAACCACAGCCCCCGCCATAGGACTATCAATCCCATTCCCCGCGACCCGAACACTGGCTCCCACACGCCCCGCCGGCAATCCCAAAAGAAGACCCGCTACCCCGGCACCCCAAAGAACACGACGCACCCCACGGAAACCGAACACGAGCACCAGCCCCCGATAAACCCGCCGCTCCGCGACCACGACGCATCCCTTCGCCCAGAGCCCAACCCCGATCCCGGAAACGGACATATAAGCCCACAAATGCCTACACCCGTACACCCACAACCCGGGGCCTCCCACACGAGACCCCACAGACCACACCGAACCGAGGGCAAACGGCACCTTATTCAACAACCCTCACTCTTGGACCCATTGTCCAAAAAATCACATCCACCACACAGGCCCCACAGCGCAGCCCCACAACGCAGCCCCACGGCCAATCCGCGTGGGGACGCCCCCTGAATCGGAGCCGCAAGGTGATGAACCGGGGCCCCCGGCAGGTGCCGGTAGCACGGTTGATCGACTTGGATGATTGTGGCGCTATGGACCCGATATGTCGGCCGGACCTGCCTTGGCGTCCATAGTGATCGTCCGAGTTCCGAGCGCGGGCAACGACACTTTCAGCGCGACGGAGACATCGACAGCGCCATCTGAGACCGCACATGACGTAAGTGCCGCTCCGTTGACTTCGACAACCCGTCGAGCCCGCCCACAGGCGCCCTCTGGATCCGCGAAGGCCAACTTCGCCGCCGCCAACGCCCCAAGATCAGCCGCCAACTGCGCCTGATGCCAAGCCACTCGCCCGACGCCAACCTGAACACCCACCACCGCCACCACCCAAACCAGCGCCGTGGCAGCCACAACCCAAACCGTCCCTGCTCCCCGCTCTCGCAGCACCGCTCTCACCTTGCCTCCCCGTCTCCCCCTCTTTCGCTCTCCCCTCTCCTCGCCACGCCACTCTGCCGCCAACATCGTTCATCCCTCCTCCCCCGAACCGATCTGCAGCTCCCTTCCCAATCGCAGACGGCCTCACTGATCGGCCGATCGGTCGGCTCGAAGCAACCCGGCCGTCGGAGCAGTAATTGCGACATCGCTGTCTACGATCTTGGCGTTGGGAACTCTCGAGTCCAGGCGCTGCGGGTCAGGCGGACAGGCCGCTACTGGACCGCTTCGCCCGTGTGGGTGGTTGCAGGCCCAGGCCCGGCATCACCCACCGCCTCATCACCGAGTGCCCCCACCTCACCCCCGAGTGATCAGGTCATCCGCGGACTCGGCAACCGCCGGACTCACACAACACGCCCTGCTCACACAACACGCCGCACAAGTAGCGAACTCACCGTTACTGCGTCACACCAGGTTCCGCCGCAGAGGAAGCCGTGGCCGAAACCGTGAACGGGCGAACGAGCAGACCCGCGACAGGCCTGATCTTTGCGATGACCTCAACTCTCGCGAGATCGCCATGAACCGCAACTGTGGCTTGAGCTCCTTCAGGAGCCCACCGCAGCACAACCGCACGGACAGCATCAACACTCTCACCGCGAGCCGCAGCCCGAGCCCCCGCCCGAGCTGCGTCCACACACTCCAGTTGCGCGCAAACCACCGCCACCGCCCACAACGCGGCCCCAAGAACAACAACCAGCGCCGGCAACGCCACAGCAATCTCCGCAGTGACTGACCCCGCCTCAACCGACCCCGGCCGCCGCGGTCCACCCTCAACCAGTTCATCCCGCGCCAGCCCACGCGACTCAACCGACTCGGCGCCAACTAGTCCAGAACCGACAAGCCCAGGACCGACCAACCCAGGACCGACCAACCCAGATCCGACCAAGCCGAGTTCGGTCGGTCCGGATTCGACCAGCCAAGGATCGACGAATCCAAGTTCAAGCAATCCGGGTTCGACCAACCCAGGGCAGACCGATCTAGGGCAGACCGATCCAGGAGCGACCGATCCAGGAGCGATCGGCGCCGACCCGATCGGCTCGGGGTCAATCAATCGAGGTTCGTCTGAGTTCAGCTTCGCCTCGATGACCGAGCCAGCGCCCACAGCCCTACGAAGCACGAACATCACTCATTTGCCATGCGTATGCGGACGGGCTCATATGCCCGAATGACCCGACGTATCCGTATGCCGTTTTATCCGGCAAGGTTGAGGGCCTTTTGGATCAGAGCGGCTAGCATTTCCTGCACCTCGCCTGAGGTCACCACCTTGAAGAGCAGGGCAGCGAAGCCGCAGGCGGCGATGGTTCCGACTGCATATTCCGCGGTGGACATGCCCGCCTCCCTTCGGGCTCCGGCAGCGAGCGTCCACTGGACGCCTAGCCGACGCGCCCGATCCACGACTGCGAGCGTTTGCTCCCTACTCCACGAGCGATTTTTCACCCGCCGACGTGCCCTGACCTGATCTCCCAGCACCCGACCAGCCGGATCGATCGGTCCTGCCGAGCGAACCAGCGCCAGCGGCACGACCTGGGCATCAAGCCTGGCTGGGCCGTCTCCGCCCACCGGACCGACTTGGTCGATAGTGCCAACCACATGGACGGGGTGGTCCAAGGCGGTCTGACCTACAGGGTCGACCGCGTGAATGGGACGAGCCGTAGTGGTCTGAGCTACAGGGCTGAGTGCATGAAGCGGATCAGTCGGAGCGGTCCGACCCACAGCGCCGAGCGGCTTCACCAAGCGAAGCGGGCGGATTGGGTTGCTGGCGGTGGCTTGGTCTGCGCGTCCGATGGGGTGAATCTCCGTGCTAGCGGGTGCCGCACTGACTGGCTTCGGCTGGTCGAGAGGAGCGGGGGAGGTAGTCGAGCTCATGATCGCAAGTGCGGAGGTTCCCGTAGATACCGATCGTGGTGACACGGCGGAGGCGAGCGGACCGACAGGCGCCGGGCGGACAGGCGTGGGACCGACCGTCATGGCTAGCGAGGGAGACGGGGACGGCGGAGTTGGTCGTTTGGTGGCTTTCGCCAACCTTGGGGATTCGGTTGAGCCAACGATGATCAAAGACTCGGTCGGGATGGCCGGTTTCCGGCGGACGAACGTTGATGGGATGACGGGAGCAGCCCGGTTGACCGGGGCGGCCAGGCCGACGGCGGCGAGGTCGACGGCGGTCGCCGAATTGACGGCAGTGGCCGGACTGACAGGGGCCGCCAACTTAGCGGGGGCGGCCAACTTAGCGGGGTGGGGAGGGGTTGGGCAGAGGCGAAGGTGGCGGGGTGAGGTGGTGGGGTGGGAGTGCTGGAGTGGCTGGGCGCCCTGGGTGCGCTCGCTGGTCCACACGCGCATCTGGTCCTCCTACAAGCCCGGGACGGACCCTCCGCCCGAAGCCATACTCAGAGTGCCCTTCACTCGACCTTCCCGCTTGACCCGAATCCCGTTCTGTGGATAACCGAAAGGCTGTGGATAACTAGCTCGTCAGATCAACCAGCCGATACGCCTACCCGTGGCCCTGTGGACATCTCGTTATCCACAGCTGTGGAAAAAGTCATCCACAAGGTCCTTCGTCGAGTTCGCCAGTGCACTGCTCCGACCGGCTGGGCCGTACCCATGCCCATCTAGCTGCAGAAACCACCTGACTGTTCACCCATCAATCAAGTCGGGTCCTTCCAGCTCATGGCGATTTCGGGTCTTAACGATCAGCTCCGACCAGGCTCGACCAAAGCCTGAGGTAAGGGGTGTGGAGGTCGGGGGAGCGAGCCTTATGGAGTGAGGACTTGGGTCGCTAGACCGGCCACCACGGGGATGATGCCGAGGAAGACGAAGGCGGGGAGGAAGCACAGGCCGAGGGGGGCTACTGCTTGGACTCCGACTCTTCGGGCGGCTGCGGAAGAGGCCGATCGAGTGGTGTGGCGGGCGTCGTTGGCAAGGCGGGTGAGGACGTCGGCTACTGGGGCTCCGCTGTCGACCGCTCGGGACATGGTTCTGGCTAGGGAGGCCAGGGGGCGTTCTTCGGCCAAGGCTGACCAGGCGGTGGATGGGTCGGCGCCGAGTCGCATTTGAGCGCTCACCCAGAACAGGCATTCGCCGAGCGGTCCGTTCACGGCCCTTGCGGCGGTTTCTGCGGCGGCGGTCAGGGGCTGGCCTGCGCGGAGGCAGGCAACCATGAGATCGGCCGCGAATGGGAGATCCGTGATCATTCGCTCGCGGCGACGCCGAGAAGTGGCTGGTTCTCTTTTGCGGACAAGGGCTATAGCGGCAGTTGCAGCCATTGCTGCGGCAATCAGTCCCGGTAGGCCACCCACGATCAGGTACGTCAGCACTGCGGTAGGTCCTGCGACAAGAATGCCCTTTTGCAGCTGCCGTGCGGCGTGCTCGGCTTCAGCGTTCCTTGTGCCGCCATTGGATGGCTGAAGAGGCCCGCCCAACGGATGGGCCTGCGCGCTGCCCATCGGGTAGCCCGAGTGAGCGGTGACCTCTTCGGTGCGCGATCGTCTCTGCACTTCCAGTAGACGATCAAGCGATCCTTTGCGCGTCGGCCAGATCCAGACTGAAAGCGCAGCTAGCCCTGCACCCATGAGGATGAGCATCAGATTCTCCGTGGCGGATGAACTACTTACGTGTGAACTACTTGCTTAGTCAGCGACCAACGACCTGCGGTCTCGGCCCGCAGGACGGCGGGCTGATAACCCGCGGCCTCGGTCAGGGGGACAGCGAGCAAACGACCTGCAGCCCGGCCTGAAGGGTGGCGAGCCAATCGCCCACACCTCGAACAGGAAGCTGATCGACCAACAAACCAGCGGCCCCCCGAAAGGCGGCCACCCCACAGGCGGCGCTCCAGCACCACCTTGTGTTCGGGAGACCGCAACCGAGCCAGGTCGACGGAGGCGTAACGAGCGGCGTCCTACAAATCACCTAGCGGCCTGCCACCTCGGCAAAGAGTCTGCGACCTCGGCAAACAGAGCGATCGGCTAACGATCTGCGGCTCAGCCTGGAGGGTGGTGAGCTAGTGGAGGACGGTGAGTTAATGGCCTGCGGTCTCGGCCCGGAGGACGAGGCGGTTGGTCCACCAGAGGCCTGTGGCGTCAAGTGTTAGGCCGATGAGTAGACATGCGAATCCGGCTGGGGTGCCGAATAGGAAGGGGAGGGGCGCCATGCCTAGGCCCGCGGCCATCAGAAGGCCGAGCGCGGGTAGGCCGGCAAGGAGGCGGGCAGTGGCGCGAGGTCCGGCCAGTTGTGCGGAGACGTCTTGGCGGTGCGCTTCCATTTCGCGAAGGGATGACGCTACGCGCTCGACGAGGGAGGCCAGGCCGCCTCCTACTGTGGCGCTGACTTGCCAGCAAGCCGCAAGGCGAACCAGGCCCTCGCCTCCGGCAGGTGGAGCGGCTCCGAGTAGGGCGGCCGCGATGTCACCGCCATCGCGTGCGACCGCAGCGATGGGCTTCAGTGCGGCCGGGTCGGGGACCTCAACAGAGGAGATCGCCCGAGCCATGGCATCGCCGGGTGTACGGCCTGCCGTCAGTTCAGCCACGATTCCTTGGCAGAGTTCAATCGAAGCGACCCGCCACTCCGCCGCCTCCTTTGCGGGCCGAGCCCGCCGAAACCAGGGACGCCGCGGTATCCACCATTCAGCGGGATCGCCCTGGAGCGCCAGCAACCTGGCCGAAGCAACCGTTGGGCCGAACCACAACCATCCGGCAAGACCTCCGAGCACTACAGCGATCGGACCCATTTTGAGACTCCACTAAGTCTTCGATGAGGCGTTACCGCCAGCTTCTTGATGGGGGCTTGCCGCCGCCCCTGGCGTCCATGGCCGCGAGACGAGCGGCGTGGTTGTGGTGATACGCGCTCCGAGGCGAAGTGCTTTGGTCATGGAATGCCTGGGCAGCGGGCTCTCAAGGTTGGCAGAGCTGGGCCTGGCGTTGGAGTTGGGATTGGTGTTGGTGTTGGGGTTGGTCTTGGTGTTGGGCCTGATGTTGGGGCAGGCATTAGGGCTGGTGTTAGAGGTGGCGTTGGGGTTGGGGTGGTGGTGAAGGTGAGGGCGGGGGTGACTGTGACGAAGCCGGTGGGGGTTCGGTGGAGGAGGGAGATTTCGGAGACTTGGCGGTTGCCGGTTCTGGGGTCTCGGACAAGGTGGATGACGGCGTCCAGGGCTGCCGCGATCTGGCTGTGGACGGCTTCTCTGGAAAGGCCTGCGGCGCAGGCCAGTGCTTCCAGGCGGGGTGGGACATCGGCGGCGGTGTTCGCGTGGAGAGTGCCGCAGCCGCCTTCGTGACCGGTGTTGAGTGCGGCCAGAAGATCTACAACCTCGGAACCGCGAACCTCGCCGACGACGAGCCGGTCTGGGCGCATCCGGAGGGCCTGACGGACGAGGTCCCGGAGCGTGACGCCACCGACACCTTCGAGGTTGGGCGGGCGGGCTTCGAGGCGGACCACGTGAGGGTGGTTAGGGCGGAGTTCGGCGGAGTCTTCCACGAGCAGGAGGCGTTCTCCGGGGGTTGCCAGAGAGAGCATGGCGGACAAGAGGGTGGTCTTGCCTGTTCCCGTGCCGCCAGTGATCAAGAAGGCTAGGCGGGCGGCCATGATCGCGCGTAGGGCGGTGGCTGCTGGGCCGGGGACCAGTTCCTCGAGCGTGAATGTGTGGCGTGGGGGGAGGCGAAGGGAGAGGCATGTGGCTTCGGCGGCGATGGGTGGGAGAACGGCGTGGAGGCGCACTCCTCCGGCTAGTCGGGCGTCGACGTAGGGGGAGGCGTCGTCCAGGCGGCGGCCAGCGGCGGCTGCGAGGCGCTGAGCCAGGCGTCTGACGTCATCGTCGGAAGGGAAGGTGACGCTTGTCCTGCGGAGACCGATGCCGTCGTCGACCCAGACTTCGTTGGGGCCGTTGACGAGCACATCGGTCACCCCTGGGGCGGCAAGGAGGGCTTCCAGAGGCCCGGCACCGATGAGATCCGCTCGAAGCGTTCGGGCGATGTCCAGGACTTCCGCGTCCCCGAACATGGCACGCTCGGCACGTAGCGCCGCCGCGACCCTCGCCGGCGTAGGTTCCGCACCCGTTCGAGCGAGACGAACCCGGACCGCTTCGACAAGCTCAGGCGCCGCTTTGTGGGCACCAACAAGGTCACTCTCCATTGTTGGCGCGCCAGCGACTCCGGCCTGTGTTCTCGCGACTGGGGGCGGAAATGAATACCCGCGGCTACGTGGTCGACCGGAACTACCAAATCGCGATGAGTCCTCCGACATGGTCGCCTTCGAAAGCGTGAATGTCCCAACCGGTGATGCAAATCCCACGGACCCCGTGGAGTTCATAGACGCAGTTCGCACCATGGAGGCGCTCTCATCGGCGGCTGAGGCCAGCCCTCTGAGCACGCCCGGCCCCACCGGGATCCCTGGCCTGGTCACTACACCATCGGCCGCTGGCGACATCGACCGGCCCACCCGGGTCGAGGCCACAGACACACCGGATTGCTCAGCCGGAATCCGCCCTGCGAACACAGTTGCCCCAACCGGGATGCCCAGCGCAGCGACGGCACGCGTGGATGGGTGGGGTGAGGGGCTAGGTGTGGTCATGGGTGGCTCCCAGGTGGTCGAGGAGGGTGGTGCAGAACCTGCCGAGGGGAGTTCGGCCCAGGGGCGGGGCGACGCCTCGGTCCAGGGCTTGGGTGAGGCCGCGTTGTTGGGGGCAGATGAGGCCGCCGGAAAGGCCCAGAGAGGCGGCGACTACGTCAGGGTCGAGGGTGCCGGGGCGGACGACGGCTTTGAGGTCGCCGGTGTGGGGGCGTAGGGCAGCGAGAGTTTGGGCGGCGGCGAGCACGCCTCTGACGTCTGCGTGGACCAGGACCAGGGTTGCCGTCGCGCGGGCGAGCGCCTCGGCGATGGCTTCGTCCATGTGCCGGGGGAGGTCGACGATGACCAGGTCGCAGCCGCGCCGGGCGGCGTCCAGGACGGCCCGCATGGCTTCGCGGGGGATGCGCATCGGTTCACCGCGATGCCAGGAGAGAACGGTGAGTTCGCCGAACGTGGGGAGCGCGCGCTGGAGGGCGCCGTAGCTGACGCGGCCTTCGCGGCCGACGATGTCCGGCCAGCGTGCGCCGATCGCGTCTTCCTCACCCAGGACCACGTCGATGCCGCCGCCGAGGGGATCGGCGTCCACCAGCAAGGTACGCAGCCCGGCACGCGAGGCGGACAGCGCCAAGGACGCGGCCAGCACGGTCGCGCCCGCGCCGCCTCGGCCGCCGGTCACGCACACGACGGTTCCGGCCCGAGTGGATGGTTCGGCGGCTTCCGCGAATTCCGCGACGAGAAGGCGTTCCTCCGCCGGCAATTGCAGCACCGTTTGCGCGCCCACCGCTACGCATCTTCGCCAGGTCGCGGGATCCTCCGGGCTGCGGGTCACCAGCACGACGTTCTGCCTGGGTGGCGGTCCGGTGGCTGCCAGATCGTCGGCTAGATCCGCGCCGATCACGATCAGCGGAGCCGTACGCCACTGGGGTCTTGCCCGTGAGGCGACATGCGCCACATCGAGTTCGACCCCTGCCGCGGCGGCCACGCGCAGCAGATCGTCAAGCAGATCCTGGTCATCTGTAATGGCCAAAGGCCGATACATCGAGGTCTCCATCCGTCGAGAGAGACCACTTTGCGAGAACCACGCCCTCGCCCGAGGCCTCGGAACCCGAACTGTGGATAACCCATCCCCCTGTGGAAAACCTCAGGCCGACTGAGACCCGCCACGAACCTGACCACGAACTCCTGACTAAGCGGCCAAGTCACTGGCCGTTTGAGAGCAGGCGAATGGGAAATCCGGAACCGCGCGGATCACGCTTATCCCGCTTTGGCGGACAGGTAAGTCTTAATAGGCGGTCGGTTCTCGTGGGCGTGACCCGAGACTCCGACATGAGCGTGGTGACGATCGCCGGGGTGGCGAGGGCCGAGAACATCCACGTCGTCAGCAACATCCCGGAGTTGGGCTCGTGGGACGCCGCCAAGTCGACCGAGGCCATGCACAACCTGAAGCCTGCCGGGACGACGATCCAGTTCAAGTTCCCGAAGAGGAACGGGAGGGCGGCTCGAACCTGTGGCCGGACGTTCGGCGCCGCGCGGCCTTCGCGTCACACGCATCAGTTGAGCCTCGAACCGCAGCGTGGCCCGGCGACCGGCCCACGGGATGCCCACGACGATCAGCTTGCCTGGCACCCCCACGCATCCGGCGGCTACCCGCCGATCGATCTCCACCACCAGATCCGCGGGCAACGGTCCTGACGCGCCGGCCGCGAGCCATCCCGCGCTGAATTACTTCCAGGCATTAGGTAACAATTCGGCATCGGGATCGACTTAGGGATCCAACCGAGCGTCGTGAGGTCGCGTCAAGAAAAATGGCGACCCCCGCCGGGGGGGAGAGCGGGGGTCGCCGACCGGTCCGGCTCCGGGGGGGTAGAGCCGGTCCCGTTTCAGAAGAAAGCTTTCATCAGTTGGCCAGGGCATGGCAAGGGACTTGCATAGGTGCCCTGTACGCAGTCACTCCCACATTGGGAGATACCACCGTATGCTGCCCGATCTACGCGAGTTTCGTCGAGGAGCAATCTGCAATTTGCGCCAGATTTTTTCGCGGGACCAAGCTCGGTCGCCAGAAGTTCACTGCCGCCAACCAATCACAGTCCGTGATCATTGCTCACTATACCGATCCATTGCCTCAATGTGTGACAAAACCCGTCAGATGTGTCAGCAGCTTGGGCCCCCAGCTCGGTAAAGGTCTTGCTCCAAGGGGTTCCCAAGTGCAGGAATCCGACGTAGAAAGGTGACACGGACTAGGTGTCCGGGTACGGCTGCCGGGTACCCACGCGCGACCAGCCGCGGGAGGCGTGTCGACACGGGCTTGCCCCGCTAGACAGATAAAGGTGCACGCTTGGTAACCCGGTATGACGTACTGGCGACGGCGTCCCATTCCAGGGACGCCGTCAGCTTTTGTCCGAATCCCTCCCTTGCGACCGCAACCTCGCAAGAGCTCGCAACGCGAGCCTCGGGTTCGGTGCCGCATGCGCAAGCTGACCAGCGGGCATGGAGACCACGGGTAGGGAACACCGCCGCTCGCATCGGCTCTCACCGCCGCTAAAGAGCGCTCCCCGATCCTCGATCACCGGGGCATTCAGTCGAACACCCGTCGGCCGGAGTGTCCGCACGCCCATCCGCGACGGTACTCAGCCCTCACACCGCGCCGGATTGCCTACCGTGGAACTCCCACCCACCCAGCCCGTTTGTTTCCCTCGGGCTCCGCCCGACCCCGCCGCCGCTGTGGCTGCCCGAAGGAAACGACGGTCGCATTGCCGTGGGTCTCCCACCCACCCTCCCGTCGTGTTTGTCCGGGCCCCGCCCGGCCCCATGGTCGCCGTGGCTTTCGCCACCCGCCCGCTACGGATCGCGACCACCACACGTTCGAAGAACGTCAAGGGCAGCATTTCGACGCACGGCACGACGTGACTCCCACCTCTCCGCCTCCAGAACCCACAGCAACGGCGACAGGGAGAAGCGGTTACCCAACCAACCCGAAGATCAGCCCCACCCAGCGACTCACCGCGACAACGCCTCACAAATCGCCGTCGTCTCCCGAGCCCCCAGCACGATCGCCTCCGCGCAGTGCGCAACCCACCCCACCACCCCATCCCGCGTCCCGCCCAAATACCCCCGAAGCCCCTCCACATACCCCGCGCCCGCCTCCAGATGCCCCACCTCCACCACAACCAGGCTCTTCGGATCCAACCCATGCTCGATCAACGTCAACCGCTCCGCCGCCCGAGCCACCACCCCATCGGCCACCCCAAACGGCCGCAACACCACAAGCTCCGCATGCACGATCGCCCCCAGAACAACCGCGGGTGCCTTCGACGACGCCAGCAGCTCCGCGAGCGCCCCCAACCGCACCGAAACCTCCGCAGCCCCAGGCGCGGGCCCGAGTCCCAGCGGGTCCGCCGACGTGTCGCCCCCACGCGGCCGCCCAGGCTCATCGGTCAACCCAACCCCGGCCAACGCGTGCAACCGCGCCAACGCCTGCCGAGGTGCCCCCCGCCACAACGCCCCCAACCGCCCCAGCTCTGCCGAAACCCGCAACGCCCCCTGCGCCACCGGTGCATCGACTTCCCCATGCCGCAACGACCCCAGCGGCACATCAACCCCATCCAACGCCGCCGATGCCCGAGCTCCGCGCAAGGCCGACTCGGCCGACACTTCGGGCCCGCGCCGTCGCAGCACCCGATGCCGATACAGCCGGTCGACAGCGAAACGCGCCTCTTGTACGGCCTCCGGCACCATCTCGGCGATCACCGCCAGCGGATCAGTCACACCCCGACCTTACCGACGCGTACGAACCATTCAACGACGACCTGCCACCGTTGAGCGCATCCCAGTTTGACTCCCCGGGGATGCTCACATGTCATAACACCACATGCCCGGAACCTTGTCGGTGACCGTACCGGGCTGGTGAAGTGGACCTCACAAGTAGCGCCAGATAAGAACAAAAAGGAGTGCCAAGTGGCCCCCGAGCGTGAGAACCAGGAGACGCTGTCGAATCTGCTGCGCGAGGACCGGCGGTTCGAGCCACCCGTCGACCTGGCCGCGGCCGCGAACGTCACGGCGGAGGCGTACGAGGAGGCGAACCGGGACCGGCTCGCCTTCTGGGAGCGTGCCGCCGAGCGGCTGACCTGGGCGAAACGCTGGGACACGACGCTGGACTGGCAGCCGCCCTTCGCCAAGTGGTTCGTGAACGGCAAGCTGAACGTCGCGTACAACTGCGTGGACCGGCATGTGAAGGCGGGCAACGGGGACAAGGTCGCCTACTACTGGGAAGGCGAGCCGGAGGGCGACAGCCGTACCATCACCTACGCTGACCTGCAGAGAGAGGTTTCCAGGGCGGCGAACGCGCTGACCGAGCTGGGGGTGGGGAAGGGCGATCGGGTCGCCATCTACATGCCGATGATTCCGGAACTGCCGGTTTCGTTGCTGGCGTGTGCGCGGATCGGGGCGATTCACTCGGTGGTGTTCGGCGGGTTCTCGGCGACGGCGCTGAAGAGCCGGATCGACGACGCGGACGCCAAGCTGGTGATCACCGCGGATGGCGGGTTCCGGCGGGGCACGCCGAGCGCGTTGAAGCCGACGGTGGACGAGGCGGTCAAGGACTGCCCGAGTGTCGAGCATGTGCTGGTGGTCCGGCGGACCGGCCAGGAGGTGGACTGGACGGACAAGGACGTCTGGTGGCATGACCTGGTCGATCGGCAGAGCGAGGAGCACACGCCGGAGGCGCATGACGCCGAGGACCCGCTGTACATCCTCTACACGAGCGGGACGACCGGGAAGCCGAAGGGCATTCTCCACACGACCGGTGGATACCTCACCCAGACGGCCTGGACGCACCACGCCGTCTTCGACCTCAAGCCGGAAACCGACATCTACTGGTGCACGGCCGACATCGGCTGGGTGACCGGGCACTCCTACATCGTGTACGGCCCGCTCGCGAACGGCGCCACAAGCATCATCTACGAGGGCACCCCGGACACCCCCCACCGAGGCCGCTTCTGGGAAATTATCCAGAAATATCAGGTCACGATCCTCTACACTGCGCCCACCGCGATCCGTACGTTCATGAAGTGGGGCGACGACATCCCCGCCAAGTTCGACCTGTCGTCCCTGCGGGTCCTCGGCTCGGTCGGCGAGCCGATCAACCCGGAGGCGTACGTCTGGTATCGCGAGCACATCGGCGGCAGCCGTACCCCGGTCGTGGACACCTGGTGGCAGACCGAGACCGGCGCGATCATGATCAGCCCGCTGCCGGGGGTCACCGCCGGCAAGCCGGGCGCGGCCATGAAGCCGCTGCCGGGCATCGTCGCGGACGTGGTCGACGACCAGGCGCAGTCGGTGCCCAGCGGCGGCGGGGGTTTCCTGGTGGTACGGGAGCCGTGGCCGTCCATGCTCCGCACCATCTGGGGCGACGACCAGCGCTACATCGACACCTATTGGTCCCGGTTCAAGGGGTTCTACTTCCCCGGCGACGGCGCGAAGAAGGACGAGGACGGCGATCTGTGGCTGCTCGGCCGGGTCGATGACGTCATGCTCGTCTCCGGGCACAACATCTCGACCACCGAGGTGGAGAGTGCCCTGGTCAGCCACCCGAAGGTGGCCGAGGCGGCGGTCGTGGGCGCGACCGACCCGGTGACCACGCAGGCGATCGTGTCGTTCGTGATCCTGCGCGGCGCGGCCGACGAGGGCGAGGACATCGCCAAGGAGCTCCGCGACCATGTCGCCAAGACGCTCGGGCCAATCGCGAAGCCGCGGCAGATCCTGATCGTTCCCGAACTGCCGAAGACCCGCTCCGGGAAGATCATGCGGCGGCTGCTGCGTGACGTGGCGGAGAACCGCAGCATCGGCGACGTCACGACGCTGGCCGACACCGCGGTGATGAACCTGATCGCGGCGAAGCTGCCCAGCGCGGCGAGCGAAGACTAGGCAAGTCCGGCAGATGAGGCGCGGGTGCGTAACGGCACCCGCGCCTCATCCATTTCCGGACATATGTGTACAGTCAGGTACAGATCGTAACGTTCAGCGACCGAGGGGGGACCGTGCCGCGCGCCGCCGAAATGTGGCCGTTGCGGCCGACCGTCCGGTACGCACGCCAGATCGCCGAGGCGTTGCGCGCCGAGACGATCGGCGGCGTGATCATGCTGCTGGCCACGGGATTCGCTCTCATCTGGGCGAACTCCGCATGGACCAACGGCTACCTGGCCATGCGCGACGCGGTTCCAGGTCCGTTCGGTATGAGCTTGTACCAATGGTCCGCCGACGGCATGCTCGCGATCTTCTTCTTCGTCGCCGGGCTTGAGGTCAAACAGGGGTTCGTGCACGGCGAGCTCTCCCGGCTCAAGAACGCGATTCTCCCGGTTGTCGCCGCGATCGCCGGAATGGTGGTTCCCGCGCTCGTCTTCGTCGCCGTCGCCTGGGGCACCAGCGGCGCGGGCAAGGGCTGGGCGATCCCCACGGCAACCGACATCGCGTTCGCCCTCGCGGTCCTCGCGGTGACCGCCTCAGCGCTTCCGGATGCTTTGCGGGCCTTCCTCCTGACCCTCGCCGTGGTGGATGACCTGGGGGCGATCATCGTGATCGCGGTCTTCTACACGGAGAAGCTGAGCTTCGTCCCGCTGATCGCCGCCGCCGTGATCCTGTTCATCTACTGGCTGCTCATGCGCGTCGGCGTCCGGAAGCCGCTCCTGTTCATCCTGCTCGGCGTCGCCGCCTGGGTGTTCGTGCACGACAGCGGCGTGCACCCCACCGTGGCCGGCGTCCTGTGCGGCCTGCTCACCAGCGTGCGAGGCGATCCATCCCCGGCGGAACGCGCGGACCAATACATTCGCCCCATATCCGCGGGATTCTGCGTGCCCGTTTTCGCCTTTTTCGCCGCCGGGGTTCCGCTGACCACCCAGGCGCTCGGCGCCGTCTTCGTCGACCGGATCGCGATCGCTGTGATGATCGGCTTGGTGGTGGGCAAGTTCCTGGGGGTGTTCGGAGGCGCGTGGTTGTCGGTCAAACTGGGATTCGCCAGGCTCAGCGACGAGCTGACCTGGCGGGACATCGCAGCCGTGTCCGTTCTGGCCGGAATCGGCTTCACGGTTTCGCTGCTCATCGGCGACAAGGCGTTCCCCGGCGACGATCGGATCTCCACCGCCGTGCTGATCGCCAGCGTGGTCGCGTCGGCGCTGGCGTCGGCACTGTTGCGGATCCGGGTGCGCGTGCGGGCACGAGATGATGTTTGATAGTCGCAGATAGGAGATCCCGATGCCCGAGGACGAATCGCTCGGCGCGCTGGTCGCCCAGGCGAGCAACCACATATCGACCCTCGTCCGGTCTGAGATCGAGCTCGCCAAGTCCGAGCTCAAGTTCGACGCGCGCCGGATCGGGACCGCGACGGGGCTTTTCGCCGCCGCCGCGTTCATTCTGCATCTGTGCCTGATCCTGGCGTCGTTCACCATCGCGTACGTGCTGGTGGACGTGGTCGGCCTCGCGCAGTGGCTGTCGTTCCTGATCGTTACCGTGTTCTATCTGGTGCTTGCGGGTTTGCTGGGGTTCGTCGGATACCGGCGGTTGAAGGGGTTGGCGGGCTTCCGCCGTACCAAGCGGTCGCTGCAGACGCTGAAGGGGCCCGAGCAGGCGAGCCTGTCCGCGCCGTCCGCGGGCGAGATCGGCTCGCATCGCGAGCCGGTGCACGAGACCGTGCCCTGAGGTGAAACCGTCCAGGGACGAGTCGGTGGTCCGGGTCGAGGGCCCGTGGACCCACCGCGCCGTGCACGCCGGCGGCACCCGCTTCCACGTCGTGGAGGCGGGCGAGGGGCCGCTGGTGCTGCTGCTGCATGGTTTCCCCCAGTTCTGGTGGACCTGGCGGCACCAGCTGGAGTCCCTGCCGAAGGCCGGTTACCGTGCAGTCGCGGTGGATTTGCGTGGGTACGGCGCGAGCGACAAACCTCCGCGCGGCTATGACCTTCCGACCTTGGCCGGAGACGCCGCCGGGCTGATCCGCGCGCTCGGCGAGACCGGCGCGATCGTCGTCGGCCACGACTGGGGCGGTCTGCTGGCGTGGACGATGGGGGTGCTCGACCCCAAAGTGGTCCGCCGTCTGGTGGTCGTTTCCGCTCCGCACCCGCTCCGGCTGCGCTCGGCCCTGCTGACCGACCCGTTCGGCCAGCTGCGAGCCAGCGGCTACAGCCTGGGATTCCAGCTCCCGGTGCTCCCGGAGCGCCGCCTGGTCGCCCACGACGGCTCCCGGGTGGGCCGCCTCCTGGACGCATGGTCCGGCTCTGAGTGGCCATCTGAGGACGTTGCCCGGAAATATCGGGATGTGTTCCAAATCCCGGGGACCGCGCACTGTGCCCTGGAATATCACCGCTGGTTCGCCAGATCCCAGCTTCGCCCTGATGGGTTCCGGTATGTCCGCCAGATGCGTACCGAGATCGAAGCCCCCACGCTCCAGCTGCACGGCGCGCTGGACAGGTGCATCCTGCCCAGAACGGCCCAAGGTTCCAGCCGTTTCGTGGCCGCGCCCTACCGGTGGCGACTGATCGACGGCGCCGGCCACTTCCCCCACGAGGAACGCCCCGACCAGTTCGACGCCGAACTGATCGCCTGGCTCGCCGACCCGGAACCGGACCGATGACCCCGCGAGACCGCGACGAATACGGCCGCGCCAGAAGCGCCCGCCCGCGCGACGAATACGGCCGCCCCCTGCCCTACGACGCAGTCGGCGTGCCCCGCGTCCCCGACGACTACGCTCCCAGCGCCGAAGAGGCCATCATCGAGGCAGCCCTCCTCCTCGACGCCGCCCGCCCCTTCCACGCCCACGAGGTCTTCGAGGGCCGCTGGAAATGCTGCCCCCCGGAGGAACGCGAACTCTGGCAGGGCCTGGCCCAGATCTGCGTCGGCCTCACCCACCTGCAACGCGAAAACCCGCGCGGCGCGACGGCCCTCCTGGAACGAGGAAGATCCAGGATCCGCTCGTACGGCTCCCGCCCCGCCTATGGCATGGACCTGGACGCGATCACCCGAGCCGCGACCATCGAAGCCCTGCGCGCGGCCCTACCCGCCACCTGAGGGCCTCCAACCCAACTCTCTCTTCCCGCGTTGATAGGGGAAGAGAGGAGAAATATGGATCGATACGAGGGCTTCAGGGAGTTTCTGCGCGCCCGGCAACAGTCGCCGGCGGCGACTGGGGCAAGACCGGAAAGGGCATTCCCGACATCGGCTCGGTCACCTACGCCATCAACATCCGCGATGGACAGGTCCGCAAGCTGGACACGTACTCCTTTCCGGCTTGGGCGGGAGGTCTGACCCTGGCCGGTTTCTAGGCGTTTCCCGAGGTTGTCCGAGTAGTAAGCCCGAGCGGTGGCCGGTACGATGCGGATAGCGCTGAGTGTTTCCCCTCGTCAAGGGGCGTCAGCCACTAGCTGAGAGCGAGACGCAACATGAGTGGTGCTCGCACAAATGCTGATCATGTTCCCGTCCAGGAGAACGAGGCCGACGAGCGGCCCGACCACGCGACCAACGCGCAGTGGCTCAAGGACAATCCTGACGCGATGCCGCAGGTGAGCGCGGGCCGCTGGGCCGTGTACGACCGCCAGGGCCAGCTGTGCGGCCATCTCGTCGGCAACGGTCCGACCCTCGATACCCGCTTCAAGGCAACCGCTCATTTGCCGGGCCCGCCGGACAGCTTCGGCATCACCCTGCACGACGCGGGCGCGCACCTCCTCGACGCCGCCGGGCTCGGCACCCCGCTAGCGTGACGAACGCATCGCCTCGACAAGGGCGCTCACCGGCACCCGGGCGAATCCGATCCGGGCGTCGCTCTCCCCGTACGGCAGCCACAAGGCATCGCCATGGACAAGGCCTCCGCAGGAGTACACAACGTTAGGGACGTAGCCGTCGCGTTCGGCGGTGCCGGCGGTGAGGAGCGGGCCAGGGAGTTCGGCGATGACGCGGTCCGGCTGGTCGGAGTCGAGCAGCAGGGCGCCCATGGCGTAGTCGCGCATCGGGCCGACGCCATGGATCAGGACGAGCCAACCGAAGCCGGTCTCGATGGGCGATCCGCAGTTGCCCACCTGGATCAGTTCCCAGCCACGGTGGGGGACGTGGAGCGGCACCGGCGGTTGCCACGTGTTGTGCTGGTCGAGCGTCGTGAGACCGATGGTCTCGCCGTCGGAGCGGCACAACGCCAGACTGCGTCCCCCCACCTGTCGCGGGAACAGCGCCATCCCCTTGTTGGCGGCGGCGGGCCCCCGCATGGGGGTGATCTCGAAATGGCGCAGGTCATCGCTGGCGATCAGGTGGGAGCGGATGTGCCGCCCGTCGTAGGCGGTGTAGGTGGCGCGGTACGACGGCCTGCCGTCCTCATCGATGACCTGGACGAAACGCGCATCCTCCATGCCGTTGCTCTCGTCCGCGGTGGCCGGCCAGAGCACCCGCCGGTGCAGGGGGAGATCGGCGGGGAAGGCCACGGCGTAGTCGGAGCGCGTCGCGCGGCGCATCTCCTCCAGAGTTCGCTGCGTGGTGGTTCGGGTGACCAGGTCGGCGGGCAACCGGCCGATCGCCTGTTCGAAGTCGTCGTCGTCGAAGCGTTCCGGCAGGGATTCCAGCATGGCGGCCGAGACCTCGTTGTCCCAGGCGTCGTCGGAGAGCCCGGCGGCGAGCAGGTCGCGCCGATGGTGGGTCCGGTGCCGGCGGCCGACGGACAGCGCCCCGGAGCGGTCGGTGATCTCCAGCTCGGCGTGGGGTCCGAGCAGCGCCGTGGCGAAGCCGATGGAGGACAGGTGTCCCTCGCCGATCTGCCGCAGGCTGATGGCCACGCGGAGCTGCCCAGGGCGCAGGCCGGACTGGTCGGGGTGGGGGATCATCGAGGGGTTGCACACCGCCGCGCCCTCCACGGCGTACTCGTGGCTGAAGTAGGCGCCCACCAGGAGGCGGGCCGGCCGGGACAGGTCGGCGTTGCGGGGCACGCGATGGCGGACCAGGTCGTGGTGATGGGCGAAGGTCGCTTCGAGGTCGTGGTGCCGCCCGCCGAATCGCCGCAGCGTCTCCTTGAGCATGTCGGTCATCATGTCGGTGTCGAGGAGCATGATGCGGTCGATCAGCGCGGCGGCCCGGGTACGGGTGAGCGCCGCGTCCTCGCCGGGCACGAAGAGCTTGACGATCACCCGTCGCGGGTCGGGGGTGATCGTCGGGCCGAGCCGTACGGCGAGATCGCTCATGAGAGCCGCCGCGCGTGTTGCATGGTGGAGATCAGTGCCATGGTCGATTCCGCGCCCTGGTTGAGGTTGGGGCCGTGCTCGGTCAGGCCGTCGTACCCGCCGCTGGTCGCCGGGTCCCACATCAGGGCGTCGGCGTCGTTGGCGCCCTGGAACCAGGCCGCCGCCCGCCGTACTCCGTCCTGCCAGGAGAGCTCGCCGGTCACGAAGGCCGCGACGGCACAGGCGTCGGCGAGCGCGGCCACCTCGATCGGCTGCTGGTCGTAGCGGGTGCGCTGCTTGTCCTGTCGCCAGCCGGCGGCGGGCACGACCGAGAACCTGCCGTTCCTGGTCTGGATGTCACGCAGCCAGGTGAGCATGTGCAGGCCGCTGGTGAGCGTCTGCTGGTCATCGCTCAGATCCCCGGCGGCGATGAGCACCTCGGCGAGCGCGGCGTTGGCATAGCTCAGGTACGGCTGCGGCCACGGCCAGGAGGGGTTCTCCGGAGGCACGCCGATCGCCTCGGCGGCGTCGGTGAGCAGGGCGGCGGCCACGGTGCTGTCCGGGTCGGCGCGCAGGACCTCCGCCGCGCCGAGCCCGGCGAAAGTCATGGCACGCAGATGCGGGGAGCGCTGCTGCGCGCCGAGAGTGAAGGCGAGCAGCGCTTCCTCCCGGATCCAGGGAGCGGAGTTGCGGGCCGCCGCGGTGCCCAGGCCCCACATCGCCCGGCCCCACCAGTCGCCGACGCCCGGCCGGTCGCGCCAGCGCCGGTCGAAGCCGAGCCGGTTGCGGAACGCGCCGGAGTGATCCTGGGCATGGGTGAGAAAGGCCAGGTACCGCTCCGCCAGCTCGGTCAGCCGTTGGGACGGGAGCGGTTCCCGGCTGACGATGACGAGCCCGCGGGCGACGTCGTCGGTGCAGTAACCGTGATGGCGGCGGACGACGGCGTGCCGCGCGTGTTCGAACAGGCCGGTGTCATCGCTCAACCGGATCAGGTGCTGGAAATCGGGTGCCGCCGAGCTCATGGCACCGCCACGGCCGCCGGCCGCTCGGCCAGGAGCGATCGGACGAGGCCGGCGTATCGGGCCGCGACCGCGGGCCACAGCAGGGTGGGCACCAAGGCGCGGGTACGGCTGATGAGATCGTCGGCCAGCCCGGGTTCGGTGAGGACACGACGCAACGCGGCGGCCAGCGCCAGCGGGTCGCCGTGGGGAACCAGCAAGCCTGGACCGCCGGTCAGCAGTTCCACGGCGTGGGGGAAGGAGGTGGCGACGACGGGCACGCCCGCGGCCACGGCCTCGATGAGGACACCGGAGGTGACCTGCTCCGCCGAGTCGTAGGGCAACACGACGACGTCCGCCGAGCGGACCAGCCGGCTCAGCGACTCCTGATCCCGGTATACCGGGTCGTGCCGCACGGCATCGGACACCCGAAGCCGGGCCGCGAGATCGTACAGGCCGTCGCGGTAGGCCTCGCCCTGGGACTCCAGCACCTTGGGATGGGTCTTTCCGGCGATGGTGTAGATCGGCGAAACGTCCTCCAGCAGCGCGAGCGCGCGTAACGCCCACTCAACGCCCTTGCCGGGACCGAGCAGTCCCCAGGTGAGCAAATGCGGACGGGATTGACGCCGGACCGGAACCCGCCCGTGGTCGGCGGCTCCGTGGGGGATGAGAACCACCTTGGCGGCGTCGACCCGGTAGCCGGTCAGCAACCGGTCGCGGGCGGTGCCGGTCATGGTCACGACCGCGTCGGCGGCGTCGGCGATCTCCTCAAGCAGGACCTTCTGCGAGGCGGTCGGCCTGGTCAGGACGGTGTGCAGAACCACAATGGTGGGTACGGCGAGGCGCCGCAGCAACGGAAGGACATCCTGGCCGTCCGAACCGGGATAGATGCCGTACTCGTGCTGCACGATGGCCACATCGAACTTCTCCAGCGCGGCGGCCGCGGCCCGCCAGCCGCCGAACCCGCTGGGGGACCAGGTGTGCACGACCCCGGGCAGCGGCAGGTTGTCGTCGCCGTCGGCGGTGACCCGGACGATCCCGCCGTACCGGCCGTCTTCGGTGAGCTGGGCGGCCAGGGCGGAGTTGAACGTGGCGAGTCCGCACTGCGTGGGCGGATGGGTGCTGAGAAAGCCATATGTACAGGCCAACTGTCATGCCTTCCACTAATCGCCCGCAGCACGATGGATGCCACACGGGCTCGCTCGGTTCAGACGGCTGTCCGCCTGCCGGCGTGATGGAATCGTGAGCCTGTCACCGGGGGCCCGCCCTCATACGGGGGCCCGGTTGCCGCGACCCTCAGCCGATGGCCGGGGTCTGCGTCGCCCAAATACTATCAGGCGCTATTTTGTCCTAACATTTCGCCATATATGCGCAGGTAATTAGAAACCATTGAGTCTGCGCTGAATCTGAGTTCGGCCCGCGCACGGCAGCCCGCGCGATCGATCGTCGCGATGCGCCGCACCGCGGTGACGGCCTCGTCGAGGGAATCCACCAGGAAACCGGTCACCCCGTGGTCCACGACTTCGGCCATGGATCCGCGCCGGTAGGCGACGACGGGGGTGCCGCAGGCCATCGCCTCGACGACCGACAGGCCGAACGGCTCATCGAACGCGATGGGATGCAGCAGCGCGGCGCCACCGCCGAGAATCTCGCCCCGCCGCTCCGGCCCGACCGACCCGAGGAACCTGACCTGCTCCCCGTCGATCTTCGGCGCGATCTCCGCCTCGAAGTACCGCTCGTCCTGCACGATCCCGCAGATGGTCAGCGGCATCCCGGCCCGCCGGGCGATCTCGATCGCCGTGTGCGTTCCCTTGTCGGGATGAACGCGGCCGAAGCTGATCAGCCTTTCGCCGCCTGTGGGGGCGAAGGGAAACGCGTCCAGATCGATGCCGTGGTGCACAGTCGCGAGGTAGTCCAGCTCCGGACTCCGGTCCGCGTCCGAGATGGAGACGTACGCGGACCAGGCCCGGGTATAGGCCGGCAAGATGCCCATTCCGGAGAATCCATGAACTGTGGTGAGCAGCGGCGCCCGGCAATGATCGGCGAAGGCCAGCGGAAGCCAGTCGAGATGACTGTGCACGAGATCGAACTCCCCGGAACGGCTCAACGCGTACGCGACATGCATCGCCTCCCACACCCGTCCATCCATGGACGAATCATCGGCATATCCATGGGGACACACGCCGTCCAGCGTTCCGGACGTGACCGAATCCAGGGTCGCGAACAGGGTCACGTCGATCCCCCGCGCGGTGAGCCCTTCGGCGAGCAGGCTCGTGACCTGCTCCCACGGACCGTAATGAAGCGGAGGCGTGCGCCAGGCGACCGGCCCCAGCAGCGCCACCTTCACGAAACGTCGTCCTGCTCCAGCAACCGGAATGGCCGGGTACGGCTCATCGCGCACCTCCTGGTGTGCTTGCCACTCCGGACCGTACACCTAGTCGCAGGTCTGGGTGTCCACGCGGGCGATGGCCGCGCTGCCGTCCTCGGCGTCCGTACGGACTTCGTCGGCGGTCAGCGCGTAGCCCGTGTCCTCCTGGTCGGTGGCGGCGGCGAAGATGACGCCGAAGACGCGGCCTTCGGGGGTGAGGAGGGGGCCGCCGGAGTTGCCGGGCTGGACGACGCCGCGAATGGCGTACACCTCGCGGTCGACCTTGTGGTCGTTGTAGATGTCGGAGGACTCGGCGTGCTGTTTCACCCGGATTCGGGCCGGTTTGATGGTGAAGCCGTGGCCCTTCGGGAAGCCGGCGATGATCGCGTCGTCCTTGGATTCCGCGGTGGAGTCGAAGCGGAGGGCGGCGACGTCGAGGGATGCGACATAGAGGATGGCGATGTCGCGGTCGGGGTTGAACAGGACGACACGGGCGTCGTGGACGGCGCCGGTGTAGTCGGTGACGCGGAGTTCCTGGGTGACGCCCTGGACGACGTGGGCGTTGGTCATGATCCGGTGGGCGGAGTAGACGAAGCCGGTGCCCTCGATGCGTTTCTTGCAGTCGGGCGCGGTGCCCTGGACTTTGACGATCGCGCGACGGGCCCGGGCGATACGGGGGTCCTTGATGATGCTCTCGTCGGGCGCGGGCACATCGACGAAACGGCTACCGCCGATGGCGCTGAACACCTCCGGAAAATCGGAAGCATCCACAAAGTCCCGGAATCGCCGGGTCAGGTCTTTGGCGGCCTGCGGCATGGCCGAATCGACGGACTTCAGCAGCAGGGAATCATTGATCTGCTGACGCGGTAACGACAGGCTGGTAGAGATCATCAGCGAGCCGATCAGCCACGCGAACACCAGCACGGTCAGACCGCTGGCGAGCGACCCCCCGAACGAGTCGGCGGTCCGCGCCGACTCCCAGGTCACGTGGCTGCGGACCACCGCCCCGATCGTGGACGAGGCAAACTGGCCGACCGTCGCGCACAGAAAGACGATCACGATCGCCAGCAGCGCCTTCTCGGTGTCCCCCCCGACCAGCGCCCCGGCGATCGGAGGCCCGATGAAAATGCCGACAAGCGCGCCACCGCAGAACCCCACGAAGCTGAACACCCCGATGATGAAGCCCTGCCGATACCCGGACACCGCGAACGCCAACACCAGGCCGATCAGGATGAGATCGAGCACGTCGCCTTGCACGCCTGAATTACACCCCTATCGACCCTGAGCCCGGTGCCCCCCTTTACGGTATCCAGCGCCACACGCGCGCGTGCACGTGTTCTTCGAGGTCTCCGCTATATCGTGACGTCATGGGGGCATCAGTTGATGATCTGATCCAGGCCGCTCTGGCCGACGAAGACCCGGATGGACCGACCCGCTGGCAGGCCATCGCCGACCTGCAACAGCGCGGCGACCTGGAAACCTTCACCGCGGCCCGACGCCTCTGCGCGTCCGCCACGGTCCCGGAGCGAGTACTCGGCGTGGACATTCTCGGCGAACTCGGCCGTGACCGCCCATTCGCCGACAAAACCATCCCGGTACTCCGCTACCTGGCAGCCAGCGAGGACGACACCCGCGTCCTTTATTCGGTCCTCATCGCCTTCGGCCACCTCCGCGACCCACGCGCGCTCCCCTCGGTGATCGACCTCTCCACTCACCCCGAGGCCACCGTCCGCTACGGTGCCGCCTACGCGCTCCCCAACATCCTCGGCCACCCCGCCGACCCGGCCGGCCTGGCCGCCCTGCGCCGCCTAGCCGAAGACAAGGACCCCGACGTCGCCGACTGGGCCTCCCTAGGCCTCACCCTGGCCACCGCCCACATGAACACCTCACGCCAACAACTCCTCGACCCATAACGACTTGCTCTTAAGAACCGCTGCGGAGTACGGCGGGTCACCCTGCGGGTGGGCAGGACGGACACGTAGGCCGACGTAAGACCGTGCCCGAGACCACCGCGCCCGCGATGGCCGCTGACCAGCGGCTCACGAGAGGCCCACTATCACGGTCGGCCGGAGTGTCCGCCCTGCCCACCCGCTACGGACCCCAGCCCTCAATCAGCGACCGGCCAGCGCGATGACGTCCGGCGGTAGGTCCTCAATTCGGCCCCTGTCCCAAGGGAGCTCGAAGCCGGAAGCGGCCAGCAACCCATCGAGCACTCCAGCCGTGAACCCCCAGACGAGCAGCCCGCGAACCCGGAACGCGGGCCCGGCGAACCCGCTCGGATGGCGGAGTTTGAGGCGGTTGGCCGGGTCGACGAGTTCGGCGATAGGCACGCGTTCCACCGAAGCGACCTCGTTCGGGGACGCGGCGTGGACGGCGCAGGGAGTGTGCCACCAGCCCAGAACGGGGGTGACGCGGTAGTCGCTTCGCCAGACGTACAGTTCGGGCATTGTGCCGACGACGGTGACGCCGGTCGGGTCGAGGCCGGTTTCCTCGGCGGCCTCGCGAAGGGCGGCGTCGATGGGGCCCGCGTCCTGGGGTTCCAGGCCGCCGCCGGGGAAGGCGGGCTGGCCCGCGTGGTTGCGGCCGTTGGAGCTGCGCTGGATGAGCAGGACGTCCGGCCCGTACGGCCCGTCGCCGAACAACATCAGCACCGCCGCGGGACGGCCGCCTTCGGCGGGTGGCCGTAAGCCAACCGGCACCGCCGCACTCCTGGCAGCCAACCCCTCAAGCCAAACTGGCGTGTCGTTCACGTGCCACCTCCCCCGGGGTTCAACCCTCGGGCATCCCCGGAGCTTCCCGCTAGGAGAATGGCCCAGTCTTAACAAGTTTGCGCGCCTCGACCGGATCAGTCGGGCCAGTGCCGTACGACGGGCAGAGCGCGGTCAGCGGGCAGGCGCCACAGGCGGGCTTGCGCGCGTTACAGATCCGCCGGCCATGCCAGATGATCCGATGCGAGAACATCGTCCACTGAGCCTTGGGGATGAGCGTGCCGACCTCGTGTTCGATCTTGACGGGATCGGTCTCGTCAAGCCAGCCGAACCGCCGGGTGAGCCGCTGGAAGTGGGTGTCAACGGTCAACCCGGGCACGCCGAACGCGTTGCCGAGCACCACATTGGCCGTCTTGCGCCCGACACCGGGCAGGGTGACCAGATCCTTCAGCTTCCCGGGCACATCCCCGCCATAACGATCACAGAGCGCCTGGGCCATACCCATGATGCTGTTGGTCTTGGCCCGGAAGAACCCGGTGGATTTGATGATCTGTTCGAGCTCCTCACGATCCGCCGAGGCATAGTCAGCCGCAGTCCGATACTTCGCAAAAAGTATCGGAGTAACCATATTTACCCTTTTGTCCGTACACTGCGCCGAGAGGATGGTTGCGACCAGCAGCTCCAGCGGGTTACCGAAGTCGAGTTCGCAGTGGGCGTCAGGATAGGTTTCCGCCAAGATGCGGTTGATCCGCCGGGCGCGGCGTACGAGGGCTAGCCGGGACTCCTTCTGGGGCACCCCGTAAGCCTACGCGGATGCCGTAGGTCACAATGGCTACCACGGAGTTCCCAGGAACCTCCGAAACCCGACGAGTGCGACCATGGCAAGGGAGGCACCGTGAGCACCGAAGACGTTCTGAGCAGGGCGCCCCTTTTCGCCGCGCTCGACCGGGAGAGCGCAGCGGCCCTGCGAACGAGTATCGCCGAGATGACCCTCACCAAGGGCCAGACGCTGTTCAGCGAGAACGAGACCGGCTCCACGCTCTACGTGGTGCTCGAAGGCAAGATCAAGCTGGCCAGGACCGCGCCGGACGGCCGGGAGAACCTGCTCAGCGTGCTCGGCCCGAGCGAGATGTTCGGCGAACTGTCCCTGTTCGACCCCCGGCCCCGTACGGCTTCCGCCATCGCGCTCACCGACGTCAAGCTGGCCGGGCTCGGCCACGACGACCTGCGGCCGTGGCTGACCGGCCGCCCGGAGGTGGCGCTGCACCTGCTGCGCGCCCTGGCCCAGCGGCTGCGCCGGACCAACGACGTGCTGGCCGACCTGGTCTTCACCGACGTGCCCGGGCGGGTGGCGAAGGCGCTGCTGGACCTGGCCGACCGGTTCGGGCAGAAGGTCGACGACGGCGTGCGCGTCCATCACGATCTCACTCAGGAGGAGCTGGCCCAGCTGGTGGGCGCCTCCCGGGAGACCGTCAACAAGGCGCTGGCCGACTTCGCGGGGCGCGGCTGGCTGCGGATCGAGGCCAAGGCCGTCGTGATCATGGACATCGAGCGGCTGTACAACCGGTCGCGTTAGAGGTTTTTGAGGTAGTTGAGCTGGGCCGCCACGGACATCTCCGCGGCGGGCCAGAGGCTGCGGTCCACGTCCACGTAGACCATCTCGACGATCTCCGGCACGTCTTTCGCGCCCGCGCGGATGGCCTCGCGGATCTGGTCGAGGCGTTTGCGGCGGTGCTCAAGGTATTCGTCCAGCTTTCCGATCGGGTCGGGGAGCATGGGGCCGTGGCCGGGCAGCAGGGTCCTGGCTTCGGCGAGTTCGGCCATCGCGCGAAGTTTGTCCAGGCTGCGGAGGTAGTCGGCGAGGTCGCCGTCGTGGGCGATCACGGTGGTGCCACGGCCGAGGATGGTGTCCCCGGTGAGCAGCGCGGCGTCGGCGGGCAGCCAGAAGCAGAGGGAATCGGCTGAATGGCCTGGTGTTCCGATCACCCGGAGTTCGAGATCTCCGGCCGTGACCACGTCGCCGTCGTCCAGGCCTTCCGAGCCGAGGCGATGTTGCGGGTCGAGCGCCCGGACCGGTGCGCTCACCATCGCGGCGAACATCGCGGCTCCGCCGCTGTGGTCGACATGTCCGTGAGTGAGCAGGATCGTCGCCACCCGGCGCTCGCCGAGCAACTCCACGATTCTCCGCAGATGACGCTCATCGTCCGGCCCTGGATCGACGATCAGCACCGTCTCGCCCTGGCCGATCATCCAGGTGTTCGTGCCGTCCAAGGTCATCGGGGACGCGTTAGGAGCCAGCACGTTGGTCGCGCTCGCCGTACCGGACCCGTCGATCGGCAGGAACAACCCGCTCATCTAGCCACTTCCAGCCGCATCTCGCCGTCGACCTCCACCACCTGGGGCATGATCGTGACAATCTCCCGATCATTCGCGAACACGCCTGCAATCGTGTCAAACCCCGCCATCTCGGTCAGCGTATGAAATGTCGGCATCATCACCGAAATTTCGTGAGATTTCGCGAGATCTAGGGCTTGCTGGGGCCGCATCCACGCCACCGAATCCGCTTCCCCGCCGACGTCCCTGGTCCGCTGGCCGTACGGCAACGCCGCCACGAAGAACCGCGTGTCATACCGCCGGTATTCGATCTCAGGCGTGATCCAATGCCCCCACGGTTTGAGCAGATCCGACCGCAGAACCAGCCCTTTGTCATCCAGGAAATCCACGAATGACAGCGAGCGATCGATCAACGCTTCCCGTTCGGCGTCCCAGCCCGTGGTGTCGGCCACGATCGTGTCCTCGGTCGGCCCGGCCAGCAGCACCCCGGACTCCTCGAAGGTCTCCCGCACCGCCGCGCACACCAACCCGCGCGCCGTCCCCTCCTCGGCCCGCAGCAACTCGCCCCATTCCGCCGGAGACGGCCCCGCCCAAGCCACGGCACGATCCGCGTCCCGGGGATCGACGGACCCGCCAGGAAACACGTACGCGCCCGCCGCGAAGGCCATCGTGGCCTTGCGGCGGAGCAGGTACACCTCCAGTGGATCGTCCCGGAGCACGATCACCGTCGCCGCGTCCCTGGCGGCCACCGGAGTGATCCGACCGGCGAGGATATCCCTGACGCGCGCCCTGAACTCCTCCGGCAGCGGAATCCCCATCGGCCCTCCCCAGAACATCGCTCGGTTCAGCAGTCTCGCGGATGCCGTACGACAGATCAACGCACTTCGGCGACGACCTCCAGCTCCACGGGCGCGTTCCGGGGCAGCACCGCGACCCCGACGGCGCTGCGGGCATGCCGCCCGGCCTCGCCCAGGACCTCGCCGAACAGCGTGCTCGCGCCGTCGACCACGACCGGCTGGTTGGTGTATTCCGGCGTGCTGGCGACGAACGCCAGCACCTTCACGATCCGCACGATGTGCGACAGATCACCCGCGACCGAGATGATCGCCGCCATCGCGTTGAGCGCGCAGATCCGGGCCAGATCGATCCCCTGCTCGTCGGAGACCTCCGCCCCGAGCTTGCCGGTGACGATCAGCTTCCCGTCCACGATCGGCAGTTGCCCGGAGGTGTACACATAGTTCCCGGTCCGCACTGCGGGCACGTACGCGGCCAGCGGCGTCACCACTTCCGGCAACACCAGCCCCAGCCGGGCCAGCCGCTGCTCGGGCGTCATGCCTTCGCCCGCTTCATGTACGCGACGAGTTGCTCGGGGTTGGGCCCGGGAATCACGGCCACCAACTCCCAGCCGTCCTCGCCCCAGTTGTCCAGAATCTGCTTAGTCGCGTGCGTCAGCAGCGGCACGGTCACGTACTCCCACTTGGTCATGCGGCCAAGGCTATCGAGGCTCGCACGCCTGTGACTCCCAGCACATGGGTTCCCTGCGGCGAATCAGAAAGTGACCGTTGGGTAGCCTTTCGGGTGTGAGTTCTCGTGACACCGACTGGGATGGGGTTCGCCTCCACGTCGTCACCGGAAAAGGTGGCACGGGGAAGACCACCGTCGCCGCCGCGCTGGCCCTGGCGCTCGCCGCCGGCGGCCGGAAGGTGCTCCTGGTCGAGGTGGAGGGCCGCCAGGGTATCGCTCAGGTGTTCGACCTGCCGCCCTTGCCGTACGAGGAACGGAAGATCGCCGTCGCCCCCGGCGGCGGCGACGTGTTCGCGCTGGCCATCGACCCGGAAGAGGCCATGCTCGACTATCTCGACATGTTCTACGGGCTCAAACGGATGGGCAAGACGCTCACCAGGATGGGCGTGGTCGACTTCGCCACCACCATCGCGCCCGGCATGCGCGACGTCCTGGTCACCGGGAAGACCAGCGAGGCGGTCCGGCGCAAGAACAAGGCGGGGCACCGGGTGTACGACGCCGTCGTCATGGACGCGCCACCGACCGGGCGGATCGCCCGGTTTCTCAATGTCACCCAGGAGGTCGCCGGGCTGGCCCGGGTCGGCCCGGTGAAGGCGCACGCCGACATGGTCCGCGGCGTCATGGCCTCGCCCGAGACCGCGGTGCACTTCGTGACGCTGCTGGAGGAGATGCCCGTCCAGGAGACCGTGGACGGCATGGCCGAACTGCGGGCCGTCAAGCTGCCGGTCGGCGGCATCTTCGTGAACATGGTGCGGAGCATCGATCCGGCGCTGAGCGAGCCGGTCGACCACTCCGAGCTCGCGCTGGGGCTCAAGGCCGCCGGGCTGACCGACGGCAAGGACGCCACCGCCATCGCCGAGGCGCTGGCGGCGGAAGTGGCCGAGCATGCCAGCCGTACCAGCCTGGAACTGCGCGAGCAGGAGGAACTCGCCAAGACCGGAGCACGCAGGTATGACCTGCCGTTCCTGGCCGACGGCGCCGACCTGGCCGGGCTGTATGAACTCGCCGAAGCGATCAGAAACCAAGGCGCCGCATGACGAGCGGAAAGAGAGCCGTGAAAGCCCCCCAACTGGACCTGGACGCCATCCTGGACGATCAGAACACCCGGATCGTGGTGTGCTGCGGCTCCGGCGGTGTCGGCAAGACCACCACGGCCGCCGCGCTCGGCCTGCGTGCCGCAGAACGCGGCCGCCACGTGGTCGTGCTCACCGTCGACCCGGCCCGGCGGCTGGCCCAGTCGATGGGCCTGACCTCGCTCGACAACACCCCGCGCCGGATCACCGAGATCGACGGCGACGGCCAGCTGCACGCCATGATGCTCGACATGAAGCGCACCTTCGACGAGATCATCGAGGCGCACGCCGACCCGGAGCGGGCCAAGCAGATCCTGACGAACCCCTTCTACCAGTCGCTGTCGTCCAGCTTCTCCGGCACCCAGGAGTACATGGCGATGGAGAAACTGGGGCAACTGCGCCGCTCCGGCGACTGGGATCTGATCATCGTCGACACCCCGCCGTCCCGGTCCGCGCTGGACTTCCTGGACGCGCCGGAACGCCTCGGCCGGTTCCTGGACGGGCGGCTCATCCGCATCCTGATCGCCCCCGCCAAAGCCGGCGGCCGGAGCGCGTTCAAACTGATCAACGCCGGGTTCGGCCTGGTCGCCGGGGCGCTCACCAAGGTGCTCGGCGCGCAGGTGCTGACCGACATCCAGACGTTCGTGTCCGCCCTGGACGCGCTGTTCGGCGGTTTCCGGCAGCGCGCGGAACAGACCTATCGGCTGCTCCAGGCGCCCGGCACGGCATTCGTCGTCGTCGCCACGCCGGAACGGGACGCGATCCGTGAGGCCTCGTACTTCGTGGAGCGGCTCGCCGAGGAGCGGATGCCCCTGGCCGGCCTGGTGGTCAACCGGGTGCACCGCTCCCCGGCTCCGGCCCTGTCCGCGGCCCGCAGCACGGCCGCCGCAGAGGACCTGGAGTCACGTGGTGAGCACGAGCTGACCGCCGCCGTGCTTCGCCTGCACGCCGGGCGGATGCAGCTCGCCGCCCGCGAGCACCGGGAACAGGAACACTTCACCTCGGCCCACCCCACCGTGCCGATATCCCAGGTGCCCGCGATGTCAGAGGATGTTCACGATCTGGCTGGTCTGCGCCAGATCGGGGAACTCCTCGCCGCTGGGTGAGAGCGCCTCAGCCTGCGATCAGCTCGTTGGTGCGCTCGTACTCTTCCTTGGCCAACTCCAGCAGGTCGCGCCAGGAGTCGACGTCCGGACGGCGCCGCAGGAGCGCGCGCCGTTCCCGCTCGGTCATTCCGCCCCATACCCCGAACTCGATGCGATTGTCCAGCGCATCGGCGAGGCATTCGGTACGGACAGGGCACCCTCGACAGATCAGCTTCGCCCGGTTCTGTGCGGCGCCCTGAACGAACAGGGCGTCAGGATCCGCACCTCGACAGGCGGCACGGGAGGTCCAATCCGTGATCCACATTTCGACCCCACTCCCCTTAGGTGGTCAGTCGTGACTTCTGGGGCCGACGGGCGCGGTCGCCGAGCCTCCTTATTCAGTTGCCGCAGAGGAGAACGTACGCAACCAGGCTGTCGGAGTGACAGACCCGGTGGGACCAAATTTACGACCTGGGGATGTCCGGGAATGACTAGTCATTCCCGCCGGGGGTAATGCCAGGTGGTGGTTTTGGTACCGATTGACTCCCTGATTCGACGTACCCTTGGCTTTGTGCAAGCTCAAGGCAAAGCTCAGACATCGGGAGCGCGCCCGCGCCGGGTCGGCACCCAGATCGCGAACGTCGTGCGACTGCTGGCCGCCGCCTGCGCCGGAGGCGTGCTCGTCGCCGCTGTAGCGTTGCCCGCCGTCGGCGGAGCGGGCTACTCCGCCAAATCCGGCGTCGAGGCCCTCCAGATCGAGGCGAAGGAGCTCAACGAGCCCCCGCTCCCGGAGAAGACGGTCCTGCTGGACTCCTCCGGCAAGCAGATCGCCCAGTTCTACTTCCAGAACCGCGAGTCCGTGCCGCTGACCAAGATCGCGCCGGTCATGCAGCAGGCGATCATCGCGATCGAGGACTTCCGCTTCAAGCAACACGGCGCCCTCGACGTCGAAGGCACCTTCCGGGCGTTCACCCGCAACCTCTTCGGCGGCGGCGTCGTCCAGGGCGGCTCCTCGATCACCCAGCAGTACGTCAAGCTGGTCATCTTCAACTCGGCCGAGACCAAGGAAGAACAGGCCAAGGCCATCGAGACGTCGTACGCGCGCAAGCTCAACGAGATCCGCTACGCGATGGCGATCGAGAACAAGTACACCAAGGACGAGATCCTCAACCGGTATCTCAACATCTCCTACTTCGGCGCCAGCGCGTACGGCATCGAGGCCGCCTCCAAGCGTTTCTTCGGCAAGCACGCCTCCGAACTCGACCTGGCCGAGGCGGCGACGCTCGCCGGAGCCGTGCAGAGCCCCAGCGCCACCGACCCCGACCGGGGCAAGGAGTACCGCGCCGCCCTGCTGGCCCGGCGCAACGTGGTGCTCGACCGGATGGCGCAGCTGAAGGCCATCACCGCGGCGCAGGCCACCGAGGCGAAGGCCGAGAAGCTCGGCTACCTCGGCAAGAAGATCCCCGGCGGCTGCGAGATGAGCGAGTTCCCGTACTTCTGCCTCTACGTGCAGCAGGAGATCCTCACCAACAAGGACTTCGGCAAGACCGAGGAAGCCCGCCGCAACTTCCTCCAGCGCGGTGGACTGACCATCCGCACCACGCTCAACCGGGACATGCAGAAGGCCGCCGACAAGGCCATCAAGAACTGGGTGTACACCTCCGACAAGCAGGTCGCCGCCCAGGCCCTGGTCGAGCCCGGCACCGGCGCGATCCGCGCGCTCGCCGCCAGCCGCAAGTTCGGCGACGACAAGAAGAAGAACGAGATCAGCTACAACCTGCCGGCCGACGGGGTGCACGGCGGCGGCAGCGGCTTCCAGGCGGGCTCGACCTTCAAGGCGTTCACCCTGGTCACCGCCCTGGATGAGGGCCTCAAACTGAACGACGGGTTCAACACCGGGTCGGCCTACGCGGTTCCCGACAACGCGCACACGCCGTTCCGCGACTGCAAGGGCAACCGCTCGGGCGAGACCCACGAGGTGCGCAACTCCAGCGAGGGCAGCGGCGGCTTCCGGACCCTGACGACCGGGACCTGGGGTTCGGTGAACACGTTCTTCATGAAGCTGGAGGAGCACGTCGGGCTCTGCAAGGTCGTGAAGATGGCGCAGAAGCTCGGCATCCAGCGGGCGGACGGGACCAAGCTCCGCGAGGTGCCCACGTTCACGCTCGGGGTCAACGAGATGGATCCGGTGACCGTCGCCGGGGCGTACGCGACGATCGCCGCCCGGGGCAAGCGCTGCGCGCCCATGGTCATCACTGAGATTGTGGATCGGAACGGCAAGGCCACGCCGTACGAGCCGGATTGCGAGCAGGTGCTCGACGAGAAGGTCGCCGACGCGGCCAGCCACATCCTCTCCGGCGTCTTCACCCAGGGCACCATGAGCGGCGTCGGCGGCATCGGCCGCGACGCGGCCGGCAAGACCGGCACCACCGACGGCTACACCGCCGCCTGGTTCGCCGGCTACACCCCCGACCTGGCCTCGGCCGTCAGCATCGGCGACCCCCGCGGCGCCTTCCGCTACGACCTCACCGGCGTGACCATCGGCGGGCGTTACTACCCCTACGTGTACGGCTCCTCGATCGCGGGCGAGATCTGGAAAGACACCATGCTCGGCGCCCTCAAGAAGGTCGAGCCGACCTCGTTCGTCAACGTCGACATGTCGGAGTTCGGCGGCTGTTCGCCCAGCTTCTGCGCCCCCAAGCCCAAGCCCAAGCCTGACGGCGAGGAGGAGGGCGGCGACGGCCGCGGCGGTCCCGGCGGTGGAAACGACGACGGCGGCGGAGACGGTGGCGGAGACGGTGGCGGCGACATCGTCGTCCCCGTGAACCCCTGACACCAGAAGGGGTCCTCCTACGCAGGAGGACCCCTTCTGACAGGTGCTCGACGGCTTCCACCTAGGAGGACCCTCGGCGGTAGGTGACCTGCCCAGGGGAGTTCGAGCAGGGTCGCGGACGGCAGCTCGGCGATCAGGTGGCGGTGAAGCAGGGCAGGTCGTGGCCGCCGATGATCACCAGCGCAAGGCTCTCAGGCTTGAAGCCGACTCAACCGGCGAGGCGGGAGCGAACAGCCGCGGCCACCCGACCACCCTCGGCGCGACCCGCGACCTTCGGGTTCACCACCTTCATGACCTGACCCATCGCCTGCGGCCCCGACGCCCCGCTCTCCGCGATCGCCTCATCGACCAGCCGGTTGAGCTCCTCGTCCGACAGCTGAGCGGGCAGATACTCCTCCAGAATCGCCTGCTCATCCAGCTCGGCCTGCGCCTGCGCGGCCCGCCCGGCCCCGGCGAACGCCTCCGACGCCTCCCGCCGCTTCTTGGCCTCCTTGCCGAGCACCTTGATGATCTCGTCGTCGGAGAGCTCGCGAGCGGTCTTCCCCGCCACCTCCTCGACGTTGATCGCGGCCAGCGCCATCCGGACCGTCCGCAGCCGGACTTCGTCCCGAGCCTTCATCGAGGCCGCGAGATCGGCCTTCAGCTTGTCTTTCAACGCACTCATGGCTCTATCTTGCCGTGTCGCACGGCCGCACCCACGGGTTCGGGCATGATTGGGGGGTGCGGAAAGCTGTCGCGGTACCCCTGTCCCTGCTCGGCCTCGGCGTCGCCGGGCTCGGGTATGCCACTGTCGTCGAGCGCAACTGGTTTCGCCTGCGACGCTTCGACGTGCCCGTGCTCCCCGCCGGCGTCCGCCCGATCAGGATCCTGCAGATCTCCGACCTGCACCTGACCCCCCGCCGCACCCGCCTGATCAACTGGGTCCGCTCGCTCGCCTCCCTCGACCCCGATCTGATCGTCAACACCGGCGACACCCTCGCCCACCCCGACGCCATCCCCGCGTACATGCACGCCGTCGAGCCCTTCCTGGACCGCCCCGGCCTGTTCGTGTACGGCTCGAACGACATGTACTCCCCCCATTTCAAGAACCCCGCCCGCTACCTTTGGCGCACATCCAAGGCGGACACCCGCCGAGCCCTCCCCAACCTCCCCTGGCAGGAACTCGGCACCGCGATGACCTCGGCCGGCTGGCTGGACATGAACAACTCCACCGCCCGCCTGAAAGTCGCCCACCTCGACATCCACGTCGGCGGCATCAACGACTCCCACATCGACTTGGACCGTTACGACCAGATCGCCGCCCCCGCCCCGGCCGACGCCGACCTCCGCCTCGGCGTCATGCACTCCCCCGAACCCCGCAACATGACCAGATTCGCCACCGACGGCTACCAACTCCTCCTGGCCGGCCACACCCACGGCGGCCAACTCTGCATCCCCTTCTACGGCGCCCTGGTCACCAACTGCGGCATCGACCGCGCCCGCGTCCGCGGCCTCTCCCACCACAACTCCGCCTACCTCCACGTCTCCGCCGGCCTAGGCACCTCCCCCACCGCCCCCGCCCGCTTCGCCTGCCCCCCCGAAGCCACCCTCCTCACCCTGGTCCCCGCCCGACCCGCCCGTTAAGGGTGAAGCGAGCATCCCCAAAGTCCGCTAGACTTGCCGAGGCGCAGGGCACTCAAAGGCCCTCGCACCGGGGTGTAGCGCAGCTTGGCAGCGCGCTTCGTTCGGGACGAAGAGGCCGTGGGTTCAAATCCCGCCACCCCGACCCAGGAGTACCAGCTACTAGAAGGTCACTTCCGATCTGAGGAAGTGGCCTTCTTGTTCTTCAGAGTGTCTAACTGCGTGACTGTGCGCCCTTGCTGCCAGCCCGTTTCCAAACCTTCACGGCAGCGAAGATGGCTAAGCCGAGAGCTACCAGGCCACTAATCCCCGACCAGCCGATGTGTTGTCGCAGGTTACCCGAGTTGGCCAGCCACGTAGCCTGGTGTTGTCGGCTCATTTCGATTTCCAGCGCTACGGCCTGCTCCAGATGCTGCCGGACCGAACCATAGCGGGCCAACCGAAGTTCCACCTCCTGCATGTTGTTGAGAATTATCTGATCACGCGGCCCGCAGTCGTCACCGATCTCCCGGCGGACCCGGAGCACCTCCCCATCCACTGATCGCTAGCTCGTGCTCTATCTCTGGACGACAAGCACCCCGAAAGGTCGTAAACTGCTGGACGTGATTAGGGCTGTGGTATTCGACGTCGGTGAGTGCCTGGTAGACGAGACACGAGAGTACGGTACCTGGGCCGATTGGCTGAACGTGCCACGTCACACCTTCTCTGCAGTATTCGGCGCAGTGATTGCGCAAGGCCGTGACTACAGAGAGACGTTTCAAGTTTTTCGCCCTGGCTTCGACTTGGCCGAAGAGCGGGAAAAGCGTGCGGCAGCAGGGCGAGCGGAATGGTTCGGGGAAGATGACCTCTACCCCGATGTTCGCCCTACGCTCAGCCGTCTAAGAGCGGATGGACTTTGGGTTGGTATTGCTGGCAATCAGACGATACGGGCAGGGAAGATCTTGCGGGCGCTGAATCTCCCCGCCGATATGATTGCCACATCAGATGATTGGGGTGTATCCAAGCCAGATGTGGAGTTCTTTTCTCAGGTGGCCAAGAATACGCCCTGCGCTGCTCAGGAGATCCTCTACGTAGGGGATCGGCTGGATAACGACATTCAACCTGCCGCAAGGATGGGCCTGCAAACAGCATTGATCCGGCGAGGGCCATGGGGAGTCATCCAGCGGGATGATCCCGACTCGAACGAGGTACCGACGGTTCGCATAGACACTCTTTCCGAGCTCCCCGACCGCATAATTCAACTCAATGCTGTAGCGCGTTGATCGTCGTCCGCCACTCATAGAGGCGGTCGTCAAGTCGTTGGACACATTCAAGATCATTCCATTGCTGTAGTGCCCTGCGCGCATTGCGTATGCGGTCCATACCCGCCGCGTACCAGGTCACAGATAGAAGATCGAGCGCTTCTTGAGCGCGTTGGCACGCCGCTTCAGGGCTGTGATCGGCCGCTTCTACCGCAGCCAGATCCCCGAGAACCACGGTGCGCTGCTTCACATCCACGACAGGGAGTTCCTCCAGCACTCCTTCCAAGGTCTGGCGCGCCTGGGGCAGGTGGCCCGCCCGTAGTTGTGTGTTCCCCTTGAAGGCGTTGAGCCGTATGGCGGAGAACCAGTCGAACCAGGCAGGCGAATGCTGATTTTCGCTTGTTAGAAGATCTGCTGCACGCCCTATGACGGTAAGTGCCTGTTGCGCGCGACCGCATCGTGTTTCACATTCCGCCTCTACCGCGTACAGCCATGCCAGGAAGTCAGCAGAAGCGTTGCCTCGACGTGCGTAGGTGCGGGCGGCCCTGATTCTTTCCAGCGCATCTTCAAGTTGACCCGCCCACCCTGGAATGAATGCGGCATGAGCTAGAATGGCCGCGCCTAGAAGTGCGTCATCAGCCTCTCCAGCCGCCTGCAAGGCGCTAATTAGGGTGACGTCCGACTCTGCTGGTTGCTGTAGGTCGAAAAATTCGATGCGCGCGGCCATGAGGAGTGATTCCGCTAGCGCTGTCGCAAGCAATAGGCGGGCTGGTCCTACCGTTTCCGCCAAGAGTTGCGCGCCTAGACGCGTGTGTTCGGCTACGGCGGCGTGTAGCTGGCTGGGCTGAACACTCCAATAAAGACGTCGATAAGCCCTTGTGATGCTCCCATAATCGTCACCGATGGTGGCCGGCTGGACTGGCGATCCAGCGGTCGGCAGCGAAATCGGCAGACCCGAACCTCCACCGTGAGCGATTTGAGAAATGGGAGGAACACCCTGATCTGAGGACTGGGAGTCCGCCCAAGGTGGAGTGAAACCAAGCTGCTCAATCGGAAGTCTGAGTACGTGGACCAAAAGACGCTGCTTATCCACGTGGGGCCAGGGTGGATCTGGCGATTCCCATCGGCGGACCTGGCGGGCGCTAACCTCCACATGCGGGAGACCCAACGCTGGAGCCGCGCGCGTGAGGGCGTCGGCCAACGCCTGCTGAGATCCGTAGCCAGCGTGCATACGAGCCGCCTTGAGATGCGAGTTACCCGCCGAACGACGCATCAGGTGTCCCTCCTGCCCTAGTCACACGGCCACCTTACCCCCTGATTGGCCGCCTTAGGGACTTGTCTCGGCGATCACTCTCCTCTAACGGCCTATCTAGGGCCGATGTAGGGACTATTGACGGCCTTCCATCGGCCGTTATTGGCCCACATCCTGTGAGGGACTGAGTGCCTAGGTGTGAGTGGGGAGTAAATGGAATCCGGGAACCACCTCGAACGAGGAGAAGCATCGGGGCTCACTGGTCAGCTCTTTCGGATGTTTTCGCTGCTTCCAGGGGTTGCCTTCGCGGTGGAGACTGCTGCCGCGCTGGCTGGTGTACGGGCGGGAATGGTTAGCCGTGCGCTGACGACACTGGCCCAAGCAGGTCTGATTGTGCGCACCATGCCCCCAGGCCGGTTCCGACTCAACGAGGCGTTTCGCAGCCACGTCGGTGACGCGAGGACTTCGGGCGACGATGAGGCGCTGGTCCGGCTGGTGTCCTGGTATCTGCACACCTGTGACTGGGCGCAGTTCACGCTGGCGCCGTCTGACGCCTGGGACCCGAAGTGCGACAACCCGACTGAGGTCACGCCCAAGTCCTTCGAGCTGCCGGAGGAGGCACTGCGCTGGTGGCAGGAGGAGCGTGTCACGATCGTCTCGGTGGTCCGGGCCGCTTCAGAGGCGCGATTGCACGGGTTGGTCTGGCGGTTAGCGGGTGTGCTGTGGGCCATCTACGCCCAGTGGAACGCCTATGAGGACTGGGAGGAAGTCGCCAAGATCGGTGTCGCCTCCGCTGAAGCTGACGGGGACCGGGCCGGTCAGGCGCTGGCGTTGGAAAGCCTGGGCGAGCTGTACGTGCAGACGGGGCGGCTGGAGGAAGGCGAGGCCAGCCACCTGACTGCGCTGGAGATTCGCCGCCGACAGGGCGACCGATTTGGTGAGGCGTCGTCCTTGAACGCTCTGGGCCTGCTGGAGTTACGCCGTCGCCGTTTTCGCACGGCCTGCGCACGCTTCGACGAGAGTACTGACATCTTCGTGGATCTTGGAATGCCTCGGTGGACGGCCGTGGCTGCCACCAACGGCGCGGAGGCAATGATCGAACTCGGACAGACCGCGGAGGCGGCGCAGGTCTTGTCCGAGATGGTGGAGGTCTTCGCTGACGAAGGAGATCGTTCCTCAGAAGGAAAGGCGCTGGCCCTGCTCAGCCGCGCCCTGCGTTCCAGCGGCGACTTGACCGATGCACGCGCCCGCATTGATGCCGCGCTGGAGATAGCCGCTGCTGCGGGTAACCCGATGTGGCGAGGCTACTGGCTGCTGGAACTAGGCCGCGTACAGGGAGCGGCCTGGCAGTACCCGGATGCCCTGGATTCCTTTGAGCGCTCCTTCGCCATCCATCGCGAGCTTGGCAACCGCAGCAGAGAAGCGCTGGCGCTGGACGGAGCGGGAGAGGTCCATCTAGAGCTACAGATGTACGCGGAAGCATCGCAGCTCTACCGCATGGCCGAAGCGGTGCATCGTGAGCAGGGTGACCGCTGGCCGCAGGCGCTCAGCCTGTGCGGAATGGCAAGGGCGCAGTTCGCCATGAAGCATTTCCAGGAATCACGAATCTCGTGGGAGAAGGCGTTGACGGCTCTGGCCGTTTTCAACGATCCGCCCGCCTCGAAGCTGCGGGAAGAGGTCATTAGAGAGGTTTCCTATTTTCGTCACATCATGGGTGAGTTCCATGAGGTTTAAAGCTTCTGCAGAGCCGACGAGCAAACGAATTCGTTAATCAGGAGAGAGGCTTCTATGGCCAAGGCAGAGGAAATTGATCAATCATCCGCGACTTCGGATACCGACGAAACCCCCTGTGTAAGGTGGGGCTCAATCGAGCTTCCCGGAACGCCGAGCGCTACTTCAAAAGCCCGCGCGTTTGTCCGCGAAGTGTTTGAGAGGCGGGCCGACGAACGAGTACACGATATGCTAATACTTGCGACTGAATTGTTCTCCAATGCGGTGCGGCACTCGGATTCGGGCTGGGATCCGGATGGGAAGATCAGGCTTCAGATTACGGAATTGGCCGGGATTCTTCATCTCCAGGTCGTTGACCAGGGATCTGCGCGTACGGTGCCCTACCTTATTTCCAAGCCTGGCGAGGAGGGGTACGGGCTCCAATTGGTGGAGAAGATTTCCAGCGAATGGGGGCACTGCTACTGCGGGGAGGGTGGCCGCACAGTCTGGGCCAACTTGGCCCCACCTGGAGAGTCATCGGCCTGGCCTGAGCTTGAGCAGGGCACAGTGGCTCCGGGTGAGGTGGCCGCGAGTGACGATGCGGGGCCAGAGGAGTCGGAGAAAGAAAGCGGGCCGGCTCGGCCTACGACTTCACAACAAGTCGTGCATGTGGCAGCCGTGCTGGCAAGAAGAATGCGGTCGGGGCAGGTCACTCCGGGCTCGCGCGTAGCGACCCAACAGCAGTTGATGGAGGAGCACGGCGTATCCAGGCAGGTCGCTTGGAGCGCACTATGCCTCTTACGCATCGAAGGCTACGCATATTTTCGGAAGAACGTAGGCACCATATCTACTGAAGGGTATTATTGGCCCTCGGACGAGAGCTTTCTCTTTGATGAACTCGTAGAGCACGGATTCAATGCATAACGATCCGACTAGATAAACGAGAATGCACGCTGGCGCGATAATTAGCTTTCGCTCTGGCTTGCCCCCCATTTCATGGGCAGGTAGTCCACCTCCCGGATATTACGATTGATGTACCGTGCACGGCTATATGGCGGGTTGTTTTCCGGTCCGCCCTTCCCCTGCGCCGCCGCGTGCCACTTTTCATTCAAGTGTCCGCCGGGTTGACGGGGTTCCACGGACCCGCGGTTGTCCTTTCTGGGCGTTGTGGCGGCTCGGGTGCTGGTCAGGTCGTTGCCGGTAAGGCTTGCAGCCGGGCGAGGGCGGTGATGATCTGCTGAGCCCAGGGCCACCGGGCGGCGATGCGCAGCCGTAATCGCCGGCCTCCCCGCGCCAGACGGCTGGCGACGGCGAACAGACGCAGCCGGAGCCGTTTGGGTTCATAGCGGCGGGCCGGGCTGTCCTCCAGGGCGAGCATCTGCATCCAGGCCAGCAGGCCGGAGGCCAGAACGACGATCTCGCACCAGACCTGGTTCTGGGCGAAGCCATGCAGGCCAGGTTGCGCAGTCCGGTGTCCTTGGTGGGTGCGGATGCGGTCCTCGCAGCGAGCGCGGCGACGATGACGCAACCCCAGCTCATGTGGACGCTCACACTCAGCACGGAGACAGCCCATCTCGGCTTCCCGCTCGGCATCACGCTCAAGCAGCTGGGCGTTCTCCGCCCGCAGCCGCGTGTTCTCCTCGCGCAGCTCAGCAACCAGCCGCGCCATCTCCCGATTCGACTCCAGCGCCGCAGCCAGCGCATCCCGCAGCATGCCTCAGCATCCTCCGAATCCGGGACAACACCGGCCGCAACCACCATGCACCCCAGCAAACACCCTCAGCAGCCGCGAATCACGCACCACGGACCAGCGTTTCGCAGTCCACGGCGTCAGGACCGCAACCTCCCGTCACACGATCTCCGAATACCTACTTGCCGACCGGTTCGGCGGCTCAGCTGAGCTCCGGAGAGCCATGGAGCGACTCGGCGAGAAGATCTACGAGTCTGCGTAGACCTATATGGGACTTTTAGTTTCATGTCACGCTTATACATGAAACTAAAAGTGACTATGAGTTCTTCGCGCGATAGAGGAGCCCCATAGTGCACGTGACAGGCTGTGGCGTGTAGCGAAAGGCCAGCGTGGCTACATCTCCCTCCTGCGCGGCCTGATCCCAGTCTCGGCGAGGTCTGAAAACGCCGCCATCGGGGTCAGCACCCATTTATGCGGGATATGACATGCCGTCAGTTCGGCTAGCCTTCTGCGTCGTACAGCTACGAAGTACACCCAAACCCTCGTGAGTCACCCGAAAATGTCAGCGGCGGTGATCGAGATGATGTCCGGGGAGGGATCGATATGGGTCACGGTTTCGCGTGCGCACAGGGCGTAGACGAGTTCGTCGGCGATCGGCAGACCTGATTCGACCGCTTTGCGGCGCAACCCGGTCAGCAGGCGGTGACCGTTCGCGCTAGCACCCCATTTGGCCTCGCCCACGAGCGTGACTGTCCGGCTGCGACCGGTCAGGACGACGGCGTCAAGCTGGCAGGGGTCTTCCGCCCCGGAGACGCTCTGCCGCCAGAATTGGCCAACGTCGACCACCGGCGACAAGCGAGGGTCCTTCGGCGCGATCAGGGTCAGGTGGGCGCGGAAGGCCTCCTCCCAGCGGTCACCCATGAAATCGTCGAACTGCTCCTGGACGACCTGAAGAACATCATGGCCCAGGCCACGCACGATGGCAGGCCGGTGAGTTTCCACGATGGACAGCCAGAAGGCGAGAAAGTTGTCCGCGACCCGATAGTGGGCGCGGCGCGCGTCCGGCTTGGCACGGACGGGCTGGACTCGTTCGATCAACCCGAGATCTCGCAGCGCCTGGAGCGCCCTGGTGGGTTCCGCGCCGATCGCATCCTTGATCTCCGAGAATTTCGTACGACCCGCGGCGATTGCGCGCAGGACCTGTTCCGGGATCCGTTCGCGCCGCCCGCCGGCGAAGTCCTCGGTGGCGAGCACCAGTTCGCCTTCGTTCAGCAGAATGCCCTGTTCCGTGCAAACCAGTCGTTCGAGGTTCTGCTGGAAGGTGGCCTGGTCGTCCCACAAGGCGAGATAGTACGGCGTGCCACCACAGACCCCCCACGCCCTGGCACGGTCGGCGGCCCCCAGTCCCGGCAGCATGAGGGCGGCCTCCCCGGGAGTGAACGGGCGCAGGTGCAGCCGGAGCGTTGCCCGTCCGAACAGCGGAGCGCGTTCGGCCTGCAACGCCTCCATCACCCGGACCGCCGAGCCAGTGATCAGCAGCCGCAACTTGGTATCCCCAACCTGCTCCCAGAGCGCTCTCAGGGCGCTTTCCAGGTTGGGTTCGCTCTGCAGGAGTTCGCCAAACTCATCGATCACCAGCAGTAGCGGTTCATCTTTCGCGGCATGGGCAAGGACCTCGATCACGTCATCCCAGTCTGCGAATGGCCGACGCGTCAGGTCGCGACGGCTGTCGCTGGCGAACGGATGCGCCAGTCTGGACAGGAGCGCCAGTTCCTGTTGGACCGCCCGGTTGCGCGCGACGTGGAAGACGACCCGCTTGTCCCGGGCCCAATGGGAGATCAGAAAGGACTTTCCGACCCGCCTGCGCCCCCAGACGACACCGAACTGGGGACCGGGCTGATTCCACCAGGCATCGAGCGTGGCCAGTTCTCGCCGTCGGTTGATGAAGGACATGATCCAAAATAACCTACGACTATCGTATGCTGCAATGGTCGTAGCATACGGAGGCACGAGATCGTACGCGAGGGTATCTCTGTGCCGTCTATTTACGTTCGGTGGATCAGGCGTTCGTAGCGAGGGCTCAGCCGGTAGGAACGGGTCTTGCGAGCCGAGTCGTGGATCTCCAGCAGTCCGTCTTGGATCCATCGGCGGGCGAGAGGGGCCACCGTCCGCGCGCTGAGGCCCAGGTGGGAGGCGATCTGGGCACCGGTCACGATCCCGCGGTCGCGAAAGAGCTCGAGCAACCGGCGGGCGCGCGGATCGAGATGCCGCAACGCCACCGAATCGTCACGGCCGGAGACGGCGCCGCCCACCTGAGCCTCAGTTGCGCGTACGCGGACCGCACCCAAGGCGTCCGCCATGCTCACGCAGAAGAAGCCCACGAAACCGGTGATGTCCGCCTCCGCGCGCCCCAAGTAGTAGTTGTGCGAAGGGCCGACCGTCAGCGCCGCATAGTACGCCGAAAGATCGCGGGCATAATGCTCGTCCAGGGAGTAGATGCCCTTCAAGCCATAGCCGGTCCGATGCAACACCAGCGTGGTCAGCAGGCGGGCCGTACGCCCATTGCCGTCGTAGTACGGGTGGATCGTGGCGTACTGGTAGTGCGTGATGGCCGCGACGATGGGAGCAGGCAGCTCCCGTCTCTCCAGCTGCTCGTTGATCCACTCGAAGAGCTCAGCCATGAGGACGGGCACGTCCCCGGCCTCGGGCGGCATGTAGACGATGCGTCCGGTGGCCGCATCCCGGATGACGTTTTGGCCAGGCCGATAGGGTGAGGGCGTCTTCATGCCATCGTGGACCAGCCCATGGACGCGGCGCATCTCCGTCTCGTCGATCGGCCCAGTGGCTGCGGCCAAGGATTCGACATATTCGAGCGCGCGATAGTAGTTGCGCACCTCCACTTCGTCGCGCTCTCGTCCCGGGAAGTGCGCCCCCTGTAGGGCCTCGGCCACCTGCGCCTGGGTGAGCCGGTTGCCTTCGATCTGCGTGGAGTAGTGGGTCGCGGCGAGCTTGGCGGTCTGGCGGAGCCCGGCCAGCACCTCCACGTTGATCGGCAACTCCATGATCGCCTGACGGTCCCCCTCGATGGCCATCAGCGCCGTGGCAATCGACGGTGAGATCGTGAAGTTGGGCGTGAACACCCGTCAATAGTACTTGAGCACGTTGATAAATGTTGAATAAATCGTCGATACGAACGGACTCCGTAAGCGGTCTGCCATCGGCCAGAGGGGGGAAGTGTGGCCTGGCCTAGTCGTGTACCGATCTTGCGCGGAGGTGGACGCGTTCGCCCTGGCGGCCGAAGAGGCTGAGGACCTCGACGGGGGTGGGGTCGGCGGTGCCGAACCAGTGGGGGATGCGGGTGTCGAACTCGGCTGCTTCGCCCGGGGTGATAACAAGATCTTTATCGCCGAGTAGCAGGCGGAGGCGGCCGTTGAGGACGTAGATCCATTCGTAGCCTTCGTGGGTTTTCTGATCGGGGGGTCTCTGAGGGGAGACGGGAATGATCAGTTTGTACGCTTGTACGCCCCCGGCGCGGCGGGTCAGCGGGACCATGGTCATGCCGTTGTGGGTAACGGGGCGCAGGTGGACCCGGGGGTCGCCGGTTGGTGGGGCGCCGATGAGTTCGTCGATCTGAACTCCGTACGCCTGGGAAAGCAGCAGGAGCAGTTCCAGGGTGGGGCGGCGCTGGCCGGATTCCAGTCGGGACAGGGTGGAGACCGAGATGCCGGTGGTCGCGGAGAGGTCGGCCAGTGTGGTCTCGCGTTGGCGCCGCAGTGTGCGCAGCCGGGGTCCGACGGCGGTGAGCACGTTGTCCAGGTTGTCCTCCATACGACCAGTTTGCCATAACAGCAAGAATGTTTGCGCTTTTCGGGCTGGCGATCGCATGGTGTTGGTGGAGGTGGTCGCGATGACCCAGGCAGAGCAGTTGGCGCAGAGATTCGATGTCGCGGTGATCGGTGGCGGGGCGGCCGGTTTGAGCGCGGCGGTGGTGTTGGGGCGGGCACGGCGTTCGGTGGTCGTGATCGACGCGGGGTCGCCGCGCAATGCCCCCGCCTCCGGGGTGCACGGGTTCCTGTCCCTGGATGGCATCAGCCCGATGGAACTGGTCGAGACCGGCCGTAAGGAGGTCGAACACTACGGTGGCCTCGTTGTCCATGGCGAGGCCCAGTCGGTGCGCCGTACCGCGGACGGGTTCGAGGTGGCCTTCGACGAGGGCCGAGTCGTCAGCGCCCGGCGGTTGCTGGTGACCACGGGGTTGGTCGACGAACTGCCCGACGTCAGCGGTGTACGGCAACGGTGGGGCCGCGATGTGGTGCACTGCCCGTACTGCCATGGGTGGGAGATCCGTGACCAGGCCGTCGGCGTCCTCGGCACCGGACCCGGGGCCATGCACCAGACGTTGCTGTTCCGGCGGTTGACCTCGGACCTCGTGCTGTTCACCCACACCGCACCAGCGTTGACCGAAGAACAAGCCGAGCAGCTGGCCGCCTCCGGAGTCCGAGTCGTCACCGGCATCGTGGACTCCGTCGAAGTCGCCGACGACCGGATCACCGGGGTGCGTCTATCCGACGGCACGGTCATACCCCGGCAGGCAGTGGTCGTCGCGCCGCAGTTCGTGGCATCCTCGCAGGTGCTGGCCACCCTCGGGCTGCGTCCCACCCCCCACCCGTCCGGTCACGGAGCGTTCATCGCCGCCGACCCCACCGGTCTGACCGAAGTTCCGGGCGTGTGGGTCGCCGGAAACGTCACTAATCTCATGGCACAAGTCGTCACCGCAGCCGCCGAGGGTGTCTCCGCCGCCGCTGCCATCAACGCGGATCTGATCACCGAGGACACCCAACGTGCCGTAACGGCATACCGGAGAGCCACGCCCGACCACATAATCACGAGCGGCCACATCTCCACGGACGGCGGCAGAACACACACGGACGATCACGTGACCACGAGCGAAATCGCGGGCCTCGTCTCCGCGGGCGGCGACGCAACGCACATGGGCAACCACGCAGCCACGAGCGAGATCGTGGGCGGCGACGCAACGCACGCGGCCGACCACGATCACGCGGACGTCAGCGTCCACTTCACCCAGGAGTTCTGGGACGAGCGCTACAGCTCGTCCGACAGAATCTGGAGTGGCAACGCCAACCCTCACCTCGTCGCCGTTGCCGCCGACCTTGTCCCGGCTACCGCGCTGGACGTCGGCAGCGGCGAAGGGGCCGACGCGATCTGGTTGGCTTCCCAAGGCTGGCGTGTCACCGGGGTCGACGTGTCCCGCGTGGCGTTGGATCGCGCCGCCGAGCAGGCCGCCGAGGCCGGTGCCGAAATCGCCGGCCGGATCACCTGGCAGCAGGCCGATGTCCTGTCCTGGGATCCCGCGCCACTGCGGTTCGACCTGGTGTCGGCGCAGTTCATGCACCTACCTCGCCCAGAGCTCGAGTCACTGCACCGGCGGCTGGCCGCGGCCGTCCGCCCAGGCGGAACGCTCCTCATCGTCGGTCACCACCCATCGGATCTGGAAACCTCGATGGGCCGCCACCCCCATCTCGACCTCATGTTCACAGCGGACCAGATCGCGGCCACCCTGGACCCAGACGACTGGCACATCGTCACCGCCGCGGCACCCGAACGTCAGGCCGTCGACCCCAACGGACACATCCGCGACGCCGTCCTGCGCGCCGTCCGACGCCACTGACAAACCCGGGACTTCTCGGCCCCGATGCCGCCGGGTGGCTCAGAGGATTTCACCCCCGAGCCACCCGGCGCCCTGATGCCGACGTGCTTGCCGATTTACGAGGCGAGAGTTGGCACGCGATTTAAGCAAGAAGGGGAAGGAAGCTCGTATACGAAGGTGGTGGGATCATGTCACCCACGGGAGTACACAGTCTTGAGCGCACCATCCAGACCACCAACCGCTGGCTGGCGAACCTCTCCGACGCGATCGGCACCGACAACCGGGAGTTCGCCTACCACGTGCTGAGAATGTGGCTGCACTCGGTCCGGGACGGCCTGACCGTGGACACCGCAGCGCATTTGGCCTCCCAGCTACCCGATCTGGTGCGCGGTATCTACTACAACGGCTGGAGCCCGAGCTCCGTACCGATCCGTCGCGACCGGCAGGAATTCATCGAACATTTCTGCCGGTCCGGCCGCATCGCCCATACGGACGTGCCCAAGCTTGGACCGATCGTGACCGCCTTCCTCTGCGATGAGATGTCGGAGTCACCAGTCCTGCACGCGCTCGGCCAGTTGCCTCAGGAGGTTCGCGAGCTGCTGCAACCCACTGAGGTGCCCAAGACTGATCATCCAATACCGGGCCGATAACTGGGCACGATAATCCGATGGGTGCGGGTGCGTCAGGAACCAGGGGCGGGAGAACTGGTGCCACCGCCGCCATGTCGTTCCGCGGACGAAAGTGAGATGTATTTCCTCGCAGCCCCAGAAGATTTCGAGGAGTCATGAATTCGGCGTGAGTCCATTGCTCCGCCCCTTTCACGCGTGTCGACTGTACGGCGGTGGGCTGGAAGGATGGTGGGGTGTCCCCTATGGACCCCGTGCTGCGGGCGGTGCGGGCAGCTTATTTCGCGGTGGTGTGTGTGGGCGTCACCGCAGGTGGTCATGCCTTCGCCGGGGGTGGGGTGGTTGGTCCGGGTGTGGCCGGTGTTGGGGGGATCGGCGCGCTGGGGGTCGCGTATCTCGTTGGTGGGCGGGAGTTGGGGGCTTGGCCGGTCCTGGGGGTGACTCTCGGGGCGCAGGCGTTGTTGCATCTGTTGTTCAGTTGGGCGGCGCCGGTCACCCCGCCGGGTGCGCATCTTCATCTGAATATGGGGATGGGGGTGGTTCATCTGGTGGTGGGGCTGCTGACTGGGTGGTGGCTGTATCGGGGGGAAAGTGCGCTGTGGCTGATGCTGCGGCTGTGGAGGGCGCCGTCGGTTCCGGTGTTGCGGTGGATGTTGGGGGTTGTGCCGGTTGGGGTGGCTACGCCGTTGTGGACGGTTGTGGCGTTTGAGGAACCGGCGGTGGGGCGGACGCGGGATGTCGCGGGGGGTATCGCCAGGCGAGGGCCTCCGGGGGCGGCGTGCGCCGACTGATGTGGTCGGCGCGGACGTTGTAGGTCATCCCTGTCGTGCCCGGCTGGAGTCTGGGCGTTACCTCTGGAGTTCACGTTGGCTTCCCTGCCGCGATTCGTCCGTAATTCCCTGGCGGCTGCGCTCGCCTGCGGACTGTTCCTTGCGATACCGGCCGCGCCGGCCGCTGCCCATGACCGTCTGAAGAGTAGTAATCCCGCCAAGAACGCCAAAGTCGACAGTGTGGAGACGATCACGCTGGACTTCACCTCGAAGGTGCGGTTTCCGGCGGTCGTGCTGATGCTGGGGGACGAGAAGATCGACCTCGGGAAGCCGAAGCTGGACGGGACCAAGGTGCGTACCGAGGTGCCGGAGGCGTTGGCCTCGGGGAAGTACACGATCGCGTGGCGGGTCGTGTCCGTGGACGGGCATCCCATCGAGGGGGAAATCCCGTTCACGGTGAAGGCCGACCCCAGCCCCAGTCCCTCGCCTGAATCCACACCCACGTCGAGCCCCACGGAGGCGGTGTCGGCACCGGTTACGCCGACGCCGGTGACCACCTTCTCGGAGGCGAGCGGCGAGGAAGAAACCGCGGACGGTAGCGGCGTGCCTGGATGGCTCTGGATCGGGGGCGGGATCCTGGTCGTCGTTGGGGTCGTCGTCTGGTTCAGCACCGGACGCAAGGCAAACGAGACCTGATCGACGACCGAAGTCTGATCACTGACGTTTGCCGGCCATTTGGCGGACCGTCCGCCAGCGGCCCATCAGGAGCAGCATGAGGGTGATGATCGTCAGGGCGGGGAAGGCCAGGGCGAGCATCGCCCCCAGCTGCTGATCGGTCTCGCGATCGGGAGCCCAGACGAGGTCCAGCCAGACATACCAGTCGTCCCCGCGCGACGGGCCGATCAGCAGGAAGAACGTGATCAAAGCGTTCAGGGCCAGGGCGGCGGCCAGGATCCGGGTGCGCACGATGGCGACGATCGGGCGAGGGAGCGGGTCCTCCCCGATCGCGGTCGCGAAGAAGATGAAACCCGTCAGGACCACGATGACCTGAAGGATCAAGCGCACCGCGAGACTGGATTGGGCCAGGTCGAAGAACGGGGTCAGGTAAAGGGCCAGGAGCGGTACGCCGTACAAGCCCAGCGCGGTCCACGGATGGGAGAGCGCGCGGCCGAGCGGGCTGTCGATTCTGGCCTGGCCGGACGGGTTGACCTCCTGGTAGAGGGTCAACGGGGCGCCGAAGACCAGGAGGGCGGGGCCGAGCGTGCTCAGCAGGCCGTACTGGACGGCGTGGATGGAGAAGATCGCGGGGGCGTAGGCGGCCAGGCCGCCGGTCATCGCGTACAGGAGGATGAGGAGGCCGCCGAGCCAGGCGGCGGTGCGGGCGGGCGGCCAGGGCTGGGCGAGGCGGCGCACTCCCGCCAGGTACGCGACGGCGAGGCCCACCACGATCAGCAGCAGGATCGGGTCGGGGCGGATCTGGGTGAGCAGGCCGCCGGGCGAGAACGGGGAGAGCACGTAGCCGAGGGCGGTGTTGTCGGTGGTCAGCTCGACCTCGGACGGAGGCGGCGCGGTCCTGGACAGGCCGACGGCCAGACCGACGGTGGCGAGCATGACGACGATCTCGCCGGCGGCCAGGCGGAGGAAGGGCGCGCGGGTGTCGCCGGAGGACATGGCCTCGATCGTGGTACGGCGATGCCGCCACCCGAACCAGCCCAGGACGAGGAGGGCGGCGATTTTGGCCAGGATGAGCAGGCCGTACCGAGTGGTGAAGATGGGTTCGAGGCCGCCGACGCGGACCCACGCGTTGATCGTGCCGGAGACGCCGACGGCGATGTAGCAGCACAGGGCGAGCGCGCTGAACCGCCGCACGGTGGTGACCAGGTCGGGGGAATCGCGCAGGAGCAGCACCAGGGCCAGCAGGCCGCCGACCCAGATCGTCACGGCGGCGATGTGCAGCATCAGGCTGGAGACGGCCAGGTTGTGGTCGGCGGCGGAGGCGGAGTGCCCGGCGTACGCGGGGGGAAGCACGGTCACGACCGCCATCGCGAGCAGGACGACCCTGCCCCAGGTGCCGAGCGGCAGCAGCACGCCGATGGAGACGGCTAGCGCCAGCACGGTCACGATCAAGAACGCCTGCCCCTGCGGGATGTTGAACAGGAAGGTCGGCAGCACGCCCGATTCGACGGCTTCGCCGACCGGCAGGCCGAGGAAGTCGGACAGGGTGAGCAACGCGGTCAGCGAGGCGCTGAACGTCCAGACGACCGCCCATCGCCCGGCGGCCTGGGCGAGCGAGGCGCGCGCTTTGGCGTCCTGCGCGGCGATGACCGATACGACCAGGATGCCGACGGTCGCGACCGCGCAGATGTCGTGGACTAATCGGACGATCGGCAGGCCCCAGCGGGTCAGCGACCCTGGCGATGGCAGGCCCGCGATCGTCGGCGCGGGTGTTCCCCCACCGAACCAGAGCGCCACCAGCAAAACAGCAAGAGCCGCGAGCGCGCCGACGAATGCCAGCGTTCCGCCGCGTAACCGCGGAGTGGTCATCGCCGACATCCTCTAAAAGATCCCGCCATAACGGTTCCTCAGTATGTCTGTTTCGGTAGTCCGGGGCGAGAGGTGCTGGGGATCGTGCCCGCCCGGCCGTCGGACGGGCACGATCGCGCGTCAGCCGAAGATCCGGTGCAGGCGGTGGACCCGGCGGATCACCAGCCAGTCGAGGAGGAGCACGGCCAGCATCGTGATGCCCGCGAGTGGGAACAGCAGGCCGAGGACGGCCATGATCGCGATCACCGCGTACGAGGTGCGGCGGCTGGTCGGCCGGGCCGGAGCGCCCGCGCGGCCGCGGGGGCGGCGTTTCCACCACATCCAGACGCCGGTGATGATCAGGGTGATCAGCGCCAGGCAGGCGGCCAGCATGACGATCAGGTTGGCGGTGCCGTAGCGGCGGCCTTCATGAAGGGCGATGCCCTGTTCGACGGTTTTGGCCATGAGCCCGTACTCGTTCCAGCCGAAGTCGACGAGGAGGCGGCCGCTGTACTGGTCGATGTGCAGGGTCTGGGCGGCGGCGGGATCGCGGCGAGGGTCGGTGACGACGGTGTAGACACCCTCGGCGCCGTCAGGAAGAAGGATCTTGACGTCGCATTCAGCTGGGGGGCAGTCCCGGATGGCCGGTCTGGCGGTGGCGAGGGCGCTTTCGATGGAGATGGCGCCAGGCTGGAGGACGCCGGTCGCCGAGCCGTGGCCCGCGTGGGATTTGGGCACCGGCAGACGTTCGGCTGCCCACGGGACCTTGGCGTCCGGGTTGGTGGAGAGATCGCCGGACAGCGTGGAGGACGACTCGACGCTCGGGTATCCCGAACCGAAGCTGTCCTGGAGACGCTGGACGCCGTCGCCCCACACGCCGGACCACGGCAGACCAGACAGAACCAGGAAGACGATCGCGAAACCGGCGAACGCTCCGGTCAGCGTGTGCAGGCGGCGCAGCCGGGCCCGCCCGGAGCGGCGCGGCCGTTTCCGGGCGCGGCTGGTCCACCAGAGGTAGGTGCCGGTGGCCACGAGGATCAGCGCCCAGCAGGCGGCGGTCTCCACCACACGATCCCCGATCACGCCCGACATGAGCTCGCCGTGAACGGTTCTGACGATCCGCATGAACGTGACCGAGTCGTCGATCTGCCCGAGCACCGCGGCACTCGACGGTTCGACATACACCGAGACGCCCTGCGCCCACGGCCCCGACTCCGCCCCCTCCATGATCACGCGTGTGCTCCGGTCCGACGCGACCGGCGGGATGACCGACATGACCGGCACACCCGGCCGCGCGAGCTGCGCCGCCGCGACCTGCTCGGCGAGCGGCCTCGCGCTCCCGACGGGTTCCGCGAGGGTACGGACGTCCTGATAGTTCCACTCTTCGAAGGGTTCCTTGAACAGGTAGATCCCGCCCGTTACGGCGAGCACGAAAAGCACGGGAGCGACGAAGAGACCGGCATAGAAATGCCAGCGCCAGAAGGCGCGGTAGCGCTGCGAGGAAGCAGCCGGCGCCACGGAGGGGATCTCCGGGCGTACCTCGACCGAGGTCATGAGTTTCTCCATGGGGAGAGCAGCAGGGGGACGTCATGAGCCATGACGGAATAGCCGCGGCGACAACAGCGGCCTGAAGAGAGCGGGAAAGACCTAGTGACGCGGTGGGCCCCTGCGGCACAGCGTCCAGGTGAAGATCTGGCTGCCCGTGATGGCGGGAGCCGGGCCGGTGATCGGAGCCACCGACCGAACCGGAATCACCACCAGGGTGGCGGCGAGGAGGCGGAGAAGGTCAAGCAGCGAGCAGGCCAGCAGGCGTATCAGGGTGGCGAGCGCGTTCTCGCCGCGTTCCAGCCACCAGGCCGACAGCGTCGCGACGAGCGCGTGCGCGAGCACCATGCCCAAGGCGGTCGACAGGCCACCGCTGTGGTGCCCGTCCGTGTCCACCACGGCGCCGGCGCCGAAGAGGCGGTGCATGCCGTACTGGGCGGCGAAAGCGGCGGGAAGCAAGGCGGCGAACCCGCGACGGCGGCGGGCCAGCAGGAACGCGCCCGCTCCAGTCGCAGCCGCCGCCCCGGCCAACGTGACCGGCCGCACACCAGCCCCACCCGCGAGCACGTGCATCCCCAGCGACGTCAACACGCAGACAACGGCGAACACCCCGGCACGCAGGGCACGAAACACGGGCCGACCGCTGTCCACGCCCCCCATGCTCGCAGAAACGATCAGCCTGGCAAGATCCAATCTCCCGGGATCACCACCCACGCGCGAAGATACGCAGCCCACGGGCCGACCGTTCGAATCCTGTCGCATGAAGCATTCAGATGTCAGCGGTCTGTGCGGTCGATGACAGTGGGGGTGGCCAGGCTGGTGGTATGACATTCGCGTTCGAGGCGGAAGGCCTCGTGAAACGGTATGGGAAGACGACCGCGCTGGCCGGGATCGATCTGGGTGGGCGGCAGGGAAGTGTGCTGGGGGTGCTGGGGCCGAACGGGGCGGGGAAGACGACGGCGGTGCGGATTCTGGCGACCCTGTTGCGGCCGGACGAGGGGCGGGCCGCAGTCGGGGGGCTGGATGTGGTGCGGCAGGCGGCCAAGGTGCGGCGGATGATCGGGTTGACCGGTCAGTACGCCTCGGTGGACGAGGATCTGACCGGGATGGAGAACCTCGTCCTGATCGGGCAGTTGCTGGATCTGCGGCGGTCGGAGGCGCGGGCCCGGGCGAAGGAGCTGCTGGACGACTTCGGGCTGGCCGAGGCCGCCAATCGCACGGCCAAGACGTATTCGGGGGGAATGCGGCGGCGGCTTGACCTGGCGGCCAGCTTGGTGGGTCGCCCCGATGTCCTCTACCTCGACGAGCCGACGACGGGGTTGGACCCGGTCAAGCGGGACGACGTGTGGACGATCATCCGGTCGCTGGTGGGGGACGGCGTGACCGTGCTGCTCACCACGCAGTATCTGGAGGAGGCGGACGCGCTGGCCGACGACATCTCGGTCATCGATCACGGGAAGGTGATCGCGAACGGGAGTCCGGCCGAGCTCAAGCGGGTGGTCGGGGGGCAGACCGTGCTGGCCAGACCGGCCGATCCGGCCCGGCTGGAGGACGCCGCCGCCGTGCTCGCGTCGGTGGCCGGACGCCCGGCCGACTCGCCGACCCGGGGCGTGGTGGCCGTGCCCGTGGACGGCGACGCGGCCTTCACCGAGATCGTGCGGCGGCTCGCCGACGCGGGCATCGTCGTCACCGAGCTCTCGCTGCGCCTCCCCAGCCTGGACGAGGTCTTCTTCACCCTGACCGGCCGCCACACCGAGGAGGAGGCGGCATGACCCAGACATCCCGACTGACGGACAGGGAAACGAGCATGACGACCATGGCCCGGCCGGTTGCGGTGCGGACCGTGGAGCGGCCGTTCGGGCTGGTGCGGCATAGCTTGGCGTTGGGCAGGCGGAGCCTGATCAAGACGCTTCGCACGCCGGAGCAGTTGCTCGACGTGACCCTTCAGCCGATCATCTTCACCCTGGTGTACGTGTATCTGCTGGGCGGCGCCGTCGCCGGTTCCACCCACGACTACCTGCAGTTCCTGCTGCCCGCCATCCTGGTCCAGACGGTGCTGTTCGGCGGCATGGCCACCGGCGTCAACCTCAACACCGACATCGGAAAAGGCGTGTTCGACCGGTTTCGCAGCCTGCCGATCGGACGATCCGCGCCGCTCATCGGCTCGGTTATGGGCGATCTGATCAGGTACGTCGTCGCGACCATCTCCCTGATGGCGACCGGCTCCATCATGGGCTTCCGCATCCAGACCAATCCGCTGTCCGCACTGCTGGCCATCGTGCTGACGATCGTGTTCGCGTTCTGCCTGAGCTGGGTCTTCGTCCTGGTCGGCATGCTGGTACGCGAACCCGGCTCAGTCCAGGGCATCGCCTTTCTCGTCCTGTTCCCGCTCACCTTCGGCACCAGCATGATCACCCCCAAGGAAACGCTGCCAGGCTGGCTGCAGACCTGGGTGGACATCAACCCGGTGTCGCACGCGATGGAGGCGTCGCGGGCGCTCATGGTGGGCGGCCCGGCGGGGTCGCACATCACCTGGAGCATGGCGTTCTCAGTGCTGCTGCTGGCCGTTTTCGCGCCACTCGCCGTGCGCGCCTACCGCCGCAGGACCTGAACCGCACCGCACCTGCGCGATGGCGTCGGCTCGGGCGAGCGCGACGCCATTCGCGTACGCCCGCCCGTAGGCGGTCTCGCCCAGGACGGTGGCCAGGTGACCGGAGACTCTGACCACTTCGGCGTTGAGCCGGTCCGCCGCCCCGCGCAGCTGCTCGGTCGCCCCGAGCGTCACCGCGCCCCGGACGGGCTCGCCACGCCCGGCCTGGACAGCCACCGCGGCGACCCCCACCCTGGCCAGCACGGGCATATCCTTCGCGATCATGGTCAGGTCGGCCGCCAGGTCGACGAGCTCCGCCGCTGCCTCCAGGTCGCCCATCTCCACGGCCAGGTAGGCCCGGGACGTCAGGATCAGCGCCCGGAACTGCGGCGCGAGCAGTCGCATCTCGTTCAGGCCTGCCACTTCGGCGACGGCCAGGCCGTACTGGCGGGCGGCCTCGTCCAGATCGCCGACCCAGCGGGCGATATCCCCCAGACCAAGGCGGGCGAAGACGACATTGCGCACCGTCCACTCCCGCGTGTCGTGCACCGCCATCTCCTCCAGTTCGGCCCGCGCCCGGGCCACGTCCCCCTTCTGGGCTCGCACCTGGGCCAGCCAGATCCGCTGGTGCCCGGCGTCGTCGTCGGGGTTGAGCTGGCGGACCAGGATGATCGCCTCCTCCAGGGCGGCGATGGCGCCGTCGAAGTCGCCGGACACCAGCAGCACGTCGGCCAGCGAGGTGAGCGCGTGCCCGAGACCCCACCGTTCGCCGATCTCGCGGTAGAGGGTGACGGCCACCGTCAGATCGACGTGCATGCCCGAGCGGTCGCCGTCGTTCTCGCGGATGAAGGCGCGGAGCAGGTGCAGGGTCGCCCGGACCCAGGGGTCGGGGTGGTCGAGTCGTGCGCCGATGCGCTCCAGGCCGCGCGCGGTGTCGTCGGTGAACAGGGCGAGAGCCGGTTCGATCAGCAGGAGCAGCGGATGGCTCCCGTCCGTGCCAGACAGATCGGCGAGCTCCTCGAGCTCCTCGATGGTGTTGGCGAGCTTGGCGAAGTTGTCCGAGACCGCGGAGTTGATCAGATAGAGCGCGGTGGCGATCTGGCGGGCGGTCTCGGGAGCTTCGCCGGGGACGTCGAGAGCGAGCCGCAGCCAGCCCGCGGATTCGCTGCGTTTACCGCGGATCAACCAGAACTGGCTGAGCGCGGCGCCGAGCCGTACCGCCGTGTCGGCGTCGCCGCGGTCGGCGGCGAAGTGCAGGGCGGCGAGCAGGTTGGCGTGCTCGGTGTCGAGGGTGGTGATCCAGGCCATCTGGTCGCCGCCCCGCAGGTGCGGCTCCGCGGTCTCGGCGAGGTCCAGGAAGTACGCGGCGTGCGCGGCCCGGGTTTCGACCAGATCGCCGGATTCGGCCAGGCGCTCCAGCGCGTACTCCCGGATGGTTTCCAGCATGCGGTAGCGGGGGCCTTCGACGAGCTGGAGCAGTGACTTGTCGACGAGGGCGGCGAGCAGGTCGAGTGTGCCGCCCAGGGATTCGGCGGCGGCCACCGTGAATCCGGCCGGGAAGACGGCCAGCCGGGCCACCAGCCGCCGCTCCGCGCCGGTGAGCAGGTCCCAGCTCCAGGCGACGACCGCGCGCAACGTCTGGTGCCGAGCCATCGCGGTACGGCTTCCGCCGGTCAGGAGCCGGAATCGGTCGTCCAGGCGGGCGGCGACCTGCTCGACGGCGAGGACGCGGAGCCGGGCGGCGGCCAGTTCGATGGCCAGCGGGAGGCCGTCCAGGCGGCCGCAGATCTCGATCACGTGGCCGGTGTTGGCGGGGGTGAGCGCGAAGCCCGGGGAGACGGCGGCGGCCCGGTCGGCGAAGAGCCGGACGGCCGGGCCGAGGTCGTCGGCGGTGGGCAGGCGGAGCGGCGGGACGGGGTAGAGCGTCTCGCCGAGGATGCCCAGAGGTTCCCTGCTGGTGGCCAGGACGCGCAGGCGCGGGCAGCGGCCGAGGAGCTCGTCGGCGAGGCGGGCCACCGCGTCCACGACGTGCTCGCAGTTGTCGAGCAGGAGCACGGTCTCGGCGCCGGACAGCGTCTCGACCAGGCGGCCCATCGAGTCGCCCTTGGCGTCGCCGCTGTAGGCCGGGCCGAGCGTGCCCAGCACGGCCTGCGGCACGTCGGCCGGATTGGTCACGGGGGCGAGCTCGACCAGCCAGGCGGCCTGCGGCAACCCGGCGGCGACGGTGACGGCGAGCCGGGTCTTGCCCGCGCCGCCGGGGCCGACGAGCGTGACCAGCCGATCCTGCCGGAGCCTGGCGCCGATCCAGGCGATCTCGTCGTCCCTGCCGACGAAGCTGGTCAGCGCGGTACGGAGATTCCCCCGCGACCGCCGTACGGGAGTGGCGGGACCGCGCAGGACGGCGAGGTAGGTCTGCTGGAGCGCCTGCCCGGGGTCGACGCCGAGCTCGTCGGCGAGCAGCCGCCGGAACTCGTCGTAGCCCGCCAGCGCCTCGGCCTGCCGTCCTTCCGCGCAGAGCGCGCGCATGAGCAGGCCGCGAAGCCGCTCCCGCAGGGGATGCTTGGCGGCGAGTTCGGCCACGTCGGCGGCGAGCCCGGCCGGGGAGCCGAGCGCGAGCCGGGCTTCGATGCGGTCCTCGGTGGCCGACAGCCAGGACTCGTCCAACCGGCTGATCGCCGCGTCCACGAAGGGCGCCTCGGCGAGATCCGCCAGCGGACGCCCGCGCCACAGCCCGAGCGCGTCGTCGAGCCGCGCCACGGCCGTGCCCGGATCCCCCGCCTCCAGGGATCGCCGCCCTTCCCTGGCGAGCCGCTCGAACTTGTACAGATCCACGTCGTCCCTGGGCACGTCCAGGCGGTACCCGCCCGGCGCGGACCGCAGCGGCTCCGCCCGCGGCAGTGCCCTGCGCAGCCGGGACACCAGCGACTGGAGCGCGTTGGCCCGGTCCGCCGGCGCCGCCTCGCCCCACAGCGCCTCCGTGAGCTGGTCCAGCGTCACGACCCGCCCGGCGTCGATGGCCAACCGGACCAGCAGGGCCCGCAATCTGGCCCCGCCGATCGTCGACACCTCGCCCCCGGCGACCACTTCGAGCGGCCCGAGGATGCTCACTCGCATACCCGCCACTCTGCCACCCGATGTGGATGGAGCGGGCAGCTTGACCTGGAGCCCACTCCAGTTGGCATGGTGGGACGTATGAGAACGCGAGAGATCGGTACTGTGAGTGTCAGCGCCATTGGTCTTGGTGCGATGCCCATGTCGGTTCTGGGGCATATGCCGGATGAAGCCCAGTCGGTAAGGACCGTGCACGCCGCGCTGGACGCGGGAGTGACGTTGATCGACACCGCGGACGCGTATACGCCCTCGCATCGTGAAGTCGGGCACAACGAGCGGATCATCGCGAAAGCGCTGGCGTCCTGGGGTGGCGACACCGACGATGTGCTGGTCGCGACCAAGGGCGGGCACACCCGGGTGGCCGGGGGCGGTTGGGGGTTGAACGGGAGTCCCACGTACCTGCGGGAGGCTTGTGAGAGGTCGCTCAAGGCGCTGGGTGTGGACAGCATCGCGCTTTATCAGCATCACCGGCCCGATCCTTCGGTGCCGTACGCGGAGAGTATCGGCGCGTTGAAGGAACTCCTGGAGGCGGGGAAGATCCGGGCCGCCGGGATCTCGAACGCGAATCCGGCGCAGATCCGGGAGGCGGCGGAGATCCTCGGGCCGGGTCTGGTGAGCGTGCAGAACGAGTACTCGCCCCGGTTCCGGAGCAGCGAGCCGGAGATCGATGTGTGCGAGGAGCTGAACCTGGCGTTCCTGCCCTGGTCGCCGCTGGGCGGGATGGGGTCGGCACGGCAGCTGGGCAGCGCGCACGCCGCCTTCGGCGAGATCGCGGACGCGCATGGGGTGTCGCCGCAGCGGGTCTGTCTGGCGTGGATGCTGGCGCGCAGCCCGATCGTGATCCCGATTCCGGGGTCGAGTCACCCGGACACGATCACGGACTCGCTGGGCGCGCTCGACCTGGAGCTCACCCCGGAGGAATTGGCTCGTTTGAGCGGATAATCAACCTATGGATCCAGTACGGCACAGCGTCCGCGCCCTTCTGTTCGACGGCGAGGAGCTTGTCCTGTTCAGGCGGGATAAAGCGGGACGTGAGCCGTACTGGATCACGCCGGGTGGAGGAATCGAGAAGGGGGACGCCTCGCCTGAGGCGGCCTTGCGGCGGGAACTCGAAGAAGAACTCGGCGCGACCGCCGGCCCGGTCGTGCCGGTGTTCTCGCTGGTCGAACCCGATTATCGGAGTACGGTCTACGTGGCCCGCCTGGTCGAGATGGATCTGTCCCGCCGGAACGGACACGACAGCAGCGGCCACGAGATCCAGCGCATTCGCCCCGAGGACGTCGGCACGGTGAACTTCGTCCCGGAGGAGTTGCGCGAGTTCGTCATCGAGAACGCCGCCGTCCTCCCCTCGCTGGTGGACGCGCGGCGGCGGTATCGCCCGGTCGTGGACGTGCACGTGCTGCTGTTCGACGGGGATCGGGTGCTGCTCGGGCTGCGCCGCGACACCGGCTACGCGGACGGCGAGTGGGGCGCGATGCCCTCCGGCCATCTCGACGAAGGCGAATCGGTGCTCGCCGCCGGAGCGCGCGAAGCCAAGGAGGAACTCGGAATCGAGGTCGGCGAGCTCGACGTCGTCCACGTCATGCACCACCGCAATCCAGGCTGCGCAAGCCGCATCGGCTTCTTCCTCGTCGCACGATCCTGGTCAGGCACCCCCATAAACGCAGAACCCGATAAATGCGAAAAAATCGCCTGGTTTCCGGTGTCGGAGCTCCCGGTCAACACGCTTCCAGCCGTCGTCGCGGGCATCCACGCCCAACGGGGGTTCTTCTCTCTGCACGGCTGGGAGCGGCCCGAACTGGCCGAATTGCGGGACGAAGCGGCGCGATCCAAATGCGAGGAACTGACCGTGGCCGTTCTCGCGGCGGTCGACGGTGGCGTGTTGATGATCTCGGACGCGGAGAGCGATCGGCTGCCGTCCACGATCGTGCGGCCGGGTGAGAGTTTGGAGCAAGCGATCGCGCGCCTGCATCCTGGACCGCCGCGCTACGCGGGTGCCGCCGACTACGTGAGCTCGACGGGAGTCACCGGCAGAAGGTTCGTCTTCGCGGTGACGCCCCCGCCGGACAGCGTTCCCAAAGGTCTGCGCATGCCCGCCCGCGACCGCGCGCTCATCGAGGCCTGGTGAGCTCCACATGCCCTTCGGTCGTATGCCAGTAATCCCGTGACTCCGTGACCAGGCCCTCGTCGTCGAAGGTCACAAAGACGCACCCCGCCAGCGTGACCGGCTGACCGTCCTCGTTGGCGTGGACGAGGAACTCCACCGCCGCCGTACGCCCGTCCACCAGGGGTTCGCCGAACCGTACCTGCACGATCTCTTCGGAGGCGAAGGACCAGGCCAGGTATTCGATCAGTTCGGTCTTGCCCTGGTGAACCGGGCGGAACGGCATCGAGCGATGCACGCAGGTGTCGGCGTACAGCGCGGCGAGCAGAGCGGTGTCGTGGGTGGTCCAGCCTATTTGCCAGGTACGGGCGAAACGGCCGGCTGCCTCTCGGGGATCCATCGGGTTATGACACCACGACGGGCCTCGATCCACAGCGCCGTGCCGGTGATCAGCGCGCCCGCGCCCTCCCAGAGGCCGACGCCGAGAAACTCCGCCGGCGCGGCTTCGGTGATGACGAGGATGGTGAAAACCGTACAGGTGAGCAGACGGAACGGAACCGTCCACAGGTAGAACGATCGGAACTCAGATGCGGCGGCGAAAACGTAATAAATCCCCATATTGATGGCTGCCATTGAGGAGGCCGCCATGTACACGAGGGTGTAGTCGCCAGGAGCGCGCTGGTCAAGCGCCTCGAAGCCCAGCATGCCGAGCAGGGTTGACGGGGAAAGAAGGCCCAGGATACCGAGGGCGAAAGCGAGTATGCCGAAAACGGCCATGGTCCAGCCCGAAGATGATCGGGGCACGAGCGCTCCAATGGGTGTAGCCTCAGCGATGATCTCTGGGGGTGCATTCCACCACAAACTGTCAGGGACGGTATGCGTACTCGACCCATCCGGTTCCAGGTTGTGATCCTGGTCGTTCCCGCACTGGTCGCACTGATCGCCCTCTGGGCGTTCGCCGCCGGTATCACTGGCGTGGACGGCATGCGGCTCCTCCAGATCAACTCGCTGGTCAACGCGATCGCCACGCCCTCAGAGCAGGTCGTGATCGAGCTCCAGCACGAGCGCCTGCTCACGGTCGCCGGCAGCCCGCTGGAAAAGCAGCGCGCCCAGACCGACGCCGCCGTCGGCACCTTCCGCGAGCTGGCCAGCGACCTGGAGGTCGACGAGAAGCTCAAACCCCACGTGACCGCGGTCTTCGACCAGCTCGACAGCCTGGACGAGATCCGCGCCCAGGCCGACCAGGGCGACACCCGGCTGCGCGTGATCGAGGCCTACAACCGGATCGTGGACGTCACGTTCCGGATGTACGACACGATGATCCTGGTCCCCGACACCGGCATCTACCGGCAGGCCCGCGCGGTCACCTCGCTCGGCCAGGCCAAGGAGCTGCTGGCCCGCCAGCGCGCCCTGATCGTCGGCGGCCTCGACCCGGCCGCCCGCGCCGCGTTCAACCAGGCCTCCGCCACCCGCCGCTTCCAGTACGGCAAGGCCCTGGCCGAACTCGACGCCGAACTGGCCGCGCCGTACGCACCGACCCAGGCCCAGGCCAACTTCCTGGCCCTGGAGGACAAGGTCGCGGCCGGCACCGCGCCCCCGGAGGCCCAGGTGGTCGTGGACCTCTACTGGACCGAGGTGGAGCGCAACCAGGTCGCCTCGGTGGACCGCCTGGTGGCCCGGGTCACCCCGGCCGCCATCGGCGTGCTGCTGCGGGTGGGCCTGGCGGGCGGCCTGGGCCTGGTCGCCATCGTGATGACCGTGATCATCTGTGTCCGCTTCACCCGCCGCCTGACCCGCGAGCTCACCCAGCTCCGCACCGCCGCGCTCAACCTGGCCCACGTGCGGCTGCCGCGCGCCGTCGACCAGCTCCAGCAGGGCCAGGAGATCGAGGAGCCCGGCGAGGTCCCGGCCATGCCGGACGCCATCCTGGAGATCGAGCACGTCGGCAAGGCCCTCAACACGGTGCAGAGCACCGCCATCGAGGCCGCCGCCGGCCAGGTGCGGCTGCGCAAGGGCGTCGGCATGGTCTTCCTCAACCTGGCCAGGCGCAGCCAGTCGCTGCTGCACAAGCAGCTCACCCAGCTGGACACGATGGAGCGCCGCGAGGAGGATCCGGAGGCCCTGGAGGACCTGTTCCGCCTGGACCACCTGACCACCCGCATGCGCCGCCACGCGGAGAACCTGATCATCCTCTCCGACGCGGTCCCGGGCCGGGGCTGGCGCAAGCCGGTCCCGATCGTGGACGTGGTCCGCGGCGCGCTCGCCGAGGTGGAGGACTACGGGCGGGTGACCGTGCTGCCGATGCCGTCGGTGTCGCTGTCGGGGTCTTCGGTCGCGGACGTGATCCACCTGATCGCCGAGTTGCTGGAGAATGCGACGATCTTCTCGCCGCCGTACACGAAGGTCTACGTGCGGGCCGAGCCCGGGCGCGGCGGGGTGGTCGTGGAGGTGGAGGACCGGGGTCTGGGCATGAACGGCGCCGAGTTCGCGGCCATGAACGAGCGTTTGGCCGGGCCGATGGAGTTCGATCTCGCCGACAGCGACCGGCTCGGCCTGTTCGTGGTGGGCCGCCTCGCCCACCGCAACCAGATCACGGTGAGCCTGCGCCCGTCCCCCTACGGCGGCACCACCGCGATCGTGGTCATCCCCGAGTCCCTGATCGAACGCCCCGCGGCTATCGACGCCTGAAGGCCTCGTACCGGGTACGAGGCCTTCAGGGCGGGTCAGACGAGTGCGGGTTCCCTCGGCGGGGACGCGACTTCGTCGTCGTCGCCGTGCGAGAGGGCCGGCAGCCAGCCGAGCCAGCGCGGTAGATACCAGTTCCAGTCGCCGAGCAGTTTCATGGTGGCCGGGAGCAGGATCGCCCGGACGATGGTGGCGTCGATCAGGATCGCCACCGCCAGGCCGATGCCCATCTGCATGAAGGACAGCAGGGAGAGGGTGGCGAAGACCGCGAAGACGGCGACCATGATGAGCGCAGCGCTGGTCACCACGCCCGCCGTGCTGGTGATGCCGTGCCGGATGGCGTCCTCGGTGCGCATGCCCTTGTCGTACGCCTCCCGGATCCGGCTCAGGATGAAGACGTGGTAGTCCATCGAGAGGCCGAAGAGGATCACGAACAGGAACAGCGGGAGCCAGTCGGTGATGGTTCCGGTGGACTGGAAGCCGAGGAGGCTCTCGCCGTACCCATCCTGGAAGACCAGGACGAGCACGCCGTAGGCGGCGGCGACGGAGAGCAGGTTGAGCACGATGGCCTTGATCGCGACCACCAGGGAGCGGAAGGACATCAGCAGGAGCAGGAAGGCCAGTAGCAGCACGAACCCGAAGACCAGCGGGAGGGTTCTGACCATCTGGTCGTTGAAGTCCATCGAGCCGGCCGTGCTGCCGGTCACGTTGGCGCCGGGGAGGGTGGCCGGGATGACCTTCTCCCGCAGCGTGTGGATGGCGTGCTCGGACACCTCGTCGGTGCCGCTGCCCTTGATCGCGATATCAATCCGCGCCACCGTTTTGTCCGGATTTATCGTGACGCTGAAGGGTTCGTTGGCTTCGCCGGTCGCGAAGGCCTCGCGCTTGAAGTTCTCGATCGCGGAAGTCACCGCCGGGGTCGTCACGTCGGCGGCCTTGACCACGACCACGGCCGGCTCGTTGCCGCCCGGGAACGCCTTCTCGATCGACTTGAACGTCTCCGCGATGGCGTAGTCGCCCTGCAGGTCGTCGATCGTGGTCGGGCCCGGCTTGAGGCCGAGCGCGGGAACCGCCAGCGCGATGAGCAGCCCGCCGGCGACGACGATCGCGAGCACCGGGTGCCGCAGCACCGGGCTCAGCACCGCGTGCCAGAACCGGCTCTCGCCGCCGCGCACGCCCAGGATGCGCCGCCATGTCACGCGCCCCCGCGTCGCGACCCGGACGGTGCCATGGACGACCCGAGCGTCGATCTTGTCGCCGATCAGGGAGAGCAGCGCGGGCAGCACGGTCAGCGAGCCGACCACCGCGGTCAGCACGACGAGGATCGTGCCCTCGGCGAAGCCCATGAAGACGCCGTTGCCGGTCAGGAACATCCCGGCCATGGCCACGATGACCGTGATGCCGGAGACCAGCACCGCCCGGCCCGAGGTGGCCGCAGCGATCTCGATCGCCCGGCGCTTGTCCCGGCCCTTCGCCCGCTCCTCACGCTCCCGCATGATGTAGAAGAGCGAGTAGTCCACCCCGACGGCCAGGCCGACCAGCAGCATCACGTTGGTGGTGGCGCTGTCCACGTGCAGCAGCTGGCTGGTCAGCGCGAGCAGGCCGGTGGCCGAGAAGATCGCGGTCATCGCCAGCGCCACCGGGATCAGCGCCGCCAGCAGCGCGCCGAAGGCGGCCAGCAGGATGCCGAGCGTGATCGGCAGCGAGAGCTGCTCGGCCCGGACGAAGTCCTGGTCGATGGCCTCGCCGATCAACTTGTTCGCGCTGGCGCCACCCGCCTGCTCGATCCGCAGGTCCGGATGGGCGGCCGCGACCTTGGCGACCGCGTCCAGCACCGGCTGCACCCGCTCGTTGGCGGTCTCCCCGTCGCCCTTCATGTCGAACTGCACGAGCGTGGTGCGCTTGTCCTCGCTGACCGGCGAAGGCTCCGCGTCGTACGGCGTGCGCACGTGCTCCACCTGCCCGGTGCCGTTCACCGCCGAGGTGACCGCCGCCACCGCCGCCCGGAACTCGGCATCGTCCACCACGAGCGTGTCGCTCTGGACGAACACGACCTCGCCCGCCACGTTCTTGTAGTTCGCCTCGTCCAGAATCTGCTCCGCGACCCGGGAGTCCCCGTTGGAGCTCTCATAGCTCCGCATCTCCCCCGTCTCCACCACACTCCCGGCGAAGGTCGCGGCGGCCACAAAGCCCACCCAGATCAGCAGCGCCCACCACCGGTGGCGGGCGCTCCAACCCCCGACCGTGGCGGCCAGGTTTCTCCTCGTTCTCATGTCTGATCCCCTTTACGTTTTTCTTAACCGTAGGAATGGATCAGTTGAGAAACATCCGCCTGAACAGCCAATTCAGGTGTACTGCCTAGGGGCTACACCTCTCGTCCGGAAGGTCTAGGGGAAAACCCGAGTATCAGGGTGGGGGATACCCCCGGCTACGCTCTTGGTCGTGATCCCCGCTGACGAGTTCTACGCCGGGCTGTATCGAGTGATCGCGGCGTCCGGAGCCTTCATCACCGATCCCGCCGACCGCGTCCTGCTGGTCAAACCCAACTACCGGGACCATTGGGGGTGGCCGGGCGGGCATGTGGACGACGGCGAGGCCCCTGAGGCCGGGTGCGCTCGCGAGGTCAAGGAGGAGCTCGGGCTGGAGTTGCCGGTCGGGCGGTTGCTGACCGTGCACTGGGTGCCCGAGCTGACCGACCGGCCGTACGCGCTGGTGCACTTCATGTTCGACTGCGGCACCCTGCCGGACGGGGACGGCATCGTGCTGCAGGAGGACGAGCTTGACGCGTACGGCTTTTTCACGGCGGAGCAGGCGGCCGAGTTGCTGCCGCCGCACCTGCTGGAGCGGTTCACGGCGAGCCAGCGGGCGCGGGCGGACTCGGTCTGCACCTACCTGTCCTGCGGGCCTCAGAGCAGCTGAAGCAGGCCCATGGCGCGGACGCTGGCGGGCTCGGCGAACTTCTGGACCGGCTTGAGGGTCTTGCTGAGCACGACCACCGTGTTGCGGGTCGCGCCCTTGACCCGGACCGCCAGGCGGCCGTCGGGGAGGTAGATCGCGCCGATCAGGGTGCCCGTGACGGGGATGGTGAGCTTCGCGCCGGTCACCGTGTCCACCACGGTCGGCCGGAAATAGGTCGGCCAGGCGCCGTCGCCGCCGGGGTCGGACGGCTTGATCGCATGGATGATCACCTTCCGCCCATCGGGCGAGAGGCTCTGCACATGGTTGGCGAGCTTGATCCCCGCGGCTTTGCGGGTCTTGCCGGTGGTCAGGTCGAGCAGGTGCACGCCGTCGGTGGTGCCCGCGTAGCCGGCCAGGTAGCGGCCGTTCGCCGACCAGGCCAGATGGCAGACGCCGTACGTGCGGCCGACCTTCTTGGCGCCGGTGCCGTCGGCGTTGACCACGCCGATCGGCGCGGTGCTCTCGGTGCCGGTCATCGGGAACGCCAGCCGCCGGGAGTCGGCCGACCAGACCGGCGTGGCGCACGGCGCCCCGAAGATCACGTTCTTGGCGACGATCTTGTCGGTCTTGCCGGAGGTGACGTGCAGCTTGCTGTTGTAGTCGACCCAGGCCACCTTCTTGCCGTCCGGCGAAGCGGAGAACTGCCCGGCGCCGTCGACGCTGGTCTTGGTGAACTTGCCCGCCAGGTAGCGGTAGATGTCGGATTTGTCGGAAAAGCGATAGAAGACCGCTCCGGAAACGGGCGCGGTCGCGGCGGCCGCACTAACCGGTAGGACAAGAGGGGACAAAAGCGCCGCGACGGCCAAGATCCGGGTTCTCATCCACCAGATCCTGCTGGATTCCCCTCGGCACTGCCAACCAGCCACCCCGTTTATCCCGAAAAAATATAGTAAAGGTAAAGTTGTCGGTATGGCGGGGGGACGGAAGGCGCTGATTTTCTGGCTGGTCGGCGTTTTCGGGTACGCGGTGGCCGTCTTCCAACGTCAGACACTCGGCGTGAGCGGCCTGGACGCGGCCGAACGCTTCGGCCTCGGCGCGGCCGGTCTGTCCGTGCTCGCCATGCTGCAACTGCTCGTGTACGCCGGAATGCAGATCCCGGTCGGCATCCTGGTCGACCGGTTCGGCTCCAAACGTATGCTGCTGACCGGAGCCCTGATCATGGGCTTGGGGCAGCTGGTCTTCGCCCTGTCCACCGGGGCGCTCGGCGCGGTCGCCGCCAGGGTGCTGGTCGGCGGCGGCGACGCGATGACGTTCATCAGCGTGATCCGGATGATCAACCTCTCCTTCCCGTCCCACCGCAACCCGCTCATGGTCCAGCTCACCGGCCTGCTCGGCGCCATCGGCGGGATCGCCGCGGCCGTACCGCTGATCACCGCCCTCCACCGGCACGGCTGGACGCCCACCTTCCTCGGCGCCGCCGGATTGTGCGCGCTCGCGCTGATCGTCGTGCTGGTGGGGTTACGCGAAGGCCGTCCGGACGGTGCCGGCGAAGCCCGGGGCGTACGCGCCGCCTGGGCGGAACCGGGCACCCGCCTCGGGATGTGGACGCACGCCGCGACGCAGTCGTCGGGAGCGGCTTTCCTCCTGCTCTGGGGATACCCGTTCCTGGTCAAGGAGCAAGGTCTCAGCCCGCAGGCGGCAGGCGGCCTGATCACGGCGCTCACCGTGCTGTCCCTCGCCTACAACCCGCTGTTCGGCTGGCTGGCCGGACGTTTCCCGACCCGGCGCTCCTGGATGGTGCTGGCGATCGTCGCCAGCACGACCGCGTCCTGGACGGTCGTGCTGCTGTGGCCGGGGCCCGCGCCCGGCTGGCTGCTGATCGCGCACATGGTGGTGCTGGCCGCCAACGGCCCCGGTTCGGTGATCGGCTTCGACTACGCGCGGACGTTCAACCCGGCCGAGCGCATCGGCGTGGCCACCGGCATCGTCAACGGCGGCGGCTTCCTGGTCACCGTGACCCTGCTGGGCCTGATCGGGATCGGCCTGGATGTGCACGGCGACTTCCGGCTGGCTCTGGCGGCGCAGTATCCGATCTGGGCGATCGCGATCTGGCAGCTGCTGCGCTACCGGGCGAGGGCACGGCGCCAGCAGGCTCAGGCGGTATCACCTGATCGCACCGGCGTGAACGGGTTGGTGAAGTGACCGGTGGCCAGCACGGTCGCGCGGTTCACCAGGGCGGTCCGCGTCTTCACGGCCGTCTCCTGGTCGTCGTCGTAGAGGTAGCGGATCGACGGGTCGGCGAGCTGGGCTTCGTGGAGCAGTGCGTCACCGGAGATGATCAGGTCGCCGACCTCGACGATCTGGTGGCCGGGGGTGTGGCCGGGCGCGAGGGCGACCCTGATGCCGGGGACCGGTTCGGCTGTGCGGTGGACGATCTGGAGGGCGTCCTTGAGCGGGCGGATCACCCGGTCGCGCATCAGGCCGCCGCCCGACCAGTCGAGTTCGGTCTGCTGGATCACGTACCGGGCGTTGGGGAAGGCGGGCGCGCCGTCCACGACCGCGCCGCTGGCGTGATCGCTGTGCAGGTGGGTCAGGACGACCACGTCCACGTCTTCGGGCGTCACGCCCACCGCGGCGAGTTCAGCTTCCAGTCGTCCCGGCACCGGCGCCCAGCCGGACGCGGGCGAGTCCAGGCCGCCGATCCCGGTGTCCACCAGGACCGTGCCGCCGGCCGCGCGGAGCAGGTGGCAGTGGAAGTGCAGGATCCAGTCCTCGCCGTCGGCGAAGCTCCCACCAGGGAAGAGTTCGGGTAGCGGGCGGCTGATGGCGGCCCCCATCGGCCCGACGGCGTCGCAGAGCGCGACCACCTCGACCCCCGCGAAGACCCTCGGCTGGTACGGCATTACCGCACAATATCTTTGATACCGCGCGAGAACCTGATTTGGCGGTGCAGATCATTCCCGCGCCGCAAGAACGACATCGAGGCACCGGTCGAGCGGGTACAGCGGTTGGCACTGACCTGCAGGACATCCACCGGGTGTCGGCGCCGACGCTTGATCAGCGTGCTGAGCGGGTGACGAGCGGGTAGTCGAAGTCGAGGTCGGCGGCGTAGACGGCGCACTGGCAGCGGGCGCAACGGTAGAGGATGGGGCCCTCGTCGAGGACGGTGTGGCATCGCGGGCAACAGCGGCGGATCCTGGTCATTTCGTTCTCCTTAGTGGTGTGCCTATTGCACCCCCTGCGGCTTGCAGTCGACTTGCTGTTTTACTGAACAGGTGCTTGTCGACGTATTGGAACTGCTTCGTTGTCCGGTGTGTCAGGGATCCTTCTCCTTGCTGCCCGAATCGGTGATTTGTACGCATAAACATGGGTTTGACATCGCCAAACAAGGATATGTCAACCTTCTTACCGGATCGACGCGACCGGGCACGGCCGACACTCCGGCCATGGTCGTGGCCAGGGATGATTTTCTCGCTGCCGGGTATTACGACCCGATCGCTTCCCGGCTGGCCGATCTCTGCGGGCCGGGGCAGATCGTGGGGGATGCGGGCGCGGGAACGGGGTTCTATCTCGCCAAGGCCATCAAAGGAGTCGGGCTGGCCCTGGATGTGTCCAAGCACGCGCTGAAGCGGGCCGCGCGGGCGCATCCCCGGATCGGCGCGGTCGCGGCCGATGTGTGGAAGCCGCTGCCGGTCAAGGACAATGTGCTTGACGTGCTGCTGAACGTGTTCGCGCCGCGCAATCCCGGCGAGTTCGCACGGGTGCTCAAACCCGGGGGCATGCTGGTGACGGTCACGCCCGGACCCGATCATCTGAGCCCGCTCGTGGAGAGGCTGGGGTTGCTGCGGGTCGAGGAGGACAAGGAAGGGCGGTTGGCGGCGGCTTTGGGGGATTGGTTCGCGTTAGCCGTACAGGATCGGCTGGGATTTGACGTGGAGCTTGGCCACAAGGCGGTCGCGGAGGTCGTGGGGATGGGGCCGAGCGCTTGGCATGACCGGGAAACGCGTTTGGACGCGCTTCCGGATCCGGTCACGGTGCGGGCGTCGGTGCTGATCACAGGCTGGCGACCACGGGGGTGAAACCTCGCGGTTGTGACCCTAGTGACCGGAGGGAGTTTTAGCCGTAAATTCGCCCGTAACATCCCCAATTTCTGGGCCGTTCTGGAGACCGACGAGACATACTTAACGGCGGACCCCGGGAGGAATCACCGATGAAGGCCGAGGAACGCTGGCAGGCCAGGTTCCGCGCCCCACGCACGACGCTGCCGGTCTGGGCACGCCAGGCCCCCCATCACGCCGTTTATCGCTCCAACACCTCCGGAACCTGGGAGATCTACGCCTGGGACCGCGCCACCGGGCAGACCCGGCAGGTAACCAACCGCCCGAACGGGACGGCGCACGGCGACGTGGACCCGACCGGCCAGTGGATCTGGTGGTTCGCCGACACCGACGGCGATGAGTACGGCGTCTGGATCCGCCAGCCCTTCGGCGGCGGTCCGGCCGAACCCGTCAACGTCTCCCCCGGCTACCCGTGCGGCCTCGGGCTCGCCGCGAACGGCACGGCCGCCATCGGCCGCGCCTGCCGCAAGGGTTTCCAGGTCGTTCTCGTGCACGACAACGAGAACCCCAAGCTCCTCTACGAGCACGACGAGTTCGCGTCCGTGGCCGGGATCTCGCTGGACGGCTCGCTGATCGCGATCAACCACAGCGAGCACGGCGACTCGCGCCACCCCGCGCTGCGCGTGCTGAAGTCCGACGGCACGGTCGTCGGCGACCTGCGCGACGGCTCCGGCAAGGGCGTGACCGGCATCAGGTTCGCGCCCGTGCTGGGCGACCGCCGCCTGCTGGTGCTGCACGAGCGGCGCGGCCGCCACGAGCCGCTGGTGTGGGATCCGGTCACCGGCGAGCAGCGCGAGATCTACCTGCGGGTGCCCGGCGAGGTCACCGCCGACTGGTATGTGGACGGCCGTTCCCTGCTTATCGTGCACAACCACCGAGGCCGCACCGAACTCCTCAGGTACGACCTGGCCGGGGGCGCCATGACCCCCATCGACACCCCGCACGGCGTGATCGACGCCGCCGTGGCCCGCCCGGACGGAACCGTCGAATACTCCTGGTCCAGCGCCGCCCAGGCCCCGGTGATCAGGTCGAGCAACGGCCACGTGGTGATCAACCCCGGCCCGACCGCGCCGCCGTCGGTGCCGCTGGAGGACATCGACGTGGAGGGGCCAGGCGGGCGCATCCACGCCCTGGTGTCCCGGCCGATCGGCACGCCGCAGCCGTACCCGACCGTGTTCCTGCTGCACGGCGGCCCGTCCGCGCAGGACGACGACTCCTTCCAGCCGCACGTGGCCGCCTGGGTGGACAGCGGCTTCGCGGTGATCCGCATCAACTACCGCGGCTCGGCCGGGTACGGCTCCGCCTGGCGTGACGCCCTGCACGGCGACATCGGCCACATCGAGCTGGCCGACGTGGCCGCCGTACGCGACTGGGTGGTCAACCGGGGCATCGCCGACCCGGAACGGCTGCTGCTGTCCGGCAGCTCGTGGGGCGGCTTCCTGACCCTGCTCGGCCTGGGCACCCAGCCCAAGGCGTGGACGGCGGGGATCGCCGCGGTCCCGATCGCCGACCACACGGCCGCCTACGAGGACGAGGCGGAGGGCCTGCGCGCCTACCACCGCGCGCTGATCGGCGGCTCCCCCGCCGAGTTCCCCGACCGCTACACGGCCTCCTCCCCGATCACCTACGCCGACATGGTCGAAGCCCCGGTGCTGGTGCTGGCCGGCGAGAACGACCCGCGCTGCCCGATCCGCCAGATCGAGAACTACCTGGACGCCCTGAGTAGCGAATACAACGTCTACCGTTACGACGCCACGCACGCCTCCCGGGTGGTGGAGGAGCGCATCAGGCAGATGCGCACCCAGATCGACTTCGCCAACCGGGTGCTGGCCCGCCCTTAGGGCGCGCGCAGCACGAGGATGGCCAGGTCGTCGGCGCTCGGTTCCGGCGCGAAGTCCTGCACGGCGCGGCGGATGCGCTCGGCCACCGCCCGCGCGGACAGGTCCACGCATTCGGCCAATAACTTGGCGAGCCCGGCGTCGTCGTCGAGCAGCCGGGGGCCCGCGCGCCGCTCGGTGACCCCGTCGGTCACGCCGAGCAGCACGTCCCCGGGGCCGAGCCGGACGGCCTCGGCCTCGAACTGCGCCTCGGGGAACACCCCGAGCAGGGACTGCGGGGAGGCCACGGTCTCCACCACGCCGCTCGGCCGCAGCCGCAGCGCCTCCGGGTGCCCGGCCGACACCAGCCGGATGTCCAGGCCGCCGTGGGCCAGGGTGATCTCGCCGTGCAGCAGGGTCAGGAACCTGGCGCGGTCGCCTTCTTCGAGGATGGCCTGGTTCAGGCGGCCGACGACGGCGGCGACGCCGTACCCCTCGCGGGCGAGCAGGCGGAGGGTGTGCCTGGCCAGGCCGGTGACGGCCGCCGCCTCTGGCCCGGTGCCGCAGACGTCGCCGATGGCGAACCGCCAGACGCCGTCGGAGACCGGGAACAGGTCGTAGAAGTCGCCGCCCACCTCGTTGGTCTCGCCGGCCGGTTCGTAGATCACCGCCGAGTCCAGGCCGGGCACCTTGGGCTCCTCCAGCGGCAGCAGGCTGCGCTGCAGGGCCCGGTTGGCGGCCGCCTGCTGCGCGTACAGCCGGGCGTTGTCGAGGGCGAGGGCGCAGCGGCGGGACAGGTCCTCGGCCAGCTGCCTGACCTCGTCAGGGAACCTGTCGGGGCGCCCGAGGCACATCAGGCCCAGACGCCGCCCGCGGGCCGTGAGCGGGAACCCCAGGGCCTGCCACCCGGCCACGTTCAGCTCCGCGGGATCGTCGCCGGCGGGCATCACCAGCCCGTCCAGCTCGGCCCGGAGCGCGTCGGTGCGGGATTCGTCGGCGTGCCACACGTAGGCGAGCTGCAGCGGCCCACCGTGCTGCTCCGCCGTGTAGACCGCGCACCAGGACGCCAGCCGGGGCACCACGATCTGGGCGATGATCGCGGGCACCATGTCGGGATTGAGCGTTCCGGCCAGCAGATCGCTGGCGTCGGCCAGGAATCCCAGCCAGCCGGGTCCGGCGACCCGCTCGGCGACCTCCTCCGTGGCGACTCCCCCGGGCAGGTCCAGCCGGGCCCACCGGGTGCGGTCCGTGCCGTGGTAGGTCACCCCCCAATCGGGCGCGTCGATCGGCGACGACTGTTCCTGCCCGATCTCCTTGACCTCGATCTGGAGGGAATCCCCCTTGTGCAGCCACCGCACTTCGAAGGATCCGAACGGAACCGCCGCCACGAGCGTCTCCGCCACCCGCTGCGCGTCCTCCACCATGGACATGGCGGCCCACGCGGTCAGCACCTCGTGCGTGAACCGCTTAACCTCGGGAACAGCCGTGTCCCCCGCCGCGAACGAGGCGGCCAGGACGGCACGTAGAGTGGACGTCACCCCTTCGTGCCTACCACACTTCGGGCTGACGCGGAGTCAGACAAGCGTGAGCCTTACTTCCACGGAACGTGACAGACTGGCGTGTGAGGAGGCCTTATGATGCGCACGATCGCTGAAAAGGATGAGACCGAACGCCAATATTCGGAGTCCGATCTCAGGCCCCTGCTGGACACGCTGACCGTTTGGCGTGACGGCGACTTCCGGCGTCGAGTGCCGCATACGCCTCCTGGGATTCTGAGTGAGATCCGGCTGCTGCTCAACGAGGTGGCCGACCGCCGCGAGCATCTGGCCAACGAGCTGGGCCGGGTCCGCCGCGAGGTGGTCAAGGAGGGCAGGTTCGGCGAGCGGCTCACCCCTGGCCCCGGTTTCGGGTCGTGGGCGGAGAGCGTCGAATCGGTGAACGATCTGATCGATGCCCTGGTCACGCCGGTGACCGGCGCCGCCGATGTGATCGACGCGGTCGCCAAGGGCGACCTCAACCGGCGCATCGATCTGGACCGGACGGCCCGCGGCGAGGTGCGGCGGCTGGGCAAGGCCATCAACGGCATGGTCGACCAGCTGGCGCTGTTCACCTCCGAGGTGACCCGGGTGACCCGGGACGTGGGCACCGAGGGCAAACTGGGCGGCCGGGCCAATCTGCGCGGCATGTCGGGCTCGTGGCGGGATCTGACCGACGCCGTGAACACCATGTCCGGCCGGGTCTCCGCGCAGGTCCGCGACATCGCCGTGGTGACCACCGCGGTGGCCCGCGGCGACTTGTCACGGAAAGTCACCGTGGACGCGGTCGGTGAGATGTTCGAGCTGAAGAACACCGTGAACACGATGGTGGACCAGCTTTCCGCGTTCGCCGAGGAGGTGACGCGGGTCGCCCGCGAGGTCGGCACCGAAGGCCAGCTCGGCGGCCAGGCCCAGGTCCGGGGGGTATCGGGGGTCTGGAAGGACCTCACCGACAACGTCAACTTCATGGCCAACAACCTGACCTCCCAGGTCCGCCAGATCGCCGCCGTCTCCACCGCCGTCGCCCAGGGCAACCTGTCCAAGAAGATCACCGTTGACGCGCAGGGCGAGATCCTGGAACTCAAGGACACGCTCAACACGATGGTGGACCAGCTTTCCGCCTTCGCCGACGAGGTCACCCGCGTCGCCCGCGAGGTCGGCACCGAAGGACGTCTCGGCGGGCGCGCCGAAGTGAAGGGCGTGTCGGGCGTCTGGAAAGACCTCACCGACAACGTCAACTCGATGGCGAAGAACCTGACCTACCAGGTCCGCAACATCGCCCAGGTCACCACGGCCGTCGCCAACGGCGACCTGACCCGCAAGATCGACGTGGACGCCCAGGGCGAGATCCTGGAACTCAAGTCGACCATGAACACGATGGTCGACCAGCTCTCCTCCTTCGCCGACGAGGTCACCCGCGTCGCCCGCGAGGTCGGCACCGAAGGCCGCCTCGGCGGCCAGGCCCAGGTCCGGGGGGTATCGGGGGTCTGGAAGGACCTCACCGACAACGTCAACTTCATGGCCAACAACCTGACCTCCCAGGTCCGCCAGATCGCCGCCGTCTCCACCGCCGTCG